>MGDB01000080.1:10146-23180 GCA_001790645.1 Candidatus Schekmanbacteria bacterium GWA2_38_11
CATTGTAGGAAGAAGAAGCAGCGCAGCACACAGCACTGTCGGTCCTGAAGCATAGCCGCCAACTCCGATAACTATGTCAGGTCTGAAGCTGAAAATTATCTGCATTGCCTGAAGAAAACCTAATGGAATTACCAAAACGCTTTTTATCAAATCTGTAATTGATTTCCCCTTTATCCCTGAAGCCCTGATCAATTTAAGCCTCAAGCCGTGAGCGGGAATAATCTTAGTTTCAAGGCCGTAGGCAGTACCTACAAACAGAATCTCAGAAGCAGTTTCTCTCTCCTTTATTTCATTTGCAATGGCGATCCCTGGATAGATATGACCTCCCGTCCCTCCACCTGCTATTATGGCTTTCATTGGTTTTTATCAATCCTTCTTCTAACGTTTAAACCCAGTCTGTCTTAGAACCGTTAAAAACAAATTGGTAGGTTAGGATCTACTGACCTTAACCTCCGGCGGGGTCTGGAGACCCCACTCTACCCTTTGTTTCTTGTCAAATATTTTAGAGCAATATAACATTCTCTGACCTACGTATGTTCAGATATACTGAGAAGAACTCCAATGGAAAATAAAGATAGTACCACTGAAGACCCTCCATAGCTTATAAGCGGCAACGGCAGGCCCTTTGTCGGAAAAAGCCCAAGTGCCACGCCTATATTTATTGCGCTCTGAAGCCCGATTAACACTGTAATTCCTAAAGACAGAAACGTCCCAAACAGGTCTTTGGAATTAAGCGACACCCTGATTCCCCTCCAGGCTAAAAGGAAAAAAAGAACTATCACTGTTGAGACTCCTATAAGGCCGAGCTCCTCTCCTATAATTGAGAGAATAAAGTCTGTATGGGGCCAGGGGAGATAAAATAATTTTTCTTTCCCATCTCCTATGCCAACTCCCCATATTCCTCCTCTCCCAAAGGCTAAAAAAGATTGTATTATCTGAAACCCTGAATCCAGCGGATCACTCCATGGATCCCAAAATGCAAGGATTCTCCTTTTTCTGTAGGAAACGTTTGAGATTGAAAGATACAAGAATGGCAAAGAACACAATGCAAGGGAAACCAGATGGCTCATCCTCACACCTCCTGCAAAGAGCAGCAGGAAAACAGTGGTAGCCAATGTTATTACTGAACCAAGATCAGGCTGGAGCAGAAGAAGAATGGAAAAGACCCCAAGGACAAGAAGCAAAGGAAGGGCGCCATTAAAAAACTCACGGAGTTTCTCTTTTCTCTTTGAGATTGAATATGCTGTGTAAAGAATTACACTGAATTTAGCAAATTCTGAGGGCTGGAAAACAATCCCTCCAATGTTTAACCACCTCTTTGCCCCATTTTTCTCAATACCAAGACCTGGAATTAAAACAGCGATTAACATCAGGAATGAAATACCAAGAATGGGAATTGTCAATTTCCTCAAATAATGGTAATCAATGTGTGTGGCAACAAGCATCAATACTAATCCTATGGAAATAAATAATACCTGTTTCTTCAAAAAATAGAACGGGTCATTATAATCCTCTAAAGCGATTATTGCACTTGAACTGTAAATCATTGTAACCCCTATCCCTGAAAGAACCAGAGTAATGAACAACAGCAAATGGTCGTATTTAGTTTTTCTGGGCATACAATTAATTTAATTATTAAGCTCCATTACCGCTTTTTTAAAAACCTGCCCCCTCTCCTCATAGGAGCTGAACATATCAAAACTTGCACATCCCGGGGAAAGGAGAACTACATCTCCTTGTGAGGCTGCCGCATATGATTTCCTCACAGCATCTTCCATACTGCATGCATCTATTGTCCTGGCAATATCCCCGAGAGATTTTTTTATCTTCTCCTTAGCTTCTCCAAGTAGCACCAAACTCTTTACCTTTGATTTTACAAGGTCCCGAAGGCTAAAAAAATCACCATTTTTATCCCTCCCTCCGGCAATCAGGATCACAGGAGAAGAGTAGCTCATCAGTGATTTAATAACAGCACCTACATTTGTACCCTTAGAATCATCAATGAACCTTACTCCGTTTAACTCCCTCACAAACTCCATCCTGTGGTGAGGGGGCTTGAATTTCTTTAAAGCCTCTCTTATTCTATCAGGAGTCACTTCGCAGATACTGCAAGCCGTTATTGCTGCTAAAACATTTTCAAGATTATGGAGTCCCTCAAGCTTTACTTCGCTTACCGGACAAACCGTTTTTGCCGTACTTCCAAATCTTGTAATTATCTGGTCTCCTTCTATGTAACTACCCTTTATTACTGCATCTTTGGTGCTAAAATATAAAATAGAGAAATCTCCCTGAGGTTTAAGCTCCCTCAGCATGGGGTCATCATAGTTTAATATTAGAAAATCTCCCTTCCCCTGTTTTTCAAAAATTCTGAATTTTGTTTCAGCATATTCATCAATGTTTCTGTATCTATCAAGATGATCTGGTGTGACATTTAATATCAGGCTTATAAATGGTTTGAAATTGATGATTCCCTCAAGCTGGAAACTTGAAACCTCAACCACCAAGTAATCATATTCAGAAGAATCTAAAGGAATCCCTGATAGAGGATTCCCGATGTTTCCTGCTGATATAGCTTTATAGCCGCCTTCTGTAAGAATCTCCTTGATTAGCTTTGTAGTTGTTGTTTTGCCATTGGTCCCTGTTATTGCAATAACCGGGCTTTTTAAAAAATTATAAGCAAGTTCTATCTCGCTTATAACCTCTATCCCAAGACTTCTCGCTTTAACCAATAGAGGGATTGAACCCGGTATTCCCGGACTAACCACTATTAAATCAACCCCTTCAAGGAGGGACTCAGTGTGGGAACCAAGAAAGAATTCCACATTCACTCCTTCAAGCATCCTGATATATTCCTTCAATTCTTCCTCGCCTTTTATATCTGAGACCAGAACTTTAGCTCCGAGACCACAGCAGAGCCTTGCTGAAGCTGCTCCAGTCCTTGCAAGACCAAGGATGAGGATCTTTTTCCCTTTTATCTTTAGCCCTTTTGAGTTTTCTTTATTTTGTGATCTCATTTACTATCTCATCAAGTTTCATGCCCCTTGACCCTTTGACCAGCAACCAATCCCCGGGCATCAACTCTTCTCTAAGAATTTTTAAGACCCTGCCTGAAGATGTAAAACTCCTTACTCTGTCCCATGACATCCCCTTTTTTACAGCCTCTATGGCTATCACCTTTGCCAAAGGCCCCACTGTAAACAGTAAATCATATGGCCCTTTACCTACAATTGACCCTATCCCCCTGTGGGAGGCTTTTGCAAATTTTCCAAGTTCAAGCATATCACCAAGAAGGAGAGCCTTTCTCCCTGAAACCTTGATTTTTGCAAAGGCATCAAGGGCCTTTGACATTGATAAGGGATTTGCATTGTAAGTATCATTTAAAATATTTAACCCTCGCTTAGTCTTTATCAGCTCCATCCTCAGATGAATTCCCTTGTAAGACTCAAGGCCCTTTTTAATCTCCTCTGGTGAAACTCCAAAATAATGGGAACAGGCAGAAGCAGCAAGAGCGTTATAAACATTGTGCTCGCCGATAGTATGCAGATGCACTCCTATCTTTTCTCCTCCGATAAGCAGTTTAAAATTAATACCCAACCCTTTGTTCTCAATCCCCTCTGCCTTGATTTCATTTTCAGCTTCTTTGCCAAAATAAATTTTTCTTCCTCTGTAGCTTTTAACTGCATCAACCAGGTTAGGATCATCTCCATTGACAATGGCAACCCCGCGAGGAGACAGAGAATAAACAAGTTCAGCCTTGCATTTGGCAATATCCTTAATGCTTTTGAAATTCTCTGCATGGGCTAACCCCACGTTAGTGATAATCCCCGCGTTAGGCATTGCAATTTTACACAGTTCCCTTATCTCTCCGGGCCTGCTCATCCCCATTTCCATTATGGCAATCTGATGCTTCTTCTCCAAAGGAAGAAGGCTCAGGGGAAGGCCGATATGGTTATTGAAATTCCCGGGATTTTTTATGGTCTTAAATTTTTTTCTTAAAATAAAATCAACCATCTCCTTTACAGAGGTCTTCCCATTGCTTCCGGTAATCCCAATAAGAGGTATGGGAAATTTTTTCCTGTAAAATATTGCAAGATTATGAAGAGCCTCAAGCGTATCTTTTACCTCAATGAAAATTACACACTGTGAAGAAAGCACTGTCTGCTTTATGTTTTCTTTTTTAGAGTAAATAATTCCCGTTGCACCTGAACCAATGGCCTTAGGAATAAAGGCATGGCCATCAAATTTTTCTCCCTTTATAGCCAGGAAAAGTTCACCCGGTTTAATTTTCCTTGAATCTGTAGAGATACCTTTAAAAGAAGTAATCCCTCCCTGTGACCTAACGATTCCTCCTGTTGCAGTTACTATTTCATAGAGTAAAAATTTCTTCACGCTTTCCCCATCTTTTTTAATTTCTCTAAAACAACTTCTTTATCATCAAAATGGATTATTTTGTTCCCTATGATCTGATAGTCTTCATGCCCTTTTCCTGCAATAACTATAAGGTCTCCCGTTTGAGCTATCTCAAGCGCCCCGTAAATTGCCTCACGCCTGTCCGGAATGATTTTAACCTTCTCTTTTATTTCCTTCCCCTTTATGCCGGCCTTTATATCCTCAATTATTTTAACGGGGTCTTCAGACCTCGGGTTATCTGAAGTAATGTAAAGGAGGTCAGAAAGCTCAGCACCGATTCTCCCCATCTCAGGCCGTTTCCCTTTATCCCTATCTCCGCCGCAACCAAAGACAGTTATGAGTTTTCCTCTTGAAATATTTTTAGCCTGACTGAGGCATCTCTCTAAGGCATCAGGAGTGTGGGCATAGTCAACAATAATCTCAAAATCTCCATTCCACTCGACCATCTGGAATCTTCCGGGTACAGATTTCATAGCTGCGATCCCCTCTACGATTTTTTCCTTCCTTATACCCAGACAATAGGAAGCTGCTGCAGCAGCCAGGATATTATAGATATTAAATCCACCTGCAAGAGGTGATGAAATATCAATCTCTCCATCAGGGAATATGACTCTGCCCCTGGTCCCGCTGAAATCACTTTTAAAATCTGCCGCACTAATATCTGCCTTCACTTTAAGCCCATAGGTTGCAATTCTCACACCTGTTGCAGCAATAATTTCTCCTGCCACCGGGTCATCAGCGTTGATAACTGCAAATGTAGTAGTATCACTGCCATTCATATTTTTTAACCCCTGGAAAAGTTTTTTTTTAGCTGAAAGATAATTTTTCATATTCTTATGAAAATCCAAATGCTCTTTGGTAAGGTTGGTAAAAATAGCTCCTGTAAAATAGCATCCGTCAACCCGGTTCAGTTCAAGTGAATGTGAGGAAACCTCTATAATTGCAAAACCGCAACCAGCTGACACCATATCCTTTAAAATTTTTTGTAAATCAGAAGATTCCGGTGTTGTCCTTAGAGCCGGCAATACTTCATCTCCTATGCGGTAGTTTATGGTCCCAATGAGCCCCGTTTTCTTCCCGTCTTCTTTCAGGATTGATTCTATAAGATAGGAAGTAGTCGTTTTGCCGTTAGTACCTGTTATCCCGATTAACTTAAGACTTCTGCTCGGAAAGTCATAAAACTTGTTCGCAAGAAGGGCAAGATCACTGCGTGAGTCCTTAACCTCTATCGCGGTAAAAGGCTTGTTCTGTCTATAGGCTTTGGCATCAAAAAGCCCTTCATTTACCACAATTGCTTTTGCCCCCCGGGCAAGGGAATCCCCTATGAATTTATGTCCGTCATCACTTAGACCCCTGATAGCTACAAAGAGTGAACCATCTTTTATCTTTCTTGAATCATATTCTATACTTGAAATATTTAAGTCTGTTTCCCCCGAGATCTTTTTCTCAGGAAGTATTTCTAAAAGTTTATTTAATAACATTTATTTTTTTACAGGGTTTTATTTTTACCTGACGAATTCTCTTCCTCTGAAGGCGCTGCTTTATCGAATTTTGAGAGAGCTATGCCTCCGGATTTGTTGTTTTTATCAGATGCTGCTGCATAAGTATTTGGAGTTTCCTCTTCAGGTTTAATGTTCATATATCTCATAATCCTCTCAGCCATTCTTGAGAAAGCAGGTGCAGCAATAACTCCGCCGTAATGGGCTGTTGAAGGTTCATCTATTACAACAAGAATCGTTATTACCGGGTTATTTACAGGCAGATAACCTACAAAGGAAGAGTTGAATTTACCGCTCACGTACCCACCGCCTCCTTTTTTTGCTATCTGGGCTGTTCCTGTTTTTCCGGCAACCTGGAATCCCTTGACCTTGGCAAGATTACCCGTACCCTCCTCACTCACAACCCCTTTTAAAATCCCGCTTAATATTTTTGCAGTTTTTTCTGAAATCACCCTTCTCTTGATCTCAGTTTTAAATTCCTTTTCCACATTCCCTTCAGAATCCTCTACCTTTATGGCAATCCTTGGTTTGTAGAGAACTCCTCCATTACCTATGGCTGAATAAATCAGCGCAAGCTGTAAAGGCGTTACTGATACTTCCTGCCCTATGGGAATTGCGCCGATTGACGTACCGGACCATTCCTCAGGCTTACGGAGTATTCCCGGAGACTCGCCGTCCAGCTCAACCCCGGTCCGTTCACCTACGCCGAAAAGCCGCATGTACTTATAGAGCTGCAAGGATCCAAGCATCATGCCAAGCTTTATTGTCCCAACATTGCTCGATTTCTGGATTACCTGCTCAAAGCTTAGCATCCCGTATTTGTGGACATCTGATATTTTCTTGTTTGCTACCTGGATAAAACCGTTTGAGCAGTCTAAAATTGTATCAGGTTTTGCAACAGACTCTTCCAGTGCAGCTGAGGCCGTTATGACCTTGAAAGTTGAGCCTGGCTCATAGGGATCACTTATAACTTTGTTCCTCCAGTCAGATGGTGAATGCTGATTCACCTGGTTGGGATTGAATTTTGGCATAGCGGCAACAGCCAGTATGTCACCGTTCCTTGGGTTTACTGCAACAGCACAACCTCCTGCAGCCTTAACTTCCTCAACCCTTTTTTCAAGTTCTGACTGAACTATATACTGAATATTTTCATCAATTGTAAGGACAATACTTTTCCCCTCAGACCTCGGCTTTTCAAAAACGTAGATGGACCTTCCTTTGGCATCCTTTTCAGTCATGATCCTTACCCCGGATTTCCCTTTAATGAACTCATCAAACCGTTTCTCAATTCCTCCAAGCCCGTCATTATCAATACCGGAAAACCCTATCAGCTGACTGGCAAGTTCCCCTTTTGGATAAAACCTCTGGCTTTCTTTCAAGAAATCTATCCCCTCAGGTTTAATTTTTTCTATGGCTTGAAATTCATCCTCTGATACTTTTCTTTTAATCCAGACAAAGGCTTTCTTAGAGCTTAATTTCTCTTCTAAAGATTTCCTGCTGACAGAGAGGATTTTTGATAGAGTTCCTGCTACCTTTTTAGGGTTCTCAATCTTTAAAGGCATTGCATAGACTGAATTTACGTCAATGCTGACAGCCATACTCCTGTAGTTGCGGTCATAGACAATACCTCTTACAGGGTTTATGACGATTCTCTGGGTTGACTGTTTTTCTGCGCGATCACTTAATGGCTTATGTTTTACTACCTGAAGGTAGAAATCTTTTACGAGGGCAACTGCGAAAAGGACAGAAAGAAAAGAGAATATTATGAAAATCCGTTTTCTCGTGTTATCATTGCTTGGATTAGTCATAGTTTATTCTGCCAGTAAAAAGAGCCCAGAAAAAGTTTTTAAGCTCCCCTAATCTCCGTAATCTGAATTTCATCGCTGTAATCAGAAGCCTCTCCATCACTTTTATAAGGCTTCTATTTCCCTTTTTCTTCTATAATCTTAACCTGGTCAAATGCCGGGGGTCTTAAGTTTAAACTTTCAGTCGCCTCCTTCTCAACCCTGCTCAGAGATGAAAGCGAGGATATTTCAAACTTCAGCTTTATGTTTTTAAAACTTAATTCCTTCAGAGAACGCCTCAGCTGATGGATCTCATAAGTCATCTTCATGATATAAATCTGTTGCCATGCCAGAAAAAATATTCCACTGAAAAAAACCAGGACTATAGTGAAGTAGATAAAAAACCTTCTCAGTACCTTTACACCCTCCTGTCTTAGGGCAATGTTTTCTCCTAAAAGAATACCAGGGTTTGAAAGAGTTTTAGCCAAATCCTAATCCTCCTTATAATCTTGACAGACGGAGCTTACTAACCCCGCCTTAGCGGGACAAGAATGTCCCCTCTATCCAATATAATTTTCCCTTCAAATCCTTTCCCCTGCTCTGAGCTTTGCGCTTCTCGCCCTCGGGTTTTCACTAATCTCTGATGCACTGGCAATGACCGGTTTCCTGTTAATAATTTTTAAAGTGGGCTTCATATGACACCTGCACTCAGGCAGCTTAGGAGGACATATGCAGCCCCTGGACTTTTGCGTAAAAAATTCTTTAACAATTCTATCCTCTAAGGAATGATAAGAGATCACACAAAGCCTTCCCCCGACCTTCAATCTGCTGTGAGCAGCAGTCAAAGAAGGAAGGAGAACCTGGATCTCATCATTAATTTTTATCCTTAAAGCCTGGAAGGTTCTGGTAGCAGGATGGATTTTTACTGGCCAATGAGATTTAGGGATAATATTTGAAATAATTTCTGCTAATTCAGTAGTAGTTGATATCTTCTTAACATTTCTTGATTTTACAATGGCTCTTGCAATCTTTCCTGCCCACTTCTCCTCGCCAAGGCTTCTTATTACATTTTTAAGTTCCTCCTCTGATAAATTATTTATTAAGTCATAAGCTGTTATTTTCCTGCTTAGGTCCATCCTCATATCAAGAGGCCCCGATTTCTTTAAGCTGAACCCCCTTGATGGTTCTTCAAACTGATGGCTTGAGACACCAAGATCAAAGAGAATGCCATCAACCTCTTTGATTTTCTCCTTTTCAAGAATGCTTTCTAATTCTTTAAAATTTCCTTTTATTGCCCTGAACTGTTTGCCGTAATTTCCTAACCGCCCAAATGCAAATCTGATTGCTTCTTCATCCTGATCAATACCGATTACAAGGCTCTTTGGACCAGTTACTTTTAATATTGCCTCGCTATGGCCGCCCCCTCCCAGAGTACAATCAACAAAAATCCCCTCGCCTGCGCATTTTAAAAACTCTGTAACTTCTTTTGCAAGTACAGGAATATGAAAGGGTCCCATAGTTCATGGTAAATTATAGCCCCAATTTCTCTATCTTCTCTCTTATGTTTTTAAAGACATCCTGAGAATCTTTATTGTACTCTTCCCATCTCTGTTTACTCCATATCTCAAAGGTATCAAAGTTCCCGATGATTGCTATTTCCTTGTCAAGTTCAGCATATTCTCTTAAAATTGGCGGGATAAGAATTCTTCCTGCTTTGTCTAGTGCACACTTCTCTGCTTCAGAAAAAATAAAGCGCTTTGCCTTCTTCTCATTATCCTCGTAGCGGGAGAACTGTTTGGCTTTTTCTGCAAGTACATTCCACTCAGCCATCGGGTAAGCTATCAGACATCTATCAGCGTCGCGAGTAAGCATTACCTCTTCTGAGTATTTTTCTTTTAAGACTTCTCTAAATTTAGAAGGAATGCTGACTCGACCTTTTTTGTCGATTGTATGGTTAAATGTCCCCTGAAACATAGCAGCCAAAAGCTTAAAAAGAGGTTAAAAAATTTTCTATTTATAATTCCCTGGCAAGATTTATTTCCCACTTTGCCCCACTTTATGGTTCACTCTACCCCCAGCACATTTTTTTGTCAAGAAAAAATAAAAAATTCTTACACCTGTTTTCCATTTAAATTTCAAAAGAAATTTGTGCTTTTATTTAAATCAATATATTGTATAGAAAAGCTTCTTAAGCACATCATATTGTGCTAATTTATTTTAGAAAAATTTACAAAAGAAATCCCCTAAAAAAGTCTGGTTTTATGATTACTTCGATTAGAGATGAGATTCCACAGGAGGGCTCTCTGTATTTTTCAGAGACCTCCAAAAACCTTTTTGACAAAAAGGAACAGTTGGTATATAAAATCAACAAATAGATTTTGTTGAATTATTTTTGATGGGAGTTAAAAGCTATGAAGCCAGTTAAAAAAATTGGTGTTTTAACAGGTGGTGGTGATTGTCCGGGGCTTAATGCAGCTATAAGAGCAGTTGTAAGAAGAGCAAATTCCTACGGCTATGAAGTCATCGGAATAAAAAGAGGATGGCACGGTTTGATCTATGGAGAAACAGAGCCTCTTACAAATTTTTCAGTTTCAGGAATACTCCATGTGGGCGGAACAATCATTGGAACCTCACGAACAAACCCCTTTAAGAATGAAGAAGATCTGCAGAGACTTCTGGCAAATTATAAAAAATTCGGGATTGATGCTTTAATTTCCATTGGAGGAGAAGACACCTTAGGAGTAGCATATAAACTCTCAGAAAAAGGAATCCCCATAGTAGGGATACCAAAAACAATAGATAACGATTTATCAGGAACTGACTTTACATTTGGTTTTGATACAGCTGTAACCATTGTCACAGATGCTATTGACAGGCTTCACTCCACTGCTGAATCTCATGACCGCATTATGGTTGTTGAAGTAATGGGAAGGCACACAGGGTGGATTGCAACATTTGGCGGAATTGCAGGAGGAGCAGATATAATTCTTATTCCGGAGGTCTCTTTTGACATTGGAGAAGTATGTACAATGATTAAGAAACGCCACGAGAGGGGGAAAAATTTCAGCATTATAGTTGTTGCAGAGGGTGCCAAGCCCAAGGACGTTGATAAATATATAACTTCAAGCAACCAGGTAGATGAATTCGGGCATATCAAACTCGGCGGTGTCGGTAATTTCCTGGGTACAGAGATTGAAAAGAGGACAGGCTATGACACAAGAGTGACTGTCCTTGGCCATATCCAGAGAGGCGGCTCGCCCACTGCCAATGACAGGGTCCTTGCAACACGATTTGGAGTGGCTGCTGTTGATTTGATAAAAGAAGGCAAATTCGGAAGAATGGTTGCTTTACAATGCAACAAGATAGTTGATATTGACATTTCTGAACCTGTTAAAAAACTTAAAACAGTAGACCCGGATCTGTACGAGATTGCAAAGGTATTCTTTGGTTGAGAGAAAAAAATTAGGTAGCCGCAGGCTTTAGCCTGCGTTCATAAAGCTAATAGCTATAAGCTATTAGTGACGCGAAGCGTCTTGGGGGCGAATTGGATTCGACGGGGATAAGTGGGGTTTAGCGGGGCATGCCGAGGTCCCAATGGCTCGTAAAACAATTGGGAAAAAACAAACGCAGACAATTACGCTCTGCCTTTAGCTGCCTAAGAACAGCTAATCTCGGTTAAGTTCTCGCCTGCGGGGCTTAATCGGGACAAATTAGCAGGCTGGTCTTTCTTTCACCGCTTGATGGAGAAAAGATGAGAACAATTCAAGCTGGTCCTTTGAGTATCCTGCCTCTGGGAGACTTAAAGGGCGAGATTAAAACAGAGGATAAGCATGTAGGACCTTAAATTTCATATCTTCGGACAGGGGTTCGATTCCCCTCGCCTCCATTATAATTAGAGGTGCTATCATATAATAGAGAGCCAGAAGTTTTAGCACCAAAACAATTTCAACAGCATCCGAAGTTTAAAACAAAAATCTTAAAAGCAATTTTTATAGAGAAAATTTTTTGGTTTGCTATAGAAAAAGGTTTTAGGTATAAGATTATAAATAAACTCCAAGAAGTTACTAATAAAGAAAAATCAAAGGGAAACTTTTCACTTCCTTCAGGAGGGTAAAATGGGAAAATTTGTAACAGAAGATACTGTAAAAGTTCCAAAAGAAGAGTACAGATTCCTAAAGGAATTATACAGGAATGTAAAGCGTCAGAGTTTCTTATTAAGGATCGATGAAGCAGAAAAAAACTTGAAAGCTGGCAAAGTTAAAAAGGTCTTAATTGATAAGTTTATTGAAAGCATCTGATGCATGAAACCAAAGTATATTTTATATGATACAACATTTGAAAAAAGGTTTAAGAAATATAAAAACCAACTCACTTCGCTTTTGCATCATATCTTTCAATTATCTTTTCAGTTATATCTAAACGAGGGGAGAAATACATTACAGACTCAGTTTCCAGAATAATTGTATAATTCTCTTTTTTTGCTACTTCCTCTATTACATCCATTATTTCATTTACAATTTTTTTATTTAATTCAAAATTTTTCTTTTTGACCTGTTCCTCAAATTCCTCTTTTTCCACCTGGTATTTTTTTAATCTCTTATTAAACTCCTCCTGTTTACTTTCTTTTACTTCATCACTCCAGTTGGGTAACCCTTCTAAAATATCTTTTTTAAGTTTTTCTATTTCTTTCTCTTCAGACTCAAGTTTCTCTTTTTTCCCTTTAAATTCCTTATCAAACAATTCGAAAGTCTGTTTACCTTTTATTGACTCCTGCATAACCCTCTGCAAATCAACAATACCTAACCTGTTGGATTCTGCTCCATAAGAGAGCAATGGAAGATTAAAAACAGAAAGGAAGATAATAATTAGAAAATAAAAAAACCTCATTCTATTTTTTAACATGCTATTCATACCTTTTAAAATCTTTTGGAAAAAACTATAATTTTCTTTTCTCCTCCTTTGTGTTAATGGTAGGATTGAGAGATTGGGTCTTTCCCTATCAGTAAATGTTCTATGCAACTTATTTTAAAATTATTTTCTACATACTTAATCTAAAAAACGCAATTCCAATTTTTCTTAAATACAAAATTTCCAGTAGAAACGAACCAAAAAAGTTATAAGTTAATTGGTGGGTAGGGGCGAATAAAGCCGCCTATTTTATAAAAAATGATTTTGGCAGGGACTATTAATACAGAAGATTTTTCTGCGCCTCTACATTTTGCTGCCTCTTTGCTACATTAGCAAAGACGGTGTTTAAGTTTTTGCTTAACTGGTTCCGCTCTATGATAACTGCTATCTGCGCTGCCAGGCTTGATAGCATGGCAACTTCTTCCTGCTTAAT
>MGDB01000081.1:0-4259 GCA_001790645.1 Candidatus Schekmanbacteria bacterium GWA2_38_11
ATGAATACGATGAACTTTTTATGTATTTCTTGATTCCGGCAATTATCTTAATTCTATTTGAAATAATTCTTGGCAATACATGGCTGAGAAAAATACCGTAAGAAAAAGGATTCAAGTGGTCAAGGAATCGAGGGGTCAAGTGAAAAGAAATAAAATACCTAATTTTTAAATTTTTATTTTTGAACTTTGAATTTTCCTTGAATCCTCGAACCCTCGAATCCTTGAACCCTTTTAAAAACTCTTTTGGAGAATTAGATGCGATTTGGTGATCCCTCATATCTATACATGCTTTTGCTAATCCCTTTTTTAATTATATTTTTTATCTACGCATTGCGTACGAGGGAAAAACTGCTTGCGAGTTTCTGTGACAGGAAACTTTTAGAAAGGCTCTCTCCGGGAATTAAAAAGAACAGGTATCTCTTCAAGTCATTTATTCTCGTCATGGGATTATCTCTTCTTATTTTTGCACTAATTAAACCGCGATGGGGATTTCACTGGGAGGAGATTAAAAGAGAGGGCATAGACATTATCATAGCCATGGATGTATCTGACAGCATGTCAGCCGAAGATGTAAAGCCTAACAGGCTCGAAAGAGCAAAGAGAAAGGTTTCTGACCTGCTTAAAATGCTTGAAGGGGACAGAATCGGACTTGTGGCATTTTCAGGAAGAAGCTTTGTCCTCTGCCCCCTGACTCTTGATTACCGGGCATGCCAGATTTTTGTTGAATACCTTGATACGGACTTAATCCCTGTAAAAGGGACAGCCATTGCAGATGCAATAAGAAAATCTGTCCAGGCTTTGGGAAAGAAAAAAAACAGGTCAAAAGCATTAATCCTTATTACCGATGGAGAAGACCATGAAGGGGATGTCCTCAGTGCAGCAGCAGAGGCAAAAGAAGAAGGCGTAAAGGTCTTCCCCATAGGGATTGGAAACGATAAAGGTTCCCCTCTCCCTGCAAGAAACGGTCAGGGCGGGTTCAAGAAGGATTCCAATGGCGAGATTATAATCTCAAAGCTTAATGAACTTTCCCTGCAAAAAATAGCTTCAGAAACCGGGGGAAGTTATGTGAGGTCTGTTACAGGGGATTTAGACCTTGAAAATATCTATAAAAAAGAAATAAAAAAGAAAACCGAAAAAAAGAAATTCAAAAGCGCCAGTGAGAAAAAATGGGAAGAGCGCTTCCAGTGGTTTGTCCTTGCAGGCTTCTGCCTCATAGCAGGGGAATTTTTTATAAGAGAAATAAGAGAAGGAGTGAATCACAATGGTTAACACAATATTAATTTATCCATTGGTTTTTACTCTATTACTTAATCCTTCTAATCTTTTTAACAAATCAATCTACGGCTCTTTTGATGAAGGAGAAAAATTATATAGTCAAAAGAACTATAAGGGAGCACTCCAAACCTTCCTTGACGCCCAGGTAGAAAATCCCGGAGATATTAAACTGAAATATAATATTGCTAATACCCAATATAAAATAAAAAATTATGACGAGGCAATAAAAGGATATTTAGATGTAGCGAAAAACAGCAAAGACCGGTTTCTTGAAGAAAAATCCTATTATAATTTAGGCAACTGTTTCTACAGGGAAGGGAAGCTGCTTGAAGCGGCGCAATGTTATAAGAAGGCCTTAGAGCTTGACCCAGATGATAAGGATGCTAAATATAACCTTGAACTTGTGCTTGAAAAATTAAAAAAGCAGCAGGGCCAGCAAAAACAGCCGGATAAGGATAAAGATAAGAAAAACTCCGACCAAAATGACCGGAATGATAAGAAAAAGGAAGATGAAAAACAAAAACAGGATATGAAAAAAAATAAAGGGAAAGAATCTCCCCAGGAAGAAAAACCTAAAATGGCTTCAAGGAAGCTTTCAAAGGAAGAAGCTGACATGGTGCTAAACAGTTTGAAGGAAGACCGGAAAAACTTTTTAAAAGAGCAGTTAATAAAAAAAGGGGTAATCCCTTATACCCAGTCTAAGGATTGGTAAATTATGACATCTCTTAAGTCAATTATATTTTATGTACTACTAATTTTTTTCCTCTTTGTTACTCTAACTTCAGCCTCAGGTATTACTGTTTCTGCCTTCATTGATAAGGCTGAGGCAACTCTGGATGACCAGTTGAATCTGTCAGTAACTGTAAATGGAGCACAAAAGATAAGCGAGCCGGTATTTCCCCCTGTTAAAGATTTTCAGATTATCCCGAACGGGAATTCATCAGAGGTAAAAATAATCAACGGAGTTTTTAGTGCATCCAAGGCTTTCAACTATATTTTAATCCCACAAAGAGAGGGTAACTTTACTATTGAGCAGATCAGGGTAGAGGTCCAGGGAAAAGTTTATAAGACTAACCCAATAAATATAAAAATCTCATCTTCTGTTGCAAATGAACCTAAAGTTATTTCAGAATCAAAAGACTTTTTCCTGACTGCAGAGGTCAGTAACCCCAACCCCTACATTAACGAGCAGATAAATTATATCATACGTTTCTACAGAAAAGTGCCTGTTTCTGATGCAAGCCTTGAAAGACCGAATTTTGAAGGGTTCCTCATGGAGGAATATGGAAAAGAAAAAGAAACTGTAAAAGTAATTGATGGAAATGAATACCTGGTATATGAAACAAAGGTAGCTCTTTTCCCTACAAGGCCGGGAAAACTGGAAATCCCTCCGGCAAAGCTTAGATTCGAAGCAGTAAAAAAATCTAAGAACAGAGGTTTTTTTGCTGATCCTTTTTCTGATGACCCATTTTTTAGCAGAGGCCAGATTGAGTCAAAAATTTTATCAACTAAAACTCTCGAAGTCCAGGTCAAGCCTCTGCCAAAGGAAAACAGGCCTGCAAATTTTGCTAACCTGGTGGGAAACTTCAAGTTTACAGCAACACTCAACAAAGATAAAATCAAAATCGGTGAATCAGCCACTCTAACCTTAGAGGTCTCAGGGCATGGAAATATCAGGGGTGTACCTGAGCCTTCACTTAAAGAATCACCTGACTTTAAGGTCTACAGTGACCAGCCTGCAACTGTCATAAATAATGAAGGGAATATATTAACCGGGAAAAAAATCTTTAAAAAAGCAATTATTCCTTTAAAAGAGGGAACATTTCATATTCCTTCTGTGGAAATCTCCTTCTTTAATCCCGAGACCGGCAAATATGAGAAAGCAATCTCTCAAAAGGTTACCTTTACAGGATTAATAACAGGTGAAGATGATAAATTACATTTTGTGGAAAATTTCAAAGGGTTAAATCCAAAGGAATCAATAAAGGTTTTAAGAAAAGACATTCTCCCAATAAATATGTCAATCTCTGCCCTCAAAGACCAGAGGTTAAATTTATATGATCCTCTTTACCTTGCCTTCTCCATGATTCCAGCCCTGTCTTATTTATCATGCCTCATTTACAAAAAAAGGAAGGACAGGTACCTCGGAGATATAAAATTTGCAAGAAGCAAAAAGGCTTTTAAAGAGGCAAAGAAAAAAATCAAAGAGGCAAAAATAGAACATGAGATGGGAAAAGAGGATTTTTGCGCTGATCTTTCCAGGGCTGTAAGGGAATACCTCGGAAATAAATTTAATATCACAGGCTCTGCGCTCACACCAGGTGAGGTACTTGAAAAACTTGAAGCAGCAGGAATCGATAAAAACTCTGTTGAAGAAACGAAAAAGTTTTTAGAAAAACTGGAATATGAAAAATTTGTCTCTAAAACCCTTTCAGTCAAAAAAATAGAAGAACTCTTAAACTCCGGAAAGGAGTTATTAAAAAGACTTGAGAAAGATTTCAGGAGAACCACCTTATGAAGGCATTGACGGCTTTCAGTATAATTGTTTTATTAATGATACTGATACCTTCCTTTGCAGACTCTTCTGAAGAGCGCTCTAATATATTCTTAGAAGCAAACCAGGCATATAATAAAGGAGATTATAACAGGGCTATTTCATTATATGAAAAGCTTCTGGAACAGAACCTGAGAAATGGTCTGATCTATTACAACCTCGGGAATTGTTATTACAGAACCGGAGAAATAGGAAAGGCCATCCTCAGCTACAGGAGGAGTGAATTGTATAACCCGCGGGATGAAGACCTAAAAGCAAATCTTAACTATGCGCGGAAAAATACCAGGGATAAAATAAATACAGGCAATCCCAAAATTCTTGAATCAATTTTTTTCTGGTATTACAATTTAAATTGCGAAGAGCTTTTCATATTATTCTTAATCCTTAACTGTCTATTCTGGAGCCTTGCGGCTTTCAGGCTTTTTAAACC
>MGDB01000081.1:4275-6680 GCA_001790645.1 Candidatus Schekmanbacteria bacterium GWA2_38_11
ACAATTGTTCTGGTACTTCTCTTCACTGCAATCCTGACCGGAATTTCAGCAGCTTCTAAAGTTTATGTCTTAAAAAGCTTAAGATCCGGTGTGCTTATTTCAAAAGAGATATCAGTGAGGTCTGGAAACGGCATTAATAACCCTGCCATTTTTAAGCTTCACGAAGGGGCGGAATTTAAAATCTTAGATAACAGCGACGGCTGGCTTAAAATCAAACTCCCCCACAACTCATCTGAAATGAAGGGATGGGTTGAAAAAAAGTTCGTGGGGATTGTGGACTGACAAAGCTCTCTTTTCCTGATAGAGTTTTTATATTATTGTTCCTATTTCGGGGTGAAAAATAATATTAACGGCCGTCATTCCGCACTTGATGCGGAATCCAGGGTTTCCCATGAAAATGGGAATCCAGTTCAACTGTACAGTTCCCTCATTTTGCGGGAACAATTCTGGATTTCCGCTGGAGTTTACCCTCATGGAAATGGGGGCGGAAATGACAAGAAATACTAATTATACCCCGATGCAAAGCATCGGGGAACTCTCTTGAGTAAATATTGTGGAGGAAAATGTTTATGAAACATTTTAAGCAGTTCAATCACGGAAGTTGTTTCTCATATCTGATAGTCTCTGCTGAAAAAAGGGCTCTTTTGGTAGATCCTCATTTTGGACTGGTTAAAACTTATCTTGACTATCTGAAAAAGAATAAGATATCACTTGTAAATATTATTGATACTCATACTCACGCTGACCACCTTTCTGCGGCAGCTATATTAAAAAATAAACTGAATATTCCTGTTCTCATACATGAAAATTCCCTGTCTAACGTTGCAACTAAACGCATCACAGAGGGCTCTGAGATACAGTTTGATGATGTTACTGTTAAAGTGCTTTATACGCCCGGACACACAGACGAAATCGTTAGCCTTCTCTATGAAAACAGACTCATTACCGCAGACACTTTGCTTATAAACAGTATTGGCAGAACTGATTTTCAGAATGGCAATCCCGGATTAGCCTTTGATAGTCTTAAAAGACTCTCTTCACTTCCAGAAGAAACAGAGATTTACCCGGGCCATGATTACAAAGGAAACTTTAAGTCCACAATCAAGCTGGAAAAACAGAATAATTCTTTTCTAAATTATAATGACCGTGACAAGTTTATAGCAGATATGCGCGCTATGAATATTCCCAAACCAGCGAATATGGATTACATTGTTAAAGCCAATCAGGACGGCACAGCCGGCTCACTAAAAAAAATCACTGCAAAAGATTTAAATGATAGAACAAAAAGCAAAGAAAAAATTACAGTACTTGATGTACGCAGTGCCTCAGAACTGAGCGAGGCAAGAGTAGAGAACGCGATACATATTCCCTTGAATGAACTATCCTCACGTATTTCTGAATTAAAAAAAATTGACGGCGAAATAACTACACTTTGCAAGACAGGGAACCGCGCAACAATAGCAGCACAGGCACTGTTGCAGGCAGGTTTCAATAATGTGTCTTTAATAGAAGGCGGAATTATAGGACTTGAAAAATCAGGTTATTCTCTTATAAAAAGTAAAGTAAAATGGTCACTTGAACGACAGGTTCGTTTTCTCGCCGGGACTCTGGTTTTACTTTTCTCCCTGTTAGCCCTGTTTATCAATCAATGGTTTGCTCTTGGAAGTCTTTTTATTGGTGGTGGACTCATCTTTGCCGGCATTACAAACAAATGCGGTATGGCAGCACTTTTATTAAAACTTCCATATAATAAGTTTGATATATCTCCATTAACCGAAGGCGGCACCTGCGCAATGGAAAACCCCTCTTCTGGCGGAACCTGTTCTGTAGATAAGGCTTCTGATTCAGGAACATGCGCTGTTGAGTCAAAACCTAAGAAAAATGTTTAAGAGGAATAAAAAGCTGACAAATCTCTTTTTTTAGTTTGCTTCTGACATGCTTCATATTAGTCTCTTGGACAGAAGAGAAAGTTGATTTTGCAATTCTGTATGGTTCTCAAGCAAAGGGAAAGGCAACACCAGAAAACGATATAGATATAGCAATATTTTCCAGAAAATTCAGAGGCAAATCCCATTATAATGCACAGGTAATACTCCAGAAATACCTGTGGGAGATAAAGGTTGATATCCAGCCTGTCGGCTATCCGATGGAGGAATACTCTACAAAGGACAATTTAAGCTTTGTGGGCGGTGTAATAAAAAAAGAAGGAATCTTAATCTGCAAAAAAAACAATATTCTTCTTTAAAACCTTCTAACCCATTTTTCTACTCCCCAACTAACCTCCCCATCCTGCAGTACTGTGTGCTATCAGGAATGACCTTTTTTTTCGTTTTTAATTAACCCTACTTTTTCTATAACCTTTGTCTTCATCTTCTCAAAGATATCTTTGTGCTCCTTGAGGAAAA
>MGDB01000082.1:0-1379 GCA_001790645.1 Candidatus Schekmanbacteria bacterium GWA2_38_11
CAAGGTGGGAGAAAATAATCCTTTTAAGGGAAGAGGTTGCAAAGGCACTTGAGACAGCAAGGAGAGAAAAGATTATCGGCCATTCCCTTGATGCACAGGTTGAGATAAAGGGAAGCGGTGAAAGTTTTCAATTTTTCAAAAATTATGAAAAAGACCTTGCCGCAATATTTATTGTTTCACAGGTGGTCTTAACAGAGGAAAAAGTTACAGATTCTTTGAGCGAGATTTTTCGGGATCTAAAAGTTATTGTCTCAGAAGCACCGGGTGAAAAATGCGAGAGGTGCTGGATGTACAGCGAAAGCGTCGGTCAGAGGAGCGACCACCCTACAATATGTGCAAGGTGCGCAGGGAATCTGTGATGTATTAGCTGTAAGCTATAAGCCTTAAGCTGTAAGCCTTGGCCAAAACGAGCAATGCAACCGTTCAACGTTTTTCATCTTTTCTGTGCCTATAGCTTAAAGCTTACCGCTTACAGCTATTTCGATGTAACTGCTCCGAGGCTCTCAAGCTGCACTGAAACCCAGAAAAACCTTTCGTCCTTAGTCAGGTCGTCAAAGGACTCCTTGGATCGTCCCTCTCTGAAAAATTCTCTTTTCCCGTAAGTGGCTTCAACTGACCAGCACTGGCTGGTATATTTGGTGCGAAGGGCAAACTCACGCTGACGAAGGTTAAAAATATCCCTGTCCATAAATTGCCCGGTGTTATAAAACCTTCCAAGGTACCCGAATTCCCACCCATACGGGATAGTGAGCCCCAGATTTAAAGCCGTAAATGTGTTGCGGAATGGGACTTGAGTTTCAAGACCAGGATTAAAGAAAGGCTCTGACGTCCGGACTTTTTTTAAGGTTTTGTTCTTCGTTACCTGAAAAGCAGGGTTAAAATCAGGCTCGGTCCAATCCAGGGCCTGGTTTTTATCAGGGTCTGTCCACCGCCAACTTAAAGAAGCATTAAGCTTTGACTTTAAAAACTCCTGCTCAAGCATGATATTTCCTATTAGCCTATCAAGGTCGCCTTTGTGGGGGTCAATGAAGGAAATAAAGTTAATAGTAGTATTTTTAAGTAAGTATAACTCAAGATCAACATTAAAATCAGATAGAGCTCCGGATTGCACTTCAGGCATACCTTCTTCTAAGTTTTTTCCCCTGACAGATTCCTCATCCTTCTTAAAGTCATAGAACTGGCTTATTTTAAGAACGGCTATTTCTCTTGCACTTATTTCCTTCTCATCCACACTCTTAAATTTTGCGTAGAGACGGTTTATAATGGAGTAGGTTAGAAACTCTCTTCCCTTGATAAAATCTAAAGGATCTGTCTGGATAATTGTGTGCTGATCTAAAGCAGGGATGTATTTGTATTCTATATTTGGCTCAATTACATGC
>MGDB01000082.1:1428-1858 GCA_001790645.1 Candidatus Schekmanbacteria bacterium GWA2_38_11
GCGGGGCATCGAATCTTAGAGAAATGTCATACATCTCTCTTGTTAGGGCTGAATTCCCAACGAGCTTAACCCTTTTGCCGGTACTGCCGCTACCTGCAAATTCTGCGTTTTTCTCATCCTCACCATGCAGCCTGTGGTTATAAAAAGTTTCCCTTATCCCAATTGATGGAGTAAGAGTGAATAAGTTCCTATAACTTAACGGCAGAGAGATGCTTGGATGGATATCGAACCTTTCTGTATTGAATCTCCTTTTCTTGCCTACTTCGACGTTGTCAATTAGTTCTCTCGTAGTTTTGCTTTTCATAGATGCAAGCGATGTTTCGAGATGAAACTTTACCGGCAGCCATTTAGACAATGGCTCCAAGCCTTTAATTAATCCGTCTCCGCCAAAAAGAGGCTGTTCGAGGCTTATCAATTTCAGTTCAGGAAG
>MGDB01000082.1:1875-3791 GCA_001790645.1 Candidatus Schekmanbacteria bacterium GWA2_38_11
TTGATTTAACATCTGACTGCTGAGTCCTTTCTTCAAAGGACTCTTTAAAATCCCTTAAAAAGTTCTCGTCACTTCTAACATCTGCCTTCCCAACTATCCTGATACCTTCCTCAGGAAGGTTTTGCTGGTGGAAAGCAAAGATATTCCACCGTTCCTTCAACCTTGATGTTCCACCTTCTTGACGGGACCTTGAACGTGTCTGTATCTGATAGCCGTTTATCGTACCGGAACTCTCTTCATCAATTACATAATTGAAATTGCCTTCTGTCCCTATCCCTCTTTTTCCCTGAAAATCGATGGAAAAGGTTGCATCTGAGTAATCATTAATTGCCCAGAAAAAAGGCTGGTACCAGCGAATTCCGCTCCTTGTGCTTGAGCCGAATCTGGGAAAGAGAAGACCTGTAGCCCGCTTCGTTTTTATTGGGAAAAGGAGGTACGGGAGATAAAGGACAGGAATCTTTTTTATGGCAAAGGAGGCACCCTTTGCATGGAGCATCCCTTCCACTTCTGCGGTAGCCTCCGAGACTTTTATAGACCATTCAGGGACTGTTTTCTGACATGCTGTGTAGTATCCGTTTATGATCTCATACCTATCAAGACCAAGCCTCCTTATCTCAACTCCTGTAAGATAATATGTCGGTTCAAGGAAAAGCTCACCATTGTAAATTATACCAAGCTTGGTTTTGAGATTCAGTTCAATGGATTCACAAAAAAGTACAGATGTTCCGTCCTCAACAACTACGTTACCCCTTGCCTTGGTATCTCCTGTCTCTATATTATATTCTACCCTGTCTGCCTGGAGGCTTATGCCCCTGTATTCTATATCAACTGAACCTTCACCGATTAAAAGGTTTACCTCTCTCCTGAACTCTACATTTTCTGCATAGAAATCTACTGGCTCTGTGTCTTCTTTCCCTATTCCTTTAAAGTGTTTGGTGGCCGTTTTCATGGGGTTTCCGGGCCGGTCCTCGGCAAAGGAGAGACTGACAGATATTTTTAGAATTAAAAGCGTGAGAAATAATAAAAAGATTTTTCTTTTCATGCCCTCTTTTTACCGCCCTAAATAAAAATATTCCTTATTTATTCTTTCAACAGTTTTCTTCTCTGATGTCATCATGGTTTCAAGCTCTTTAAGAATATCTGCAACAAGGAAAATGGACCCTGTCACACAGATTAGACCATCTTTTTCTGCAATGTCCTTTGTAAGCTCAAAGGCTTTTAAGGGGCTGACCCTTACCTTTACGCTGTTATCCTCAGGAAATAACCTTTCTTTTATTATTTTTGGATGAAGAGCTCTTGGGTGATCAGGCTTTGATAGAATTATATTTTTAGCCATAGACCTTAAGATTTTTAAGATTTCACAATAGTCTTTATCAAACAAAGTCCCGTATATGAAATTGACGGGGTTTGTTTTTAATGTACTGGTTTTTAGAAACTCAGAGAGCCTGAGAATCCCAGGAACATTATGGGCACAGTCAATAAGTATGGTTCTCGGGTAATAAAAAAATTCAAGCCTCCCTCTCCATGTTGTATCCATTAATCCCCTTCTGATGTTCTCCTCATTGATCTTATACCCGGACTCAGAAAGCTTCAGTGCTGCAAAGAGGGCAAGGCTTGCATTCTTTGCCTGGTGGCTTCCCCTTAGAGGGACGTTGATGCTTTTAAGGTCTATTAAGTTAGAGGAAAAGTCAAAGGATGTTCCGTGAAGTCCTGTATCGAGGGATGAATAATTAAAACTTTGCCCAAGGATAAAGATATCTGATCCTCTTTTCCTGCAGACATTTTTAAAAAGTATCCTGATATCTTCTTTTTCTTCAGCAGTGATCAAGGTACCGCCCGGTTTTATGATTCCCGCCTTTTCTGCTGCAATTTCAGGCAAAGTTCTTCCAAGAAACTCGGTATGGTCAAGCCCGATA
>MGDB01000082.1:3810-6199 GCA_001790645.1 Candidatus Schekmanbacteria bacterium GWA2_38_11
GCGGAGTTACCAGATTGGTTGCATCAAGCCTTCCACCCATGCCGACTTCAAGAACTGCAATATCTACTTTTTCCTGCGAAAAATAAATGAGGGCAAGTGCTGTGACAAACTCGAAGAAAGTAAGAGGCTCTTTTAAGTTTGCCTTAAGATTCTCAGCGAGTTCGCAGAACCTCTCGGAGTCTATTTTTTCTCCGTTAATTGTTATCCTTTCATAGAAGTCAGTGAGATGGGGAGAGGTGTATAAGCCGACTTTATAGCCTGAAGCTCTCAGGATATGGGAGAGCATTGAAGCTGTTGAACCCTTTCCATTTGTTCCTGCAATAAGGATTGAAGAAAAATTATTTTGCGGTTCTTTATAAACAGAAAGATTTTTTTTAAGCGAGTCTAAGCCGAGCCTTATTCCCATCCTTCCGAGGCTGTAGAGGTAGTCTAATGTTTCTTTTGATCTATTTTTTTTTGCCAAAGAGGTCTCCTGCTATGTCCTTAAGAGACCTTTAACTATATGAATTGAAGCGCATTGTCAAATCCAAAGTTCTAACTCTTTTGTTTCTTTTATTTCTTGACACAACTAAGAAAGACATATAAAAATTCTAAATTAGCATCAAGTCATCCCAAAAATAATCTAAAAATAAAAACGAATACACTTGGTTATCTCCTGAAAAGTAGATAAACGCAATAGTGCGAGAAACCATATGCAAATAGAATATAACGCATTAAAGGGAAAAAGTTCGAGAGTTAAAGGAAATTTCAAAGTTCAAAATTAATTTTTTGATATTTGATTTTTCTTTCACTCGACTCCTTGACTCCTCGATCCCTTGAATCCTATTTTAAGAGGTTCTTATGCTTTCCACTGTTCTTAGCTGTGCCACAATCGGGATTGATGCCTATATTGTTGAGGTCGAGGTAGATATTGCCCTTGGCCTTCCTACTTTCTCTACAGTTGGTCTTCCTGATGCTGCTGTTAAGGAAAGTAAAGACAGGGTAAAGGCAGCCATCTCCAACACCGGCTTTGAATTCCCTGTGAGAAGAATAACCGTAAACCTTGCCCCTGCTGATATAAAAAAAGTAGGGCCGATCTTTGACCTCCCGATTGCCATAGGCATAATTGCGGCCCAGGGGTTAATTGATGAAAGAGTACTCAAAGACTACATAATCTTAGGAGAACTTTCACTTGACGGCAGTATCAGGTCAATCAAGGGGTCACTTTCCATGGCTGTTGCAGCGCGAAGTGCAGGGAAAAAAGGGATTATCCTCCCAAAGGAAAACTGCGAGGAGGCTGCAGTTGTGCAGGGAGTAAATGTATATCCTGTATCCTCCTTTCCAGATGCAGTAGAATTCTTAAATGGCAGGCTTGAGATCCCGTCTAAAAAAATAGACCTCGAAAAAACTTTTGAAAACCATTCAAGATATAAAATAGATTTTACTGACGTTAAGGGACAGGAGCACGCCAAAAGGGCTTTAGAGGTTGCAGCATCCGGTGGTCATAACATCATCATGATAGGCTCGCCAGGTTCCGGGAAAACCATGCTTGCAAAGCGGTTACCAACAATCCTTCCTGACATGACCTTTGAGGAGGCGATTGAGACAACAAAGATCCATTCTGTCACAGGACTGTTAGAAAAAAACAAGGCCATGATTGCTACAAGACCCTTCCGCTCCCCGCACCATACAATCTCTGATGCAGGGTTAATTGGCGGAGGAGCAATGCCAATGCCCGGAGAAGTCAGCCTCTCCCATAACGGGGTACTTTTTTTAGACGAGCTGCCGGAGTTCAGAAGAAACGTCCTTGAGGTAATGCGCCAGCCCCTTGAAGACGGCAAGGTCACAATCTCAAGAGCACTTGCATCACTCACATTTCCGGCCCGCTTCATGCTCGCTGCTGCCATGAACCCGTGCCCCTGCGGCTTTAAATATGACACAAAAAAGGAATGCACATGCACCTCCGGCCAGATTCAGAAATATCTTGCAAAGATATCAGGGCCACTCCTTGACCGCATTGACATCCACATAGATGTCCCATCCTTAAAATATAAGGAGCTTTCTTCAGATTCAGCGGGTGAGTCCTCAAGCGTGATACGCAAAAGAGTCAACTCTGCAAGGAAAGTCCAGCATGAGAGGTTTAAAGGGGACGGAATCTTCTGCAATGCCCATATGTCGCCAAAGCAGATAAAAAAACACTGCGCAATAGATGAAGCAGGACAGAGGCTTCTTGAGACGGCAATCAATAAATTCGCACTCTCCGCAAGAGCCTATGACCGCATCCTCAAGGTCTCAAGAACAATTGCAGATTTAGAAGGAGTTCCTGATATCAGGTCAGAACATATTTCAGAAGCTATCCAGTACAGGAGTTTGGACAGGGGAATAGGATAGACTTTTCCTCATTGACCTT
>MGDB01000082.1:6232-6870 GCA_001790645.1 Candidatus Schekmanbacteria bacterium GWA2_38_11
AAATTGGTTATTTAAACAAAAAAGAAACGAAGGTCGTTAAAAAATTTTCTGATAAAGTGAAAGACCTTTTGAAAAATAATCTTATTGATATAAGGTTATTTGGTTCAAAAGTAAGGGGAGATTATACTGAGAATTCTGATATCGATATACTTTTAGTCATGAAAACAAAGAATTGGGATTTAATAGATAAAATTTATGATATTTTGATAGATATTGAAATCGAACATAATTCTCAAATCTCATTAAAAATCTTTTCTGAAGCAGAGTTTAAACGCATCAAGGACTATGAAACTTTCTTTTATAAAAATGTTGCAAAAGAAGGTGTTCCTTTGTGAAGAAAACTCGAAATGATTATGCCAAATATAGATTAGAAAGCGCAAAGGAAAAATTAAACTCTGCTGGAGTCCTTTTAAGAGAAAATTTATTCAAAGATTCACTTTCAAGATCTTACTATGCCATGTTCTCTGCGGCAAGGGCTTTACTTGCTACTAAAGGATTTGATAGCAGCAAACATTCAGGAGTTATATCTTTATTCAATCAGCATTTTCTAAAGACCAATATAATGGATAGAAAAATTGGTAAGAAATTAAGTGAGGCAAAAGATTTTAGAGAGGCTGGGGATTATGAAGATTTTTTTG
>MGDB01000083.1 GCA_001790645.1 Candidatus Schekmanbacteria bacterium GWA2_38_11
CAGTAACCCGACTGCCATTCCAATATTAATAATAATATTCAAACTTATCATTGCTGTGACTCCAAAGCATAAAAGCGCTGCAATCCTGTCCTTTGCATTGCGGGATGCCCGGACACATAAATATATAAGCGAAAAAATCAGTATAAGAAAAACCAGAGAGCCCAAAAAACCCCATTCCTCGGCAATGATTGAAAAAATGAAATCCGTGTGGTGCTCCGGCAGGAAATTCAGCTGCCCCTGGGTTCCGTTTAAAAATCCCCTCCCTGCAATACCTCCGGAACCAATTGCAATCTCAGATTGAAGTGTATGATAGCCACTCCCTAAAGGATCCTTAGAGGGGTCAAAAAAAGATAATATCCTCTGCTTCTGGTAACCTTTTAAAAAATTCCACATCACTGCCGATGAAGCGAGCCCAAATAACCCTGCATAAAAGGCAGACCTCTTTTTAATCCCCGCAGCATAGATAAGGCATACTGATATAAGCATTAATGAAACTGCCGTCCCTAAATCAGGCTGTAAAAGTATCAGGAGAAAAGGCGGTAAGATAAAAGCAAGAGGAACGGCGAGTTCCCTCAGGCTATATGAATCCTTTTTTTTCGATTCGCCAAAATATTTTGCCAGACAAATAACCAGAGAGAGCTTGACAATTTCAGACGGCTGGACTGAGAAAAACCCCACGTCAATCCATCTCTTTGAACCTGACCTCACCACCCCCAGCATAAACAGCGAAACAAGAAGAATCATTGCGAGGGCATAAAAAAAATACCCGTATTTCACAATCGAATGGTAATCAAAGAGGGTTATGAAAAATAAAACCACTATCCCAATTCCAACCCAAAGCATCTGCTTCTCCCAAAAGTTCTGAGATTGTGACCGGACGAGGTAAGGATTATTCACACGGGGTTCGGTTGCATCTACTTCCCTTGCAATTTCCGTTGCAACAGGCGGGGTCGTGGTGCTGTAAATCTCTGCAATCCCTATAGCTGCAATAATCAGGGTAAGCAAAAATATTTTCCAGTCAAAACTTAAAAGTAATCTTCTGTCAATCATAAAATTAAAATCAAAACTCAAATATAAAAAATCAAAAATAAGGAAATTAAAAATTAAAATTTTTAATTTGTCATTTCTAATTTCGATATTTTATTTTTAATTTACTTCTGAAGCCCTCAACCTTCTGAATTAAAGAGAGCCTCGACAAAATTCTTTGCTTTAAATTTTTGCAGGTCTTCAATCCCTTCTCCAACACCTATAAATTTTACCGGGATTTTCAGCTCCTCTGTTATGGCAATAATGATCCCGCCCTTTGCTGTACCGTCAAGCTTGGTTAAAGCTATGCCTGTAATTTCTAAAGTTTCATTGAACATCTTTGCCTGTGAAATTGAATTCTGTCCGGTAGTTGCATCAAGCACCAAAAGGACTTCATGGGGAGCACCTTCCATGGCTTTGCCTAAAACCCTCTTCATTTTTCTTAACTCTTCCATCAGGTTCTTTTTGACATGAAGCCTTCCGGCAGTATCAACAATCAGGACATCAATCCCCTTTGCCCTGGCAGACTGAACAGAGTCAAAAGCCACTGAACATGGGTCAGAACCTTCCTTGCCGCGGACAACAGAAACTTCCGCACGTTTTCCCCAAATCTCAAGCTGTTCATCTGCTGCGGCCCTGAAAGTGTCGGCTGCTCCCAGCAGTACAGTTTTGCCTTCTTGTATAAACTGGGATGCAAGCTTCCCGATAGTAGTCGTCTTACCCACTCCATTTACACCAACTACCATAATGACAAATGGAGCAGGGTTTCCCGTAGCCGGACAAGAATTCTCAACCTGCTCCAGAATTTCCACAAACTTTTCCTTAAGATAATCCTTTACTATTGCCGGATCCTTGACCCGCTGGGCTTTCACAAAATCCCTCATGTCTCTGATAAACCTCTCAGAGGCCTGGATTCCCAAATCAGAAAGAATCAAAATCTCCTCAAGCTGAGAAAAAAAATCCTCATCAAGCCCCCTGCCCAGGGAAATCAGGTTTTCAACCTTTAAAACTAAACCCTGACGTGTTTTTAAAAGCCCACTTTTTAATCTTGAAAAAATACTATTTTTTGTTAAGGAATTCTTCAATTCGCCTCATCCCCTCTCTGATATTCTCTATGGAATTAGAATAAGAAAATCTTATATACCCTTCTGCATTTGAACCAAAATCAATCCCCGGCGTAACAGCAACCTTTGCTTCTTTTAAAATCTTAAAAGCAAATTCATAGGAATTTTTTGAAAAGTTTTTGGCATTTGCCAGAACATAAAAAGCCCCTGTAGGCGGGACTTTTATACCGAAACCCAATTCCCTGAGCCTCTCGATTATATATATCCTCCTCTGGTTAAAGGTCAGAACCATTTGCTTTATATCCTCAGCAGCGTGCTTTAGCGCTGAAACACCTGCCCACTGGACAAACGCAGAAGCAGAAATGAAAAGGTTCTGCTGAAGTTTTTGCATCGGCCTTACAAATTCTTTCGGTGCAATGACATAACCCAGCCTCCAGCCTGTCATGGCATAGAGTTTTGAAAAACCATTGAGGACAAAAGCTTTGTCAGTTATCTCGAGGATTGAATGCTCTTTTCCTTCATATACCAGACCGTGATATATCTCATCAGAAATTACATATGGTGAAAACTCTGATATCTCCTCCATTACCTCCTTGCTTAAAAGAGCACCTGTCGGGTTTGAAGGCGAATTTATCATAACACCCTTTGTCTTCTTTGAAACCTTCTTTTTAAACTCTTTAGCTCTGTACTGGAAACCATCTTCCTCGAATATATCAACAAATACCGGCACACCTTCCACAAAACGTATGAAGTTCGGGTAACAGGAGTAATATGGGTTTGACAGCATCACTTCATCTCCGGCATCAAGCAAAGCTCCAAAGACAAGAACCATTGCCGGTGAGGTGCCTGATGTTATGATTATCTGCTCAGGGCTTACATTAACACCGTATTTCTCAGAATAATGCTCTGCTATCGCCTCCCTCAGCTCGATAATTCCCATGCTGTGGGTATAGTGAGTTAAGCCTCTTCTCAATGCATCATCAGCAGCCTCTTTTATAACATTTGGTGTATCAAAATCAGGCTCTCCTACCTCAAGATGGATAACATTCTCACCTTTCTTTTCCATCTCTTTGGCTGCATCAAGTACGTCCATCACAATGAATGGAGAAATATCTTTCGCTCTTTTAGAAATCATAAAATAATTTTTAAACACAAAACAGCCTCTTTGTCAAACTCTAAGCAATCATATGCAACCAGACGGGTAGGAGCGATTTTAGTCGCTCTTTTTATAAAAAACTTCAATGACAGGTCTGGAGATTAACCTATATTTCATAGGATAGCGATAGGGGGGACATTCCTGTCCTGCCATGACAGGGTTAGAAAACCCAGTCTATCGGAACTACCTGCCCATTTTTTTATTGTAATATTTTATATATTCTCTATACTACGAGATTAAATTTTGTGAATGACTTGAATATCGCTACATGCGATAGGGGGAATATTCCTGTCCTGCCATAACGGGGTCAGAAAACCACTTTTATGGGAAAAGAAATATTTCAGACTCTTGTGAGAAACATAAAAATATTTTTTGCAGGTAGGGGCCGCCTCCGTACCTGCCTGCCGGCAGGCAGGCGTGCCCTCTGCCATATAACATTAAAAGGCAGGCAATTGCTGGTTGAATTATCATTTTTCAAAACTCTGATTTAAGTTGTTTACTATGTGTTTAAAACGCTTTACCTGAGAAAAAATGAATACAAATATACCAATATTACCTAATGTGATAGAGAGTTTAAGCAGCGGGATAATCATCATAGACAAGTCCGATTGCATCACATTTATTAATTCCGTAGCTGAAAGGCTTCTGGGCTCTAAAGAAAAAGAGGTTTTATTTAAGCCTACAGATTATCTCTTCTCAGAAAAAATAATCTTCGATATCCTTGCAAACGTTAAAAAAACAGAAGAACCTTTAAATTATAAAATCACTATTACAAAACCGAGGAAAAGAAATTTAACTCTCAGCGCAACACCGGTTTTTGATCAGGAAGGAAAATATAACGGCACCCTGGTTGTACTGATAAACACCAACAAGGAAAAGCCTATTAAATTCCAGCTTCTGAAACAGAACCAGAAAGCAACCATTGGCACCCTTACGAGCTGGGTTGCCCACGAAGTGAGAAATCCCCTCACATCAATGAATGTCCACTTGGAGCTGCTAAAGGGTGAGGTAAGCGAAAACATTAAAAGCCCTTCTCCTGAAATCCTTGAACTTGTAGAAACTCTTGAAGGAGAGGTAGAGAGGCTTAATAATAACCTGAATGAATTTTTAAATTTCGGGAAAATTTCCTCTACAAAAAAGAAACTGTCAAACCTCAATGAAGTGGTAAAATCAATTATTGAACTTGTTCAGCCCGAGGCTGAAATGGCTAAGGTCGAGGTTGGTTTAAAACTCCAGGAAGATTTGCCCAAAACCCTGATTGACGTTGCCCAGATGAGGCTTGTAATCTTAAATTTAATAAAAAACTCCATTCAGGCCATGCCGGAGGGAGGAAAACTTATAATAACAACACAAAAAAAAGAAAACAAAGTAAATCTGAAAATAAAAGACCAGGGAGTTGGAATCCCAAAAGAAGATTTGAAAAATATTTTTGATTTTCTCTATACCAAAAAAAAGGATGGAACAGGCCTTGGGTTGACCATTTCAAAAAGAATTGTTAAAGAACACGACGGCGATATTTTTGCAAAAAGCCAGGTTAATAAAGGCTCTGTCTTTACATTAACATTACCGGTAGTATGATGAGCTATGGGAAAGGAAAAGGTAGCCACAGGCTTTAGCCTGAGCAAATCAAACACTTAAGACCGGATGAAATTCAAAATTATAGAGTCAGGATCAAGTAGGACAGGCGTCCCGCCTGTCATTCCTGCGTAAGCAAGAACCCAGAGACAGGGTTTATCTCTATCCGAGGACAGTCATAAAGGCTGTCCCTACAACTTCAAAAAAGATGCAAAGTATAATATTAATAGTTGAAGATGATAAAAAGATAGCTGATG
>MGDB01000084.1:0-4639 GCA_001790645.1 Candidatus Schekmanbacteria bacterium GWA2_38_11
CACCGGAACAGGAAGCAGTTGATACCGGAGCAGCAGAAAGATTCCAGTTTGACATAGAGGGAATGCATTGTGTCAATTGCTCAAGGGCTATTGAAAAAGCCCTAACAGGAGTTCCAGGAATTAAAAGCGTATCTGTAAACTTTTCCATTGAGAAGGGAACTGTAGAGTTTGATAAGAAGGCTATCAGCAAGGAAAAAATCTTTCAGCTTGTTAAAGACGCCGGCTATACCCCTCTTGAAAGGATAACCGGCCAGGACAAAAAACTAATTGCAAAAAAAGAAAGAAGGCTCTTTCTTTTTACATTAATAGCTGCAATCCCTGTAGCCATTTTTACACATCTGCCACAATTAGGCATAACATTTAACCCCCTTGGCGAGTATAAGAATTATTTTTTATTTGCAATAGCGACAATTGTCCAGTTTACTGCAGGGCTGTCCTTTTATAAAGGTGCCTATCATTCGCTGAAAAATAAATCCACCAATATGGATGTCCTTATCTCTCTGGGTATCACAGCCTCTTATTTCTACAGCGTCCTCTTCCTCTTTTTTATAAAACCCGAGCATGACATGAGCAAGATGATGATGGGAATGGCTGCGGACGAGCCTCATCTCATGTTTGAAGTAGCTCCGGAGCTTCTGACCTTTATTTTACTTGGTAAGATGCTTGAGGCAAGGGCAAAGGGAAGAGCAGGAGCAGCCCTGGAGAAGCTCTTTGAACTCCAGGCAGATAAAGCCCGCCTGATTGTTGATGGAGCGGAGAAAGAGGTCCAGGCATCCCAGATCAAGATCGGTGATGTGGTTTTAGTAAGACCCGGAGAAAAAATTCCTATTGACGGGGAAGTAATCGAGGGGGAATCATCAGTTGATGAGTCGATGCTTACAGGTGAATCAATGCCTGTTGAAAAAAAAACCGGGGCACAAGTCACTGGTGCTACAATAAACAAGTCAGGACTGTTAAAGATAAAGACTACAAGAATTGGAAAAGACTCTGTCATTTCGCAGATAATCCGCATGGTACAGGATGCCCAGGGCGATAAAGCGCCTATTCAGAGGTTTGCTGATACAGTGTCAAACTATTTTGTTCCCACAGTTGTCGGCATATCTCTCTTGAGTTTCCTTGTCTGGTATTTCGGAATCGGTAAAGATTTTCTCTTTGCCTTTACCACAATGATATCTGTTCTTGTAATTGCCTGCCCATGTGCTCTCGGCCTTGCTACACCAACAGCTATTATGGTAGGAAGCGGCATAGGGCTAAACCGCGGAATCCTTTTCAAAAAGGCATCTGTGCTTGAAAATATATCAAAGCTTAATCTTATCCTTTTTGATAAAACAGGAACCATCACAAAGGGACAGCCAGAAGTAATAGACATCATCACTAATGGTGAGAGTATGACAAGCTCTGAGCTTTTGAAGATTGCAGCAACAGGTGAAAAGCATTCCTCTCATCCCCTTGCAGAAGCTGTGGTAAGAAAAGCCAAAGAAATGAATTTAGATATCCCGGAGGCAAGTGAGTACAGTGAAAAAAGCGGTCATGGGATTACATGCAAGCTCAATGGAAATCTTTTAAAGATAGGAAATGTCAGCCACCTTAAGGAATCAGGAGTTGACACATCACCTTTAGCACAAAAAGCAGATGAGCTCGCCTCTCAAGGCAAGACATTAATTTACGTTGCCAGCAACGGGAAACTCAGCGGTCTTCTAACTCTGTCAGATACTCTCAAGGAAAGCTCAGTTGAGGCTGTAAAGAGGCTTCACGTTCTCGGGCTTAAGACCTGCATGATTTCAGGAGACAATAAAAGGGTTGCCCAGTATGTCGCAAAAGAAGTAGGGATGGATGAATTTGAAGCTGAAGTTCTCCCTGAAGATAAAATAAATACTGTGAAAAAACATCAAAAAAATGGTCTGAAAATCGGAATGGTGGGTGATGGTATAAATGATGCACCTGCCCTTGCCCAGGCAGACATCGGCATAGCCATAGGTTCAGGAACAGATGTTGCAAAGGAGACGGGAGATGTAGTGCTTGTTAAGAACGACCTTTTAGATGTTGAAAGGGCAATCAGGCTTGGCAAAAAGACTTTGACTAAAATTAAACAGAATTTCTTCTGGGCTTTATTTTATAATGCAATAGGCATCCCCATAGCTGCCGGCGTATTTTATCCATTCACACTTCCGCCCCAGTGGTGCGGCCTTGCAATGGCATTCTCTTCTGTATCTGTTGTAAGCAATTCCCTGCTGCTCAAAAGATTTGCTAAGAAGCTCTGATATCTAAATGGCAAAATAAGAAATGAATGACAAATAACAAAATCCAAATGACAAAATAAATTCAACCATTCGATAAACTCAGGGTTGATCCTGAGCAATGTCGAATGGATCAAAGTTCAAAATTTAAAACAAGCTCTGTAGTCATTTTATCTTGTGTCATTCCCACGAAAGTGGGAATCCAGACGTCCTCCCCGTAAAACTTGTCCTCGTCTGTAATCGAGGAACGTGAAACCAGAATACAATAAACCTGTATTCCTGCTTACGCAGGAATGACAGATAAAAGTAATTCACCTTGGATTTTGGGTTTTGTCATTTGGATTTGAGCTCTGATATTATTCCCTCAAAACCTTACATCCCCTGATTCAGAGGTATTCCTGCTGCTCTTATTAAAGGCTGTGAAAGGGTACCTGTTATTGAAACGGGAATGAAGTTTTCTCTCTTTCCCTTTTTGAGGGCCAGAATGAGCTTACCAAGAATGGATTTTCCTTTTGTCGAGACCTGCATATTTATATTCAATTTACTTTCCGAAAATTGATTGCTTAAATCAAAGCTCCCCTTTCCGGTAATCTTGATATCATCTCCTGTGGCTTCAAATGTTTTTATTGTCCCTCTCCCTTTAAAAAATTTTATTTCAGTTTTTAAGTCTGAGAGAGATACTTTAGGAAGCAATGACCAGAAATTTTCTATTTTGACGTCCTTCAGATTTACAGAGGCTTTACCGGTTGCAAGTGAAAGTCCCTCGTTTGGGACAGACAGATTAAAAGAAGAATTTAATTTCCCCGAAAGTTTGCTCCCCTGCTCATTTTTAGCAGTATAGATTCTGTTCAGTTCAAGGTCTTTTACGGTTTTTTCATCTATCTGGTATTCATTTTTTCTGAGAAGGATATCCCCTGCTATCTCGCCTCCATAGACTTGAGCATCAATATAATAGCTTTTCCTTAAAATTATTAAAGGAATGATATTCCGTCCTAATTTCAGTTCATCAATCCTATAGGAACTTACCTTGGAATTTTCTGCAGTTTTTGTAATTTTAACATTTTTCCATTTAAATCCAAGAGGAAACCGGAAACTTTTCTCCTTTACAGAGATATTTACTGAAAGGTTATTGCTCAGTTGAGCCAATATGACATCCTGCAGTTTTTCATAAGGGAAGCGGATGTAGATAAACAAAAGAAGGCAGAAAATACCGTAAAGGATATACCAGATAAGCTCTTTTGGTACCTGTTTTATTTTTTTTAAAGCAGTCTTAACAAATTCAAGTCGCTTTAGAATCCCCGTGTTTTTTTTATTTAAAACTTCCATGCCCCTTTTATTTAAAAGAGATAAAGATTAAATGCAAGTTTTAATTTTTATTTAGAGGTCTCTGAAAAATACAGGAGAGACCTTTAATCTCATTGACAAGAAAAAATTTTTTCTCTAATTTTAAATTATAACCAGTTAAAGGAGGAGTTTTTTTATGAAAAAGTATTTTGTTTTAATTTTATCTCTTGCCTTAACCATTTCCTTTGCTACCAAGGCCCCGGCACAGGAAAAAATCGGCATAATGCTCCTTGAGCACGGAGGAGACCAGGCTTACAATGAAGGTGCTGAAAAAATCCGTAGCGAAGTAAAAGCAGCAACAGGGGTTCCTGTTGAACTTGGCTTTGTATGCTGCGTAACCTGGGGTGTTTCAGGCTCTATGCAGTATGCTGTTAACAAACTTGAATCTCAGGGTGTAAGAAAAATAGTTATTATCCCCTGCTTTATAAATAACCAGGATGCAGCACTTCTCTCAAGGGCAGCATATATTCTTGGCATAGGCCCAAAACCTTCTGCCCCTGCCGACAGGGAAATGATGGGAGAACCCATAACTCATGTCAAAGCAAAAGCCTCATTCCTCTTTATGGATGGCTGGGAAGACAGCCCCCTGATTGCCCGGATTCTCCTTGACAGGGCCGGTGAGCTTTCAAAAGACCCTAAAAATGAAACCCTTTTTGTTATAGACCATGGAGCAACTTATGACTGGGAAATGGCTGCCTATGATAAATCTATAAAAGCATTTGTTGAGCAGGTGAGAAAAAAATCACCCTATAAAAGGGTTATAATGAACTACTTCAGGGATGATGCGAAAAAGGAAATCAAGGCAAAACAGCTTGAAGAGATACGTTCCCAGCTTACAGAAGCCTCAAAGGACAGCAAGGTAATAATCGTATGGCCTATGGTCCAGAACATAAGGTCATTCCAGCCCGGCGGTAAATGGGTAAAGCGCCTTGAAGGTTTAAATTTTGTTTACACAACAAAAGGTATGGTAAACCATCCTAACCTGGTGAAATTGATAAAAGAGACCTATGAGAAGGGAGCTGCCTCAGGCGAGTTTGTGAAATCTGACCCTGAGAAGT
>MGDB01000084.1:4747-4943 GCA_001790645.1 Candidatus Schekmanbacteria bacterium GWA2_38_11
TCAGAAAGCTAAAAGCTCAACTGTAAAAATTATTGTAAATAGCTTATGGGCAGGAACAAGCCCTGCCCGGATTAAATCCCCCCGATTGGAAGATAAATAAATCCTCCCCTTCCCTAAAGAAGGGATTTGAGAGGCAAAAAAGTCCCCTTTTGCAAAAGGGGGAGTAAGAGGGATTTATTTCGCATTTAAAAACTTA
>MGDB01000085.1:0-5079 GCA_001790645.1 Candidatus Schekmanbacteria bacterium GWA2_38_11
CTATCTCCTCAAGAAATGTTAGCAATCTCTCAAGAAAGCTTGACAGGGTATCAGGGTACAAATCCAACAGATTCTGATGGAGATGGTCTAGGAGATTGCATAGATAACTGCCCTTTTGTTGTTAACCTTGATCAGGCTGATCAGGCAGATGCAGATAGTGATGGAATTGGTAATATTTGCGATAACTGTCCAACAATTTATAATCCAGACCAGACAGATACTGACAATGATGGTTTGGGTGATGTATGCGGCCAGACTCCCACTCTTATAACTTTATCCTCTTTTACTGCTGAATCTAAAAAAGGAAAAGTTCTGTTAAAATGGGAAACAAAAAGTGAGATTGAAAATATAGGTTTTAATATCCTCCGCAGTGAATCAAAAGACAGTGGATTTGTGAAAGTCAACAAGAAGTTAATTCCTGCAAAAGGGAGTGCTACAAAGGGAGCAGAGTATAAGTTTATTGATGAAAAGGTTAAGGCGGGAAAGACCTATTACTACAAGCTTGAGGATATTGACAGTAATACAGGAAGCACTCTTCATGGGTCGAAGTCAGTGGAAGTGAATTATAAGAAGAAAGGGAAGAAGTAAAGATTGCAAAGAGCAAAGTGCAAAATGCAAAGTGCAAAAGAAATTTAAATTCAATTGCCAAAAAGTTATAAGTCGTAGGTCATAAGTTATAAGTTAATTAGTTAAAGGAGCAATAGATGAATAAATCAAAGAAACCTTACACAACCCCAACTGTAAGAAAGATTAAGCTTGTGCCTGAGGAAGCAGTGCTTGGAGTGTGCAAAAATGAAACTGCAGCAGGTCCTAATCAGAGCCAGTGCCTCATTCCCCAGTGTTTTAATGCAGGAAGCTGAAAGGGGTCGCCTTATATCGAGCCTGAAAAGGCTCTCCCACAATGTGAGAAACCCCTTCCGGGGTTGATTCTCCTTGCGCTGACAGGAGTCAGCTCCTACATTTCTAACAAACCTGTTAGGTTGAAAAGTCTTCGTCCTGAGAAAGTCAGAATGAGGGCTTTTTTTTGTTTTATTAACACACGTAAAAATTGTAGTTGTTTTTTTGGGAATAAAGGGGACGGCCTAAAAAGCTGTTTTAATCAGTTACTTTGAAAACCATATCATGCTCTCTTACCTTTTCTTTTATCTTTATTCCTATTGACTCTCCTTTGCCTGCTTTCTCGACACTTACATGCTCAATTTGTATTGACTCTACAATCTGCTCAAAATCTGTGCTATGACCCTTTATGTGAATTTTATCACCAATTTTTAACTCTCCGTTCTCTATTGTAAAAGCTGCTACACCGGGTTTTGAAAAATAATGAGTGATCTTGCCTATCTCTATTTCTGGCATTTTAATCCTCCTTTATTTTTTAAGTAATTCTTTAGTAGTAAAAAATATAATACCAATCAAAAAAACTGCCATAACTATTTGTAGGATAAGCTTTAGCTCAACCATCCTTAGCTTTTCTTTGAGGTTTCAGCAAAAAAAGTAGATAATAACTGTTCTACTTTCCCAGAATCGCATTTTGGACATTTATTTTGAAAGGTGCTGTGGCCTTTGATAGTAAGGACTAATTGAAATTCGCTTTTGCAGTCATTGCATTTATACTCATAGGTTGGCATTTTTAAATCCTCCTAAAAAATAAATACAATTTTCGAGAAGTATTTTAATATTTAGAATATAGAGAATTTTAGAAAAAAAGCAACAAGAAAGTGAAGCAGTTGTTAGTGGTTAGTGAAAAGTGAATAGTAACGAGGGAAGGGGAAAACTTGAAAATATCTATCAACTTATAACTTGTGAATTATAACTAATAACTTCTTTAATTCTAAACTTTTAATTTTGCATTTTACGCTTCTTAAAAGGTGTATCCGCTCTCTCCGTGCTGACTAAGGTCAAGCCCCTCATATTCATCCTCATCGCTTACCCTTAACCCCATTACCCAATCAAGTATTTTAAGGATGATAAGAGTAGCTAAAAAAGAATAGGTCCATACAGCACCTACACTTATTAGCTGATTCCACAGGAGCGAAACATTGCCAAAAAACAAGCCATCATCCCCTGCACTGTTGATAGCCTTTGAAGCAAAGATCCCTGTAGCTATTGCACCCCATGTGCCGCCAACTCCATGGACACCAACTACATCAAGGGAATCATCGTAACCAAGTCTGGTCTTGAGGTTAACTGCCATGTAACATAGAGAACCCGCTATAAGCCCTATGGCCATTGAAGACATAGGTCCCACGTATCCTGAAGCAGGAGTGATAGCGACAAGGCCGGTAACTGCACCTGATGCAGCTCCAAGTACAGTTGGTTTGCCGCGGTATATCCATTCAGCCATCATCCATGAAATGGCAGCCGTAGCCGTTGCGATATGTGTGACGACAAAAGCAGAGGTGGCAAGTGAACCTGATGCGACAGCGCTGCCACCATTAAACCCAAACCACCCGAACCAGAGCAATGTTGCACCCAAGAGAGTCATTGTGAGATTATGTGGCGGCATAGGCTCTACATTATGACCTCTTCTTTTACCTACAACAAGGGCAGCAGCAAGTGCAGAGACCCCTGAACTTATATGCACTACAAGACCGCCTGCAAAATCAAGGGCACCTAAATTCCTTATCCACCCTCCAACACCCCAAACCCAGTGGGCAAGCGGGAAATATACTATCGTTGCCCATAGTACAATAAAAACAAGGTAGGTCTTAAACTTAAACCTTTCTGCAACTGCGCCTGTTATAAGGGCAGGCGTTATTACGGCAAACATCATCTGAAATATCATAAATGCCTGATGAGGTATTGTGGCTGAATAATCCGGATTCGGATCAAGCCCAACACCCCTTAGCCCTGCCCACTCAAGATTGCCTATGATATGTCCCACATCAGGGCCAAAGGAAAGGCTGTAACCATAAAGTACCCACAGAATAGTTATGACACCGAGGGCTATAAAACTCTGCATGATTGTTCCAAGGGCATTTTTCTTCCTTACCATACCGCCATAGAAAAGTGCAAGCCCCGGGGTCATAAGCATCACAAGAGCGGTTGAAATCAATACCCATGCCGTATCGCCTTTGTCTATTTTTGAAGCTATAGCTTCAGAGGCTGGAGTTGACGGAAATACAGGCTTGACTGCGGAAGGCTGCTGAGAAGACGTTGGCAGGCTATGCTCTTTAGCAAAAGCAGCTAACGGCGTGAATATTAGGCATAATAAAATGATAAGAGTTAATAGTTTCTTCATAATCAACTACCCTGCGACAGAGACCGCAGGATACGAAGAGTTAGGTTATTTATTTTACCCCCCACCTTAATCCTCTCCCTCAAGGGGAGAGGAAACACAAGGTTACCCTGTGGCAGAGACCACAGGGAATTACAAGTTAACTTATAACTTGTGACTTATTCAGTTTTACGTTTTTTGTTTTACGTTTTGGTTTTGCACTTTACACTTTGCATTTTCTGCCTTATATGTCATAATACAGAACAAACTCATATGGATGAGGTCTCAATCTTATGGCATCGACCTCACTAGTTCTTTTATATTTAAGCCACATATCGATGACATCCTGTGTAAAAACATCTCCTTTGAATAAATATTCGTAGTCCGTCTCCAGGGCATTTAAAGCCTCTTCAAGAGAACCAGGAACTGAAGGAACTCCTGCAAGCTCTTCAGGACCAAGTTCATAAATATCCTTGTCAAGAGGCTCACCCGGATCAATTTTATTTTCAATTCCGTCAAGACCTGCCATGAGCATAGCAGCAAATGCCATGTAACCGTTGCATGAAGGATCAGGAAACCTCACCTCTACCCTCTTAGCCTTCGGGCTTGGAGAATACATGGGAATTCTTATTGCAGCGCTTCTATTGCGGCTTGAATATGCGAGGTTCACAGGTGCTTCAAATCCGGGCACAAGCCTCTTATAGGAATTAGTTGTAGGAGCAACAAAGGCACATAAACTTGCTGCATGCTTTATGATGCCTCCAATATAGTACATGGCTATATCGCTTAAACCACCATATCCGTTTCCTGCAAATATCGGTTTTCCACCCTTCCAGAGGGATTGATGGGTATGCATTCCTGAACCGTTATCCTTGAAAAGCGGCTTTGGCATAAAGGTAACTGTCTTACCAAATTTCTTTGCGACATTTTTCACAACATATTTATACCACATCAGGTTATCCCCTGAATTTACAAGGGAAGAGAATTTCATGTCTATCTCAGCCTGACCGGCTGTTGCTACCTCATGGTGCTGACACTCTATTGATAACCCCACCTGCTGCATTACAAGAACCATTTCAGTTCTAAGGTCCTGTTGGCTATCTGTCGGTGGTACTGGGAAGTAACCCTCTTTATAACGGGGCTTGTAGCCAAGGTTTGGGTTTTCCTGCCTTCCGCTGTTCCAGATTCCTTCAACTGAATCTATAAAATAAAAACCGCTGTGTTCATTCTGATCAAATCTAATATCGTCAAAAATAAAAAATTCTGCCTCAGGTCCGAAAAAGGCGGTATCCGCAATCTTTGTGGACTTAAGATAGACTTCAGCCTTCTGGGCAATGTTCCTTGGGTCTCTGCTGTATTTCTCCTTTGTTATCGGGTCAAAGATATTGCATATCATTGTCAGGGTAGGAACCTGTGTGAAAGGGTCCATTACTGCAGTAGAGGGATCGGGAATTACCAGCATATCGCTTGCATGGATAGGCTGCCACCCCCTGATACTTGAGCCATCAAACCCAAACCCTTCATCAAAACTCTCTTCGCCGAATTCCGATATAGGCACGGTAAAATGCTGCCACATACCCGGGAAATCCATGAACTTCAGATCAAGCATTTTTGCATTATTCTTTTTTGCAAACTCTAAAACCTGTTTTATTTCCATATTCTGCCTCCGTTAAAATTCAATAAATATAATGTTATCTCTAATTCTTTTGCAAAATTTGTGCCAAATCTTATAAACTGAAGGTGAAAATCAAATAGCTTGATATTAAAGGATATTTTTTCTCCATTTAAAAACATCCTTTTTTAATCTGCTTATTTATTGCGCAGATTGAATTTCGCTATGGCTAAAAAATAATCACACTCTAAGA
>MGDB01000085.1:5177-6330 GCA_001790645.1 Candidatus Schekmanbacteria bacterium GWA2_38_11
TTCAGCTTTATATCATTTGTATCAAGGATTGTCCCTTTAGACTTTTCTACTGCAACAAGTGACTTATTATAATCTATCAGCGCCTGTAGTTCTCTTGACTCAGCCTTTGCCAGAGCTTCCTGGAATTCCAATAAATCATGGGTTGTAGACATACCGACTTCATATCTCTTTTCCTCAGCTTCCAGTTGTCTTACAGCAAGCTCCCTTGCCTTCCGTGTTGCTTCTATTCTTTCAATATTTGTCTTTACATTTCTCACCACATCCCGCATTTCCACAGTTATTTTCTGCCTCATGTTTGCTAAGCTCGTTACAGCTCTGTCATTCTCAAGGGTACTTTTTGTGTAATTGCTTTTTGCTGTGCGATTGCCCAGTGGGATTTCAAGCTGGAGCCCCACAACCCAGGAATAATAATTCCCTGATGTTATGCGCTGCAACGCCATTTCATAACTCTCACCCAGAGGGTTTTCACTTCTATCAAATGTCTCTGGGGGAATAAATATAACATGACCAGGATTGGCCGTGTCTGGTACTATTCTTGTCTGGTTTCCAAACCCACTTGGTCTTTTTCTGCCACTAAGCCCATTTACACCAAAGTTACCCACAAAATTCAAAATAGGTAACAACTGGTTTTTTGCAAACTTTAATGATATTCCTTTACTGTCTAAATCTACCAAAGCCTGCAAATAATCAGGACGCTTTTGGAAAGCGGCATTAAGGCTTTCCTCTAAGCTAAACTCCTTCGGGTTAAAAGTTGCCTTGTCAATTGGAATTATTTTTGTCTCCCAGACCTCATCACCACCCTTAATATTTATTAATTTTTTTAACTTATCCTCTGCACTTTTAATGGCTGCCTCAGCAACTATGACATCTTCTTTCCTCGCGGCTACTTCAGCCTCAGCTACAAGAATTTCAATCGGAGCAAGTGTTCCAACCTCGACCTGCTTCTTATTCCTTTCATAAAGGTCCTGGGCCCTTTCCAGGGAAAGCTGGCTGACCCGACGATTTTCTATACTGAATATCAGGTCCCAGTAGATTTTTTCTGCATCAGAAATAGTTGTCATTACAGTATCTTTAAACTGATGGAGAGAGATTTCCTTATTGTTTTTTGCAATGCGGATCTGTGTCCTGTTAACATCCAGTCCAAAATCTCTAA
>MGDB01000086.1:0-5041 GCA_001790645.1 Candidatus Schekmanbacteria bacterium GWA2_38_11
GGAGTTTCCTGAGTTTTTTGTATATCAGGATATTCACTCACCTGATCCGAGGCAGGATGCCTCGGCTATTCTCTGTATAAACCGGCTATTTTCAACATCGCATCAAAATAGGTTTTATACTTTTGCTTTGCTCAGATATATCAAAAAATTATTACACTTAATGACAAAATTTTGAGGAAACTCCAGAGGGAAAAAATATATTGATTTTTGTAATCAATTCTGTTATTAAAAGAAGGTTCAGAAAGGATTGAAGAATGTTTAAAAAAATCTTAATAGCTAACCGCGGCGAGATTGCCATAAGGATAATCCGTGCTTGTCAGGAGCTGGATATTCCTACTGTTGCAGTTTTCTCTGAACCTGACAGGAACTCCCTGCACGTGGGATATGCTGAGGAAGCTTATCTTATCGGGGAAGCTAATTCAAAAAAAAGCTACCTCAACATTGACAAAATAATTGATGTGGCACAAAAAAGCGGAACGGATGCTATCCATCCGGGCTATGGTTTCCTTTCTGAAAATTCCGGGTTTGCTGCAAGATGCGAGAAAGAAGGAATAACCTTTATCGGCCCTTCCTCTGATGTTATAGAAAAGATGGGAAATAAAACCACTGCCCGTAAAATCATGGCTGAGGCAGGGGTCCCGATTCTTCCCGGAACAAATGAAAGTATTGAAAGTGATGACGAGGTTTATAAAATAGCAAAGGGGATAGGGTTCCCTATTATGATAAAAGCTGCTGCAGGCGGCGGCGGAAAGGGAATGAGAATTGTTAACTCAGCAGATGAATTAAAATCATGCCTGCGCGCTGCCCGTTCTGAAGCCGGGTCATCATTTGGTGATTCTTCCGTTTATGTAGAAAAATATCTTGAAAACCCGCGGCATATTGAAATTCAGGTATTAGCTGATAAGTACGGAAACAGCGTCCATCTCTTTGAGAGGGAATGTTCGATCCAGAGAAGGCATCAGAAAATAATTGAGGAAACACCTTCGACTGCTGTGGATGACAAACTCAGAGAGAAAATGGGGAAGGCAGCACTCAAGGCTGTCAAATCAGTCAATTATAGTAATGCCGGCACAGTGGAGTTTCTGGTAGATAAAAAGAAAAATTTTTACTTCCTTGAAATGAATACCCGTCTTCAGGTGGAACATGCCATTACTGAAATAGTAACAGGGATAGATATAGTAAGGGAACAGGTCAGGATTGCAGCAGGTGAAAAACTGGACCTGACACAGGACAAGATAAAAAGAAACGGCTGTGCCATGGAGTGCAGAATATATGCAGAAGATCCCGATAACAATTTCCTGCCCTCTCCTGGGACTATAAGAACATTGCGCAGCCCCGGAGGTTACGGCATCAGGTATGACACCTGCGCTTTTGAAGGATGCAATATCTCAGTCCACTATGACCCTTTAATCTCAAAACTGGTTGTATGGGGTAAAGACAGGGAGGAAACACGGTTCAGGATGCTGAGGGCATTAAACGAGTACTCAATAACAGGGATAAAAACCACAATACCTTTTTTAAAGAAAGTAATAAAAAATAAATTCTTTATAGAAGGAGATATTGATACCAATTTTATCGCTTCAAGGATTGAACGTTCTTCTGCCCCTTCTGACGGGACCCTCAAAATAGCTATTCTCACCGCCGTTGTTGAGTCCTTTAAAAAGGCTGAAAAGGAATCCCTCTTCCATAACCAGCATCATCCTGAAAAAAGCCAGTGGAAGATCGCAGGTAAATGGCAGATGTGGGGAAACCGCTTTTAAAAAATATTTTAAAAAATATAAAAAATGAATTTTGATGTTATAGCAGGCAATAAAGAATATTCTGTTGAAATTGAAAGAAGGGGAAAATCTTTTATTATAACAATTGACGGAGAAGAGTTTGAAGTTGATGCAACTCTTTTAAAGAAAGAACTTTATTCCGTTCTAATAGGAAGCAAGTCGCACCTGGTTAATCTTAAAAGCGAAGGAAATAATTTTACCGTTGATGTAAACAGCGAAAGCTTTGAGATTGAAGTGCTTGATGAAGCAGCCAAACGGTTAGCGCAAAAAACTAAAAGTCAGGCTGAGGGGAAGCAGGTCATTAAAACTCCAATGCCGGGAAAAATCGTTAAGATTTTAGTAAAGGAAGGAGACGAGGTAGAACCTGGAATGGGAATGATCATAGTGGAAGCAATGAAGATGGAGAATGAACTCAAATCATCAAGCAAAGGTGTTGTAAAAGAAATAGTCGTGGAAGAGGGAGCTACAGTCAATGGAGGGGATACATTGATAGTAGTGGAATAGCCATTTAGCCTCGTTCCTCTCCACTGGAAGATTTGTTACAATGTCATTGCGAGGGAGCAAAGCGACCGAAGCAATCTCTTTTATAAACGAGATTGCCACGCTCCCTATGGTCGCTCGCAATGACAAAGAAGAGTTTGTAAATCAGCGGAACAAGAAAACCCCGTATTTTTTGTTTTGGTCATTTGAATTTAGGATTTTTTATACTAAAACCAAAAAATATGCTCAATGGTAAACACATAGTCCTTGGTATAACAGGCGGAATTGCTGCCTTCAAGTCGTGCGAGATTGTAAGGGAGTTAAAAAAAGCAGGCGCCCGAGTCACAGCCATTATGACAAAGAATGCCTGCCAGTTCATAACCCCGCTTACCCTCCAGACCCTGACAGGGAACAGAGTCATAACAGACATGTTTGCAACTCCTTCAGAGTTTGATGTCTATCACATAACTCTCTCCAAGGAAGCTGACCTTCTGCTTGTGGCTCCTGCTACGGCAAATATAATAGCCAAATTCGCAAACGGCATAGCTGACGATTTCCTTTCAACCTTTTATCTGGCCTATAAAGGAAAAATATTTATTGCCCCGGCCATGAACACAAACATGTACCTGCATCCTGCCAACAAAATTAATATGGAAAAATTATCTTCTCTCGGAGTAAACTTTATAGAACCTGCTACAGGAGAACTTGCCTGCGGGGATGAAGGTGTCGGAAAATTAGCTGAGGTTTCATTGATAATTGAAAAAGTAAAAAAGATTTTGCTTCAGAAATTAGACCTTAAGGGAGAAAAAATATTGATTACTGCCGGCGGAACTCAGGAGGCAATTGACCCCGTAAGGTATATCACTAACCGCTCGAGCGGGAAAATGGGTTATGCCCTTGCAAAAGTGGCTTTAGCACGGGGGGCAGATGTTACACTGGTAAGCGCTCCAACCAGTCTTCCCTTCCCTCCCGGTGCAAAAATGATAAATGTCCAATCAGCATCGCAGATGAGGGAAGAGGTTCTTGAAAATCTTCCAGAATCTACAATAATAATAAAGGCTGCTGCTGTTTCTGATTTCAAACTAAAAAAAGAATCTTATGCCAAAATTAAAAAAGATGAGAAAGAATCTGTTACCCTGGAGCTTGAAAAAACTCCTGACATATTGCTTGAGGCGGGAAAGAAAAAAGGGAACAGACTGCTTGTAGGTTTTGCTGCAGAGACTGGAAACCTCGTAAAAAACGCTCAGAAAAAACTTAAAGAAAAAAATTGTGACCTCATAGTTGCTAATGACGTAACTCAGCTCGGCGCAGGGTTTGTCTCAGATACAAACATTGTCACGCTCATTGACAGAAAAGGAAAAGTGGAAGAGCTGCCAAAGCTGACAAAAGAAGAAGTAGCTGAAAAAATTTTTGATAAGATTCTAAAACTGAAGAAGTCTGATTCGTAGAAAATAAATCCCAATCACCACTTTCAGCTTAAGACTTACAGCTTAAAGCTTACAGCTAATCTAATCACAGCCTGTACCTCTCCTCTAAAACCCTCTTAAACCTCGGTCTGTAGATAAGCTCAAAAGTCTCCTCTTTCTCAGGAAAAAGGTTCATGGCAAAAGACTTGAGAGCTTCCACAAGTTTCAAGGCTTCTCCATAGGTAATTTCGCCTTGGGATATTATATTTTTTGTAAGATCAACAGCAACTCTTAACTGGCGTATCTTTCTTTCTTCTTCTTTTATTTTTTCTTTATCATCCATATTCAATCTTCCGTGGACAGGTATCTGCCTGCCGGCAGGTAAACCCTGTCCCTGCATTTTTTCTTTTTATTTCCTTCTATGCAAAGACAGCCGTTCGACGAAGCCTTTATGGCTGTCCGATTCATCCCCCAAATAGTTCCTGAAAAGGGTTCAAATATTCGAGGATTCAAGTGTTAAACAATCCCCCCCCTCACCTCTCCTTAAAAAAGGGGAAAGGGAGGATTTGATTTTTCTACTTGAGCCCTTGACTCCTTGGATTCCAATTAAATTATCACATTTTAATTATAAGCAATTTTTATGCCATTTTAAAGAAAAAATGTTAAGGTATTATTTTTATTGATTATATTTTATATCATCTTAGTTTCCCTTTTAAAAAAAACTGAAAATTGCCTTAAAAAGTGTTCAAATTTTAGACACTTCTTGCAAAGTTTTTCTAACTTATTGTTTTACTTGTTTTTTTTGAATTAAAAAATGTCCAATTTTCAGACACTCTCATGGACAAATCAGACAATACCTTCTGCAAGATAAATTGTTTCATTTTGGTTACATAGTAAGCTTAAAATTTTTTTTACTACATCAGGGTCAAACTGTTTTCCACTGCATCTTCTTAATTCAGATGAAGCATATTCTTCCCCCGGCACAGCTCTGTAGTGTCTGTCAGCGGGACAAGAATGTCCCGTCTATAGATAAGCGGGGTTCCCCAACTCCGCACTTTCTGCTGAAACATTTGGATTTTTATCTTTTATTCTTCCAGCAAATGATATATAGTTTTTTAAGGAATTATGTGGGATAATTAATGAACTACCCTGTGGCAAGACCACAGGGAATTACAAGTTAAAAATTCTAAATACGAGATCCTAATTAATGACAAACAGAGGAAAATATTTTTTAACTAAATAACCCTTTGTCTTGAATTTATAAAGAAGAATGAAAATATTTTCACCCTCCCCTAAATCCCCTCCCATCAAGGGAGGGGAGGTAAAGTTTGAATACCCCTTTCTCTCTATGAAATGGAAGTCATCAAAATTCCCTCT
>MGDB01000086.1:5108-7679 GCA_001790645.1 Candidatus Schekmanbacteria bacterium GWA2_38_11
TTAAAAATAATATCATGGAAAAGTATTCAGAATTGGTAGAAATAAAGGGACACATTATTGACTCCCTGACCTTCCCAAAAATCCTTGATGAAATTCTGGATCACGGAGGAAACTACCAGACAGAGGAAATCAGTATTGGTAAAACAAAAAAGGACCAGAGCTATGCACGGATAAAAATCTTTGCTCCTTCAAAAACAATTCTTGAAAACATTTTGGCAAGGATTCTAAAGCTTGGTGCCATGCCAATTGAAGAAACTGAAGCAAAGTTAAAAGATGCAGAACAGGACGGAATATTTCCTGATGATTTTCATATAACAACCAACCTCTCCACAAAAGTCCGCATAAGCGGCAAATGGCTTACAGTACAAAATATCTGCATGGACAGCGGTATTGCAGTCACACCTGATCTTAAAAAAGCTTACTGCATAAAAATGAATGATCTAAAAAAGGGTGATAAAATTGTCGTAGGGTATGAGGGGGTAAAGGTTTCTCCTGAAACAAGAGTTAAGCACAGAGGGATATTTGAGTTTATGGGAAGCTCAATATCTCCGGAAAAATCCAAATGGCTGATGATCAAAAATTTAGCTGAAGGAATGAAGAATATAAAAAATAAAAGAGAGGGGAAAATCCTTTTTGTATGCGGTCCTGCAGTCATCCATACCGGAGCAAGAAAACACCTGGAGATGCTGATAAACGAAGGGTATGTGGACGTTTTATTTTCAGGTAATGGATTTGCTACCCATGATATTGAGGCTTCACTATTCGGCACATCTCTTGGAGTTTCGATAAAAGAAGGAATCCAGACAAAGAAAGGCCATGAGCACCATATAAGGACAATAAACACTATAAGAAAAGCCGGCGGCATAAAGCAGGCTGTTAAGCAGGGAATATTGAGAGAGGGAATCTTACACTCATGTATAAAAAACAATGTTGATCTTGTCCTTACCGGGTCCATAAGGGATGACGGGCCCCTGCCTGAGGTAATTACAGATATGAAAGAGGCTCAGACAGCAATGCGTGAAAAAATCAAAGGAGTGGTCTTATCAATAATGATAGCATCAATGCTCCACTCAATAGCTGTAGGCAACATCCTCCCCGCATCAGTCACCACCGTATGCGTTGATATGAACCCCGAGGTTGTTACTAAGCTTTCAGACAGGGGCAGTTTCCACGCCATAGGTCTTGTAACTGACGCAGAATTATTTTTGAGGGAATTAACAAATTATTTATTTCAGATGTAAATAATGGCAAAAAAGACCCTTCTTATGTGCCCGCCTGATTATTACAGCATAAGATATGAAATCAATCCCTGGATGAGCATCAGGAGAAAATCTAAGCGAAAAATTGCAAAAAAGCAATGGGAAGATTTATATAATCTACTTGATAGAAAAATAGGAGTTTCAATAAAACTTATTGAGCCTCAGAAAGATTTCCCTGATATGGTTTTTACTGCCAATGCGGGGCTTGTGTACAACAGCATATTCATCAGGAGCAATTTCAGGTTTAAGGAACGCAAGGGAGAAGCAAAATATTTTGAAAGATGGTTTAAGAAGAATGGCTACAGGACCATCAAACTGCCGCAGGAGTTTAATTTCGAGGGAGAAGGCGATGCCTTATTCCATGGGGAAAACCTCTTTGCAGGTTATATAATCAGGTCTGATATAAACGCTTATAATATTATTTCAAATGTTATTAAAAAAAGAATTCTACCGCTGGAGCTGGTCAACAATAAATTTTACCACTTAGACACATGCTTTCTTCCCCTGCCCAATGGAGAGGTAGTATATTATCCTTACGCTTTTGACGAGTTTGGCAGGAAGCTTGTTAAAAATTATATTGCAAAAAGAATTATCATAAAAAAGCCTGAAGCATTAAGGTTTGGCTGCAACGCAATAGCTATTGAGAAAGATGTCATCTTAAACACCGGCTGCGTCAATTTAAAGAATAAATTACTTGAACTAAACTACAGGGTCTTTGAAGCCAATCTCTCTGAGTTTATTAAAGCTGGTGGAAGCGCAAAGTGTCTGGTGCTGTTTATATAATACAAAATCCCCCTTAATCCCCCTTTTTCAAAGGGGGAATTATTTGTCTCCTATTTTTTCAAAGAGGAAATTAGGAATTTACCCCCCTCTTTAGAAAATGGGGGTTGGGGGGATTTGTAACTGTTTGTGACAGTTCTACTTACTTTCAAAAATGCCAGCCAGTATGATAAACATTTTCTGGAGGAAGCGCCATGGATTTCGACTTTACTGAAGAACAACTAATGGTAAGAAAGATGGCTAAAAAATTTGCTGCGTATTTTATATCTCTTCAAATAAAGTTCTTATTTTTTGGATCTTCAAGGGTAATAGATGAATTTTTAATATCTTCCTGCACGTCTTAGAAGATCTGCGCTAAAATTTGATTTGTATTTTAAATAGAGAATTTTATGGACGATTTTTTGTTTTTACAGATTAAAAACCAGGGGAAGGGGATCTCTGTTCCGCCCAGGATCCCCTTCCTTAAATTTTTTAAAGCTTTAGTTGTTTAACACGCTCCCTGGTTTATCCAGTTTCTAAAAAAAAGAGCCGC
>MGDB01000086.1:7688-12450 GCA_001790645.1 Candidatus Schekmanbacteria bacterium GWA2_38_11
TCACGGCTCTTTTTTTCGTGCTTAACCTTCAGTCGCAGAAATTCGGGTCATTCGGATCAAGGCTGTTGATCCATGCACCTATTGTGGCTATATCATTCGGAGGAAGCATTGTGCTTGAAGGCGGCATATCACCAGATGATATTTCCTGGTAAAGAACACTTGCTGTGGCATTACCGGGAACAACTACTGGACCATTTGAGCTGCCTGCCTGCACCCCAGCGCAACTCTGGAGGTTTAAGCCTCCCATAGCACCATGACAGCCAATACATTCTCTATTAAATATTGGCTGGACATCGCAATTATAGTCTATTCCACTGCTTGTTGACGACACATTTATTTGAATTGTTGCTTCTGCAGTACCACCTTTGTTGTCTGTTACTCTCAATGAAACAGTGTATGCTCCGCCGCATGTATATGTATGGGAAGGATTTGCTACGTAACTAAACTGGCTATCGCCAAACTGCCAGAAATAACTTGCAATCGTCCCATCAGGGTCACTTGCTGTTGATGTAAAGTTTACTGCAAGGGGTGCACTACCTGAGGTTGGCGTAGCAGTAACTGTAACTGTCGGCAACTGGTTAGGCGCTGTCATATCGGTAAGTGTGTTTACAAGCACCTGCACAACTGAACGGGTCTTTCTCTGATAATCGCAAAAATAAATCAGATCGTCAGTGGCAGCTCCATTTGAGCAGCTGTCCATCTGTGACAACATCTTCTTAGCTTGAGAAAGGGCATCGTTCAATTTGACTTCAGGATTGGTCTGATTCCATATAGGACCGTGGCAGCTATAGCAGGAAGGGCGGCTTCCGTCACCCTTAAGGTCTGCACCATGGCAGCCAACGCAATTTGTTAGAGGATCCTGTAAACCAGGCCTGTGAAATACACCATTTTCATACAAAATGTGTCCAAAGAATGGCGCTGAGTGTTCGCCTTCTTCATATTTATTTTCTTTTACCCTCATGTTAAGGAATTTTGCAATATTATCTACATCAGCAAGAAGTGATTGCCTTTGCCCCTGATTATTGTTTTTAATCGCTGCAAGGGGCAGGTCGTTTATAACATTATACAGCCCGGCTATCTGGGGACCAAGACCTGGTGTATACATCTCAGTGGTCTTAAGGAGAGTTGAAACTGGGGGAGTACCTGCACGGGTAAATCCACCGGTAACATAAACCCTGCCGTCATCAAGTGCAACTCCGCTGAACTCATCACGACCGTCAACCATAAGCCCGCTAGCACTCCATAGTCCATTTCTCGGGTCATAGATTTCTGAGCTTGTCTGGAACATTGTGGGATATCGTCTTTGAAAGTCAGTAGAGACACCGCCTGATAACAAGACGGTTCCGTCAAGGAGAAGCTGTCCGCCCACATCAATACGCTTCATTAGTAATGAGCCGGTAGCTTTAAATGTTCTTGTTACAGGGTCATAAATCTCGCACTCAGGACTCATATTGCCGCCCTCTGCTGTGTGGGTAACATTATAATAAGTACCCGCAAGCAGTACTTTGCCGTCTCTGAGCTTTACACCTACCTGTGCAAGGTGGGGGAAGAGTGAAGGACCAACTGCTGTAAAACTATTATCAGCAGGATTAAAAATCTCTGCAAGTTTTGTCGGGAATGCAGTACCCAGTCCATTGCTTCCGCCGTTGATTAAGACTGTCCCGTCATCAAGGAGCACTGCGCTGTGGGATGCTCTCGGTGTAGTCATATTCCCTATGAGGGTAAATGTCCCAGTTGCAGGATTATAAATCTCGTTTGAAGACATGGGCAGTGCAGAGGTAGCGCTTGCACGGTCTTGACCGCCCGCTATAAGTACTCTGCCGTCGTTAAGAACTGTTGCAGTACCACTTCTTCTTGCAATATTAAGTGAACCTGTAGGTGTCCAGGTGTTTGTTGCAGGATTGTAAATCTCAGCACTTGCAACTACGCCTGCTCCCGGAGTAGTGCCGACGTTTGTTGTTCTTCCGCCACATACAAGAACACGTCCGTCCTTAAGAGTTGCTCCCATATGGGATAACCTTTTTTGGCTCATTGGCGCAGCAGGAGTCATTGTGTTTGTAGCCGGATTATAAATATCCACTGACGTGTTTACGGTATACGGGTTTGTAAGTGCTCTAGCTCCGCCTGTAAACAGTACTCTTCCGTCATTCAGTTTAAAGGTACGGTGGATAAATCTGGCTTCACTAAGGTCAGGGCCAAAATTAAAATCACCTAAATCGCATGAATCTTCTGCATCTCCGATGATCGCGCTTGAGTTCCCGATAAGGTCATGGCATACAGTACAGCCGACAGGAACACGGCAAAGAGCATTAATGCCATCACTGCTTAAAAGGAACCCTGCTCCGCAGAGGATTACTGCAAAACTAAAAATCATTAAATAATTATTAAATTTTTTCTTTTTACTCATGAATATCATTTCTCCTTAGTTCAGGTTAAATTTGAGCTTTTCTAAAAACATTGATGCAAATTGATAGAAAACGCTAACTTTAATCCGGGTCTCAAGCCCTCATACGTTCATCACCTCCTCTAACTCCGCTCTCTTTTAGATTGCAAAAAAGGTTTTAACAGCAAGGTCTATTTTATGTTTAGAACGCTGTCTGCTGTTTATAGGCAAGACTCACGCATCTTATTATAAGATAGAAAAATATTAGTTTATTTCAACCTCATTATTGCTATACTTATGTGGTAAATTGCTATTATGAAAGAAAAAGTAATTCAAATAATATTACTTTAAAGACATTTTTCTGAAGTTCCGGGGTGAGATATTTAAATGAGATTTAAAAAGAGTATTAAAATAAGATAAGGATTGGAAACCGACCTCAAATGCTATCTCTGATATGGAAAGTCCGGTATTGTTTAACAATTCTTTAGCTTTTTCAATTCTGACATTTTTTACATATCCTTTAAAAGAAATCCCATCGAATCTTTTAAAGGTCCTGCAAAAATGATATTTACTCATACATGCTATATTTGCGACATGCTCTAAAGCCAGCGGACAATTATAATGTTTTTCTATATAAGCCTTTGCTCTTTCAATCCTTTTGTCATCCGGCAGAGGCTCTGTAATACTTGGAAATTCTTTAATATGCTTTAGGGTCAAAAAATTGGAGCGCCTCTCACGATTCTTCGGTCTATTAGAAAAAATAAAGTTGACCTTGGTAATAGCCTCATTAAGATTGATTTCCTTGTCAAAGGAGCACTCCAATACATCTCTGACTCCAAACCGGAAAAGATTGCACATGGTTGTTTTTGAAATGCTTTCACATAAAACCACAATCACTGTTTGAGGAAGAAAACCCTTAACTCTTCTTATGCAGTTTACGCAAAAGTCTTTAAAAGTTTTCTTCTGAAATATAATTAAGAAAAGGTCTCTTATTGGAAGGGCGCTCCCGAGGCATCTATTTCCATCTTCAATAAAGATCTGGTACTGGTCATTTAGAATTTTAGTCTGGGGAGTAAATCTTTCAAGATTCTCTCCTGCAAAGAAGATTTTTAGCTTCTCATTGCTATTCATTACGTTTTTCCTTGATGATCATGAATTATAATTCAATTTGCCAAGAAATCAAAATAAGTCAAGGGATTTTTTGCGGCTTTACTGGACATCCTCCCATATATATAAAACACCATGTGTCAATGTGAGAGCATGACATACCTCCATTGTCATTCCTGCCCGCAGGGATAAACTCCAGCAGAGCCTGCCCCGTACTTGATACGGGGAATCCAGACGCCGTCCCTGCCTGCCTGCCGGCAGGCAGGCAAAAGCTGGGAACTGTTAACAAGGAAACTGGATTCCTGTCTACACAGGAAACCCTGGATTCCAGTTCCCCGATAGCAGTCGAGGACAAGTTTCACGGGAAAACCTGGATTCCGTGTCAAGCACGGAATGACGGATAAGATGATAGCTAACCTTGTCACTATGATACTTTGATACTGTTCTGTTTTCTGCTTACCGCTTATAGCTGTTTTGGTTATTTGGAATTTATTTTTTAATTTTTGCCATTTGACATTATCTCACCTACTTACTATATTTTTTTAGGGAGTATTATGAAAGGAGGAATCATTATGGATTTTGACTTTACTGAAGAACAACTAATGGTAAGAAAGATGGCTAAAAAATTTGCTGATGAAGATATAATCCCCTATGCAAAAGAAAATGACAGGAATTGCCATTTCCCGAGAGAAATTCTGCAAAAGATGGTCCCCTTAGGACTGCTTGGCGGCCCCATCCCCCAGGAATACGGCGGTGCAGGGCTTGATTATATAAGCCATGCAATTATAACTGAAGAGGTCGGCAGAGCTGACTCCTCTTTGAGGACAACTCTCTCTGTCCAAATCTCGCTGGTTGAATTTGCCATCTTACAATGGGGTACTGAGGAACAGAAGAGAAAATATCTCCCCAGGCTTTGCAGTGGAGAAATCATCGGCTGCTTTGCCCTAACTGAGCCTGATGCAGGCTCTGATGCAGGTAACCAGCAAACAATGGCAAAATATAAAGACGGGAAGTGGGTTTTAAACGGAAGCAAAATTTGGATCTCAAACGGCGGCGTAGCTGATATCGCAATTCTCTTTGCCCAGACTGATAAGGCAAAAAAACACAAAGGAATAACTGCATTTTTAGTTGATACAAAAACCAAAGGCTTCTCAGCAAATGACATCACCGGGAAACTGGGGTTACGGGCAAGCAATACTTCAGCCCTTTTTCTGGAAGACGTAGAGGTACCGGACAGCGCTCTCTTAGGCAATGTGGGCGAAGGATTTAAGA
>MGDB01000086.1:12541-12743 GCA_001790645.1 Candidatus Schekmanbacteria bacterium GWA2_38_11
TGCAAGAGAGAGAAAGGCATTTGGAAAACCTATTGGCGAGTTCCAGTTGGTGCAGGACATGATCGCAAAAATGGTGGTTGACCGCGACGCAGCAAGACTTCTTGTATACAGAGCCGGAGACCTCAAGAATAAAAAAATCAGAAGCACTGTTGAAACATCTATCGCAAAATATTATGCCTCAGAAGCCGCAGTAAGGGCAGCA
>MGDB01000087.1 GCA_001790645.1 Candidatus Schekmanbacteria bacterium GWA2_38_11
AGAAGCTGAAGAACTATGCAACAGAATTGCCATACTTGATAAAGGGCATCTTAAAGCCTGTGGTTCGATTCAGGAAATAAGGAATATCCTTGCTTTCACCAGAAAATATATTTTAAAAGTAAACAGGCTAACCGGTGAACTGCAGGCAAAGCTTAAAAATTTAGAAGTCATAAAGGATATTGCAGTTCCTTCTCAGGAGCAGGAATCAATAATTGAAATTATTTTCAAAAATGGAAAACAAGAGCAAGACCTGTTTCAGATAATCAGAGAAGTAAATCTGGCGGGAGTGAAGATTCAGGCTTTCTATCCAAAAGAAGCTTCCCTTGAAGAAATATTTGACCAATTGACTGAAGGAGGAAAGTAAATTTTTACTTTTGTAAAACCACTTGCATTCATAAAAAAGGATCTCATTGAGGCATCAAGCTACAAGTTTGCCTTCATGACTCAGTTTGTCGGGATTTTATTCTCCACCGTTGTATATTATTTTATCTCCAAACTCATTGGCGAAGCTGCAACCCCTTATCTGAAACCTTACGGAGGAGACTACTTCTCGTTTGTATTGATCGGAACTGCCTTTTCCAGCTACCTATCTCTGTCACTCAGCAGTTTTTCTGCAAGTATTTCCAATGCCCAGATGATGGGAACACTGGAAGCCCTTTTAGTAACACAGACAGAGATCCCGACCATTGTCCTCTCATCATCACTCTACAGCTTTATTCTTACCTCATTCCGTGTCATCATCTATATAATACTGGGAGCATTCCTGTTTGGAATGAAAATCGGCAATGCCAACTATCCCATGGCTCTGCTGATACTCATATTAACCATAATATCTTTTTCAAGCATGGGAATAATGTCTGCAAGCCTTGTCATGGTTCTGAAAAGAGGAGATCCCTTTACATGGGTTTTCTCAAATCTCTCATGGTTTTTGGGAGGAGTTTATTATCCTGTAAGCGTGCTGCCGGAATGGGTCCAGAAATTTTCCTACCTTTTACCGATTACCTATGCAATGGAAGGAATGAGGCTTGCCCTGCTTAAAGGTTATTCCTTCAATGAGCTGAGCCTGAACATTTTAGCATTAGTCATTTTCTCAATTGTTATGCTTCCTCTGAGCGTTGCTGTCTTCATTTTAGCAGTGAAGAAAGCAAAGAGGGACGGAAGCTTGACACACTATTAAATTCTAAAGTCCTAAATTCTAAATCCAAATATTCAAAACCAGCTTTCGCAGCAGATTTTTTTGAATTTTTAACATTAGATATTGTTTAGGATTTAGAAATTAGAATTTTTGGTATTTTATAATTCAATCAACCCTTTTCATCCCCTGCAAACTAATTCATAATCCTCAAGAGTAGTTATAGTAGGATTATCTCCGCAAATAGGACAGGACTTATTATGGTCAACTTTAATCTTTCTTATGGTCATCCCCAGGGTCTCAACTATCATTATTCCGTCAATCAATTTACCAATACCAAGCAATAATTTGATAACCTCAGTAGCTTGTATCAATCCTACAATACCACCAACAGCGCCAATAACACCTGCTTCCTGGCATGAAGGAATTGCACCCGGCTCGGGAGGTTTTTCAAATACACACCGGTAACAAACTGACCTGCGTGGAACTACGGTCAAAACCTGGCCCATAAACCTCAATATACCTGCAATACTTAGAGGTTTATTTTTCATTATGCAGGCATCATTTATTAAAAATTTGGTAGGAAAGTTATCACTCCCATCAACTACAACATCATATCCATCAATAACATCAAGTATATTTTTTGAATCAATCCTCAGCTTAATCGGAACGACATCTACATCAGGATTAATCCTTTTAAGAGTCTCAAACGAGGACTGGACCTTATCCCTCTTTATATCCCCGGTGCTATGGAGAATTTGCCTTTGTAAATTGCTAAGATCAACAATATCACTATCCACAATCCCTATTTTTCCTACTCCTGCTGCTGCTAAATACATTGAGCAGGGGGATCCCAACCCTCCGGCGCCAATTATAAGTACCTTTGAGTCAAGTAATTTCTTCTGACCCTTTCCTCCCAGTTCAGGTAGAATTATCTGCCTGCTGTATCTCTCTATCTGTTCTTCCTTAAAATCCATAAAAATATTTTTTATTGCAAATACCCTATATTTCCCGGCGGTTTGGAAGGAACTTTAATCTCTCCAAAACTTTTTTCATATTTAAGAATATTCTCTTCCAAAGCCATTAGAAATCTCTTTGCATGGCCCGGACTCGTTATAATTCGGGATTGCAGTTTACCAAAAGGAGGATCAGGGTTGATATAAACAAAATCTATGGTGAACTCATCCTCTGTATGAGATATTTTTGCAAAATTTGAATAAACACCTTGAGAAACATGTTCATCACATCGGATATTAATCTGAACAGGTTTCCCATCTTTTGGCTTTGAATTTTCCATAAAAGCTCCTGGTAAAATGTTATTAAAAACGATTACGCAGATCTCAGAAAGATTACATAGATTAAAATACTACAATTTTTATAATTTATATTTTCCTCTCATCCCTGTAACCTTACATTCTCAAATAAATCATAGGGTTATTTCAATATTATCTTTCTTATCCTGAAAAAGTCAATTTAAAAACCGCAATTGTTTTGACGTTTGACATTAGTTCACCAACCCCTTATAGTTTGTGGAAACTGAGAATGAAAAAAATGGATATAATAATTGCAAGCAACAACCAGGGTAAAGTTGAAGAAATTAAAAAGTTTTATAAAAAACTTAATATGAACTTTCTTTCTCTAAAAAAATTTCCTCACCTTCCAAAAATAGACGAAAAATTTAATACCTATGAAAGTAATGCTATCGAAAAAGCTAGAAATATTTCTGAAATTACGAGTATGATTACCTTAGCTGATGATTCAGGTCTTGAAATTGATGCCTTGAAAGGTAAACCCGGAATCCATTCAGCAAGGTTTGGCGGTGAAAATATTTCAGATAAAGAAAGAAACCAATTAATCCTTAATCTGTTAAAAGATGTCCCTGAATCCCTGCGAACAGCAAAATTTATTTGTGTTATTGCAATAGTAAAACCTGACGGAGAAACTTACACTATAAAAGGTGTTTGCGAAGGAATAATAACAAAAGAACCTAAGGGAAATTCAGGTTTTGGTTATGACCCGATTTTTTTCCTTCCAAAGTACAATATGACCTTCGCTGAAATGGATAAAGATTTAAAAAACAGAATCAGTCATCGAGGTAAGGCGCTGCGGGAAGCAAAAAAGATTCTGTTAGCCTTAATTCGTAAAAAATAATTTGTAGGAGCCATCTCCTGATGGCGACAAAAGAAAATCGCAAACAGAGTTTGCTCCTACAAATTGCTGCCACAAAATATATCCTTATAGCTTGGGATTCCTCCCAAACTCCTGGCTTCCGTGACTCCCCTTTTCACTGCCTCAGCCATAAGCTCACTGGCAACAAGGCCCGTTACATTTACATCTCCGTTTTTCTCTCCACATGAAAATGCAAATACTATGTCTCCATCAAACATAGTATGGACGGGTGACACAACTTTTGCCAAACTATTCTGAACCATTTGAGCAACCTTCTGGGACTGTATCTTGGTAAACTTAATATCAGTAAGAACGACCCCTAAGGTTGTTCCTGAATAAAAACTCTTCCTGCTAAACCCGCTTTTCATTTTTAAACTGGTGTTGATCAAACTTCTCCCATCCCTCGAATTTCTGCACCCTGCTAAAATAATCCCTCTCTTCTCATCATACACGTCCCCAAAAGCATTCACAACAGCCAGAGCTGCAATAGATGCTCCATTTTTAATTTCTGTAACTGCAATGCCTACACCACCCTTCATTGCTCTTGTGACTCCGAAAAGTTTTCCAACTGTTGCTCCTGTCCCTGCGCCAATTGATCCCTCTTCTATTCTATTTTTCCTGGCATTCCTGCAGGCCTCATACCCCATCTCTCTATCAGGTCTTCTTTTATAGTCTCCTATTCCAAGATCAAATAGGATAGCAGAAGGAACAATAGGAACAACTGTCTTGCCAACATCAAATCCAATCCCTTTATCTTCCAGGTATTCCATCACTCCACATGCTGCATCAAGGCCAAATGCACTCCCACCGGAGAGACACACGGCATTGACTTTATCAACAATGTGGAGAGGAGAAAGAGAGTCAAATTCCCGTGTGCCTGTTGCGCCGCCTCTTATATCTACACCGCCTACAGCGCCATTTTCAAATATGATAACAGTGCAGCCTGTAATCGCTTCAAAATCACTGCAATGACCTACAGCTACGCCAGAAATATTTTTTATTCCATTAAACATAACGCTTTTGAGTGCTCGGTCGCTTTGTCTTTCCCAATGACAATAAGAAACATCTATGAGCCCTAATCCTCAACTGTAAGGTCATCAATAAACCATCCCCTGAAACCATTATACAAACTATCTACTGTATCAAACTCAAATCGTAAAATAATACTCTTACCTGCATAGGACGAGAGGTCAATTTCATAAAAAGACCATACAGGTACGTTAAAGAACCCGGCCGAGGTATATGGCTTATCAGCTCTGTCATCTACTACTACCGGATCAGTAAATGGGTTTAGCTTCTTTATTTCTGTAAAAGTTTCTCCACCATTTTCTGAAACTTTAATTCCCATTATATCAAATCCGTTCTCATTTGGCGCAACTCCCTCGATCTCCCACCATGACCAGAACCTTAAAACAGGATGTACAGTATTTGTAAGGTCTATTACAGGGGAAGTCAGCGTACCGGAATTTGAAGATAAAGAAGTTCCTCCTGACAGTAGAGAATCTCCCACTATCTGTTCCCCGATATAAGAGCCTGTTGAGTCCTGACCATACCAGTAAGACAACTCACCTGAAAAAGCGTTTGGAATTGCTCCTCCTGAGGTATCATCCGGAGAAAGCGTAACATAATCCGGGACAAGAATATTTTTTGTTCCTGAACCGTTTTGTATCCTGTGCCAGAACCCGTCAGTAATCCATCCCTTATCAGTCTCAAAATCATCTTTAAAAATGACATTATTAGCTATAACCGGGGCTAAGGTAAAATCTATGTTTGCTGTACTTGTATTAGCATTTACTATAACACCTGCCTTATTTGCAGATTCAAATCCGCTCTTTGCAACTGTTACTGTGAAGCTTGGTATTGGAACCCCCGCAGTATCCTTTACCGGTATTGAATCTATGGTATAGAAACCGTTACTATCAGTATTTGTTGCAGCAAAAATCCCGTTTGTCTGTGCGCCTCCGTCAATCTGTACTACTGCACCGCTAACCGGCACACCCGTATTATCTGTAACCTTACCTGAAACACTGCCAACAGCAATCGTCAATGTGTCAGGCGAAAGTGCTGCATCTAAAAGAAAAGATCCAACAGGAATAGTCACATCAGCTGATGTAAAATCCTTATATTTAGCTTTTGAAATAGTAACATCATATTGTCCTGGCGGGACTTCGAAAGTGTAACTGCCATTCACATCTGTCAATGTGGTCTTGGAGACAGAACCTCCGCTACCGGGTGAACTTATAATTTCAACCAATGCCCCCTCTATAGGTGCCTGAGTCTGGACATCTGTGACTTTGCCAAAAACCATGCTAATTGCAATTGTTGTGGTTGTAGTTGAGGTTGTTGTAGTTGTAGTTGTTGTCGTCGTTGTTCCTATAATTGTTACTTCTGCAGTGTCTGACTTTGAAGAATCCTCATTGCTTTTTGCTTTAACTGTAACTGGTGTTGAATACAAACCAGAAGGTGTAGTGTATAAGCCGTTAGAATCAATCGTCCCGACTGTTGAATTTCCTCCCTGGATGTCATTTACATACCAGGTGACTGAAATATCATCTGCCCCTGTCACTGTAGCTTCAAACTGAACAGCCCCACCTAGCTGAACATGCGCAGTTTGAGGAGAAACACTGACTGAAATCTCTGGTATGATTTTGAATGATGTTTCTTTAAATTTTGATGGGTCAGCTTTGCTCCGTGCCCTCACTGTTGCAGTGGTCTCTCCTTCCACACTTAAAGGAGCTTTATACAGACCATCTGAGGTAATTGTTCCAAAGGAACTTCCTCCCATAACTGACCACTCTACAGGTTTGCCTGTAGGATCAAAAGCCCCTGTAACAGAGGCTGAAAACTGCTGTATCGATTTGACCAGTATCTCTGTTATTTCAGGTGTAATTGATGAAACTTCAACT
>MGDB01000088.1:0-2183 GCA_001790645.1 Candidatus Schekmanbacteria bacterium GWA2_38_11
TCAGTACTGTGCTCATGAATACAGGGAAATGCTTGATCAGTTCGGAATGAAGGCATCAATGAGCAGAAAAGGGAATTGTTTTGATAACGCTCCGATGGAAAGTTTCTGGGGAACGATAAAAAGTGAACTTGTGCATCATCGGCGTTACAGTACCAGGCAAGAGGCGATACAGGAGATTACTGAATACATTGAAATCTTCTACAACCGCCAGCGACGACAGGCAAGGCTTGGATATTTATCACCCGCTGTCTATGAACAGCAATTTTATGACAGGAAACTTGCAGCATAAACGGATTGGTGTCCACTATTGACATCCGACCTCATGTATAAATAAATTATGGCTGAAGATTTGCGAAGAAAACAATATGGATAAAAAATAAAGGATTTATATCAATGGCTACTATCACAAATGAGTTTATAGTAGAAATAGTTGGAAAATTTCTTAGAATGATAAAGGATGCCAATATCAGAATTGAAAAAGCTATTTTATTTGGTTCTTATCCAAAAGGAAAGGCATGGAAATGGAGTGACATAGATGTTGCCATAGTCTCCCCTGATTTTTCTGGAATAGCCTTTTATGATAGTAAAAGGTTAATACCATTTTTATTAAAAGTTGATACAAGAATTGAGTTACATCCATTTAGGCCTGAAGATTTTACAGAAGAAAATGATTTTGTTAAAGAAATAATAAAAAATGGTGTGGAACTTAAGATTTAGCTCTTTTCAGCATCTTCTTTTAGGCAGGCGAGACGCCTGTCCTACTATATAATGTTAACCGACCACTGTTCTTACAGCTTACAGATGTTTAGGTTATTGGAATTCATGTGAGATTTGCCTGCCGTCAGACAGGTAACACTGACGTTTGCCCTGGTTAATTCATGTAGAAACACACATTTATGTGTGTTAATTTATTATTGAATTAACAGACCTAAAGGTCTGTTTATACATTTTTTGTAGGAACCATCTCCTGATAGCGATTAAAAAATCGCTGACAGAGTCAGCTCCTACATTGTGATAATCCAAAAGTTCTTAGAAGGCGGAGAATTTTATTATTTGGAATTTGTAAAACAAGGTATTTAAAACAATTCAAGCTGGTCCATCTGTTCTTTAAAGATCGGGACAGGATAGTTTCCCGTAAAACACCCATTGCAGAATTCATTATCGTTGGAATTAACAGCCCTGTGCAATGCCTCAACAGTTAGATAGCCGAGGCTATCTGCTCCAATAAACCCTTTTATTTCATCAATGCTCTTTGAGGAGGCAATTAGCTCTTTTCTTGTCGGGGTATCAATTCCATAAAAGCACGGGTAGGTTGTTGGAGGAGAGCTGATTCTCAGATGTACCTCGCAGGCCCCTGCATCCCTTATCATTTTAACTATTTTCTGACTTGTTGTCCCTCTCACAATTGAATCATCTATTATTACAACTCTTTTCCCTTCGATTACCTGCTTCACAGGATTCAGTTTAATCTTAACCCCAAAATTCCTGATGGATTGCTGCGGCTCAATAAAAGTCCTGCCAACATAATGGTTCCTGATGAGTCCGGTTTCAAAAGGAATTCCCGAAATCTCAGAAAAACCAAGAGCTGCGACAATCCCTGAATCCGGCACTGGTATTACCACATCCGCTCTGCATGGAGATTCCTTTGCAAGAATTCTTCCAAACTCCTTTCTTACCATATGAACATTTCTATTAAAAATATTACTGTCAGGTCTAGCAAAATAGATGAATTCAAAGATACATAGAGAGTGCTTTGCCTCTTTGAACGGCTTCAATGTCTTCAGCCCGTTCTCATCTATAATAACTATTTCTCCTGGTTCAACATCCCTTACATATTTTGCTCCTATAAGATCAAGGGCGCATGTCTCTGAAGTCAGGACAAAGCTATTCTCCAGCTTTCCAAGAACCATCGGCCTGAAACCATTCGGGTCTCTGACTCCTACAAGTTCCTTCTCAGTCAGAAAAATAAGTGAATAGGCACCATTGACCTGGTTTAGCGAGTCAATAATCCTGTCAATGACGCTATGGGCTTTTGACTGTGCCATGAGATGAATAATCACTTCTGTATCGCTGGTAGATAAGAAAATAGCTCCATTCTCCTGAAGCTTCTCTCTGATCATCCCTGCATTTACTAAATTCCCGTTGTGTGCCACTGCAATCTGACCAAAGGAATATCTTGCATA
>MGDB01000088.1:2189-2612 GCA_001790645.1 Candidatus Schekmanbacteria bacterium GWA2_38_11
CTGGACGTTTTTAAGCTGGCTTGCACCTGTGGTGGAATAACGGTTGTGGCCAATAGCTGAGTGACCCTGAAGTTTCTTTAATTTTTCAACAGTAAATATATCAGCCACAAGTCCCCTGGATTTGGATGTATAGAGAACCTTCCCGTCAGTTGAACAGATTCCTGCACCTTCCTGACCCCTGTGCTGGAGGGCATATAGTCCGAGGTAGGTCAGATTTGACGCTTCGGGATGGCCGTAGATACCGAATAACCCGCATTCTTCGTGAAATTTGTCAAAAACCATTTTCTTTTAATGTTTTTTTCCTAAAGGGTTCCAGGATTCAAGGAGTCAAGGGTTCACTTTCTACCCATGCACTGCTTTCTTAAGTGATGTCATCCATATATCTTTGAGAACCGAGACGTCCTGTTCAATCTTTACTCTCTT
>MGDB01000088.1:2714-4727 GCA_001790645.1 Candidatus Schekmanbacteria bacterium GWA2_38_11
AAGGTCTCTTTCAGCCAAAGTTACGACTATTCTCCCCTGGCTTTCACCAAAAAGAAGGCTGTCAAGCCTGATGTCTTCCTCTAAAATCACAGAAGCACCCACAGGTCCTTCCGGATTTGATATGCAGCTCTCAGCTATTGCGATTGCAATTCCTCCGTCGGAACAGTCATGGGCTGACTTTATAAGCCGTTTTTCTATACTTTGCCGGCACACAGACTGAAGGTCTTTTTCTTTATTCAAATTACATTCCGGAGGAACCCCTTTAACTATCTTATGGATTACTTTAAGATACTCACTCCCACCCAACTCCTCTCTGTTCCGGCCTAAAAGCAATATAATATCTCCCTCATTTTTAAACCACTGGGTACAGGGAATAACTTCTCTTTTAAGCAAACCTACCATTCCTATAACCGGCGTTGGGTATATAGCTGAACCACGTGTCTCATTATAAAGACTCACATTCCCGCTTATAACCGGCGTCTGAAAAACCCTGCAGGCTGAAGCTATGCCTTCAATACACTTTGAAAGCTGCCACATTATTTCAGGCTTCTCAGGGTTACCAAAATTCAGGCAATTGGTTATTGCCATAGGCTTTGCCCCTGAACACGCAATATTTCGCGCAGCTTCTGCTACTGCAATCTTGCCCCCCTCATAGGGGTCCAAGTAGCAGTAGCGTCCGTTGCAGTCAAGTGAAATTGCAAGGGACTTGCCGCTCTCTTTGAGCCTTATAACAGATGCATCTGACCCTGGCAGGACTATTGTATTTATCCTTACCATATGATCATACTGCTCATAGACCCAAGCCCTGCTTAAAATATTTGGTGAAGATAACAGCTTAAGAAAAACTTCTTCCAGATTTCCCGGCTCCGGGATATTTCCCGTTTCAAGCCTGTTAAGCTCATCCTGAAACTCAGGCCTCTTGATAGGTCTGTCATAGACAGGTGCCTCATTTGCAAGATCAGTTGCCGGGATCTCTGCAACAATTTTGTCACCTTTTTTAACCCTTAACATACCGTCATCAGTCACCTTACCAATGACAGTAGCCTCTAAATCCCATTTCTTGAATATATCAAGAACCTCTTTCTCTCTGCCGGCCTTTGCTATAATCAGCATTCTCTCCTGTGATTCCGACAGCATTACCTCATAAGGAGTCATTCCCTCTTCCCTCAGTGGAACTTTATCAACATCTATTTCTATCCCATTTCCAGCCCTTGCAGCCGTTTCACACGAAGAACATGTCAATCCGGCTCCTCCCATGTCCTGGATACCGATAACAGAGTCTCCCTTCATCAGCTCAAGGCATGCCTCGAGCAGAAGCTTCTCCGTAAAGGGATCCCCAACCTGGACAGTGGGTCTTTTCTGCTGGGCTTCATCAACAAATTCCTCAGAAGCCATGGTGACCCCATGGATCCCGTCTCTCCCTGTTCTTGAACCAACATAGATTACAGGATTGTTAATCCCCTTTGCTGCACCGTAAAATATCTTATCTTTTTTAACAACGCCCAGGGCGAATGCGTTTACAAGCGGATTCCCCTCATAACACTCCTCAAAATATATCTCTCCGCCGATTGTTGGAATTCCCATACAGTTACCGTAGCCAGCAATACCACCGACAACCCCTTCCAAAAAGTACCTGTTTTTTGGCTCCTGCAAGCTGCCAAACCTGAGGGAATTCAGGTTTGCAATAGGTCTTGCACCCATGGTGAATATATCTCTCAGTATCCCTCCAACGCCTGTGGCAGCGCCCTGATAAGGTTCTATAAATGAAGGATGGTTATGGCTTTCAATCTTGAATATTGCGGCTATACCCTCTCCAATATCAATCGCCCCTGCATTTTCTCCTGGCCCCTGCAGTACCCAGGAAGCATCTGTTGGAAATTTCTTAAGATGAATTTTAGAGCTCTTGTAGCTGCAGTGCTCGCTCCACATCACAGAGAATATCCCGAGCTCGGTTAAATTCGGCTCCCTGCCAAGGATTTCACATATTCTTTTGTATTCATCATCCTTAAGGCC
>MGDB01000089.1:0-363 GCA_001790645.1 Candidatus Schekmanbacteria bacterium GWA2_38_11
ATAACATCACGAATAGGAATAATGCTTGATTCCACGGAAATGGTTATGAAAAACCAGAAAATCCCAAAAGAGACGAGCTTAGATTTCTTAGCTATTAATATAGCTGCAACAAGAATAGTTATATGGATGAGAAGAGAAAAATAAGTATAATGGGAAAATATTGAGTTTGATATTGGATAAATATAATATACGATCTGATTTACAGGAAAAAGTATTAGCCTCATATAAGTAAGTACCACATTTATTTGAGTAATGGCATACTCCCATCGCGTCAGGCGCGGTGTCTCTTTAAAGCTTCTGTCAATAGCCTCCCCCAATCCTGCAAGATTCTGACCGTCATATGAAACCCTGGCAATAAGTATA
>MGDB01000089.1:438-6349 GCA_001790645.1 Candidatus Schekmanbacteria bacterium GWA2_38_11
ATAAGATCATACAGCAAAAGAATGACAGGTATTGTTACAGCTATTTCTTTTGTCCTCATTGCTAAGAGTGCACAAACTAAAGAGTAAAGATAAAAAGGGAAATGATACCGAGAAAAAAATTTACCCTTGCATGAGATCAAATTCATCCTGGCTTTGATAAAAAATACCAGAGCCATTAAATAAAACATTGTAGCTAACGATGTATACCTCTGGACAATGTAGGTCACTGCCTGTGTTTGAATTGGATGCGCTACAAAAAGAAGGGATCCTATTAATGGTAAATTCTTAAGTAAACCAGAAAAGTTATTAAAACCTTCCTCTGCTTGAGTAGTAAGAGCAAATCTGATGAGTAAATAAACAAAAAAGGCTGAAAGTATGTGAATGGCAAGGTTTGTGATATGAAATCCAAAAACATCTGTTTCGCTAAAATAATAGTCCACTGCAAAGGTTGAATCACAAACACCCCGTGGATTAGAAAGGATATTCCTCAAAGCGGTTGCCAAACTCTTAACCTTATAATTGTCAAGAATTGAAGAATAATCATCAAAATGCCAGGAGGCACTAAAGGTGTTAGAATATATGGCTGCTGCCAATATAACTATTAACAGCAATCCAATAAATATATCTTTAGGTTTCATTTTATTGTGGAATGGATTCAATTGCCTGACGCTATCAAGATAATACCTATAGCAATATATCTAAAGTTGAACTTCATTTTATATTTAATAAAATTCTTGATATTTATATAAAACAATAAAATCCCTATTGATGCTAAGTCAAGGAGTTCCTCTAATTATCTTGATAGAAGGAGATTAATTTTTATTTATTGTCTGAAAATTCATATAATTTCTTGCCTTTAGGAAAATGTTAAACTATTATTTTTTCAATGAACAAAATTTCAAATTTTTAATTATAAAACAAAATGGATTTAAAATCCAAAAAACCGTCCCGAAACCAATTCCTTCCATTCTCTCTTCCTACAATCGAAGAAGATGAAATCTCAGAGGTAGTTGACAGCCTGCGCTCCGGCTGGATTACCACGGGTCCTAAAGTAATAAGATTCGAGGAAGATTTTAAAAACTACATCGGTTGCTCTCACGCAGTTGCAGTAAATTCAGGAACAGCCGGACTGCACATCTCCCTCATGGCTACTGAAATCAGCGACGGAGACGAGGTAATCACAAGTCCGATGACCTTTGCAGCTACTGTAAATACCATAGTTATTCAGAGGGCTAAGCCTGTTTTTGCTGACATAAATCCTGAAACCTTGAACATAAACCCGGACTTCATTGAACAAAAAATAACTCCCAAAACAAAGGCAATAATTCCTGTCCATTTTGCAGGACAGCCCTGCGACTTAGACAGAATTACTGCAATTGCAAAAAAACATAATCTCCTTGTCATCGAAGATGCAGCCCACGCTGTTGGGTCTGAGTATAAAGGAGTTAAAATAGGAAAAACTGAGACATTAGCGGTGTTTAGTTTTCATCCAATAAAAAACATAACTACCGGTGAAGGAGGTATGATAACAACTGAAAGAGCCGATCTTGCTGAAAAACTCAGGTTATTAAGATTCCACGGCATAAGCAAGGAAGCATGGAAGAGATATTCCGCTAAAGGCTCGCCCCAGTATGAAATTCTATTACCAGGCTTGAAGTATAATATGCTGGACATCCAGGCAGCTATAGGAATTCACCAGTTAAAAAAATTAGATAATTTCATAGAAAAAAGAAAAAACTTCGCAAACCAATATGACAATGCCTTAAAAGAAATTCCCGAAATAATAACACCGGGCAGGGTAACATATGACTGCCTCCATGCCTGGCATCTTTATATAATAAAACTGAGACTTGAAACACTCAAAATCACGAGGGATGAGTTTATAGAGGAATTAAAAAAGGAAAAGATTGGCACAGGTATCCATTTTACAGCAATTCATCTCCACCCTTTTTATGCAAATAAATTTGGTTTTAAACGCGGAGATTTCCCGAATGCTGAATATGCTTCTGACAGGATAATATCTTTACCATTATACCCGAAGATGAAAGATGAAGACATTGTCTATGTAGTTGAAGCAATAAAAAAGGTTGTGAATGCTAACAAAAAATAATATATCCAAAAAACATTTTTAATATAGAAAATAAAAAAGAGTTGAAACCAAACAGCGAAAATAAATTCCCCCTTTATTTAAGTGTAGTTATTCCTGTTTTCAATGAACAGGAAAACCTTGAAACATTATATTCAAGGTTAAAACCAACCTTAGAGAACCTCAAAACATCCTATGAAATTATCTTTATCGACGATGGCAGTATGGATAAGTCCTGGATCATTATGGAGGAAATAAAAAAGAATGATAATTCAGTCAAGACGTTTCAGTTTAACCGGAACTATGGTCAGCACACAGCGATTCTGGCAGGGTTCGAACTTTCAAAAGGAGAGGTAATTGTTACTATAGATGCAGACCTCCAAAACCCTCCTGAAGAAATCCCCAAATTACTAAAGGAAATTGAGAATGGTCATGATGTGGTTGGAGGATGGAGGAAAAACAGGAAGGATCCGTTTTTCAGAAAGTTTATATCTCAGATGGGAAATAAAGTATTAGCAAGAATTACTGGAATTAAACTTAAAGATTACGGGTGTATGCTCAGGGCATATAAAAGGGAAGTAGTAGAAAGAATCTGTGAGGTTAATGAATTTTCAAGCTTCTTTATCCCTGCCCTTGCTTATACCTATTCCAACAATTTAATAGAGATTGTAGTAGACCACAACCAGAGGCAGGAAGGCAAATCAAAATATAACTTATTGAAATTAGCAAAGCTCAACTTTGATATATTGACAAGCTTCTCCCTTATCCCAATCCAGTTAATCACACTGCTGGGGGTCTTTATAGCCTTATTCGGGGGACTGTTTGGATTAATACTTATCCTGGTAAAAATCTTCTTTAATACTTCCAATGGAATTCTTAGCCTTATTTCTATCTTCTCAGTATTTACCGGAATCCTGACCTTCTTTCTTGGTCTTATAGGCGAGTATATAGGAAGAATTTATCTTGAAGTAAGGCGGAGACCCCGTTACATCATTACAAATTCAAAAGAATAGATAAAGAAGATGCGAATCCTTGTATTTGGTTATCATAATGTAGGCTATGTATGCCTCAAAGAACTCATAGAGCGGAAAGAAAATGTTGTTGCTGTTGTTACCCATAAGGGTGACCCGTCAGAGAATATATGGTTCAACTCAGTCTATGAGTTAGCCTTAAAGAGTAATATACCCGTTTTTTCTCCCACTGATATAAAGGGAGATATTTTTTTTGAAACCTTAAAAAACCTTAAACCAGAAATAATCTTGTCTTTCTATTACCGGTACCTTATTCCGGAAAACATTCTCAAAATTCCTGCCCACGGGGCTATAAACCTTCACGGCTCGCTTCTCCCGAAATACAGAGGCAGATGCCCTGTTAACTGGGTATTGATAAATGGTGAGAAAACAACCGGCGTAACCCTTCACTATATGAAGAAAAGTGCAGATAGCGGAGACATAATCTCCCAGCAGGAAGTCCCCATTTCAGAAGATGACGACGCATTGACTCTTTTTAATAAGATTACTGAAGCTGCACTTTCTCTCTTTAAAAAGACCTGGCCTCTTATTAAATCAGGAAATTTACATCCGATTCCGCAAGATCCAAGTAAAGCCACCTATTTTTCTGGAAGAAAGCCTGAAAATGGATTAATAGATTGGAAAAGAGAGGCATCAGAAATTCATAATTTGATAAGGGGTGTTACACATCCATATCCTGGTGCCTTCACCTTTTATAAAGGGAAAAAACTATTTATCTGGAAATCAGAATTAATTTCTGATAAAAATAATATAAATATTCCATGCGGAAAAATATTAGCAGCTAATGACAGAGGGATAGAAGTAAAAGCAGGTGAAGGACATCTTTTACTTAAATCAGCCCAGTTTGACTGTGAAGAAGAATTAACCGGTAAAAGGCTTTTCGAAAGATTCAATTCTATGGCCGGAGATATCTTGGGGTAAAGAATTCTTAAAAAAGAACATTCTTTTTCAGAATTCTACTCTTAGTTTATAGTTTTTTGGCTTATAGCTAACAGGGTAGCGGATTGTTTATTACTATTTTATATTAATAGCTATAGGCTATTAGCTACATGTGTTTCTGAAAAATCTTTTTCAGAAACCTCACAAAGGAGGGTAGACGTTGAAAATACTAATTACAGGTGGAGCCGGGTTTTTAGGCTCTCATCTTGGAGATGCATTTCTTAAAAGAGGTGATGAAATTTTTGTCCTTGATGAAGCAAAGGATTTTAAAATAAGACACAACTTGGGAAATCCAAAATTTCATTACATAAGGGACTCCATTCTTAATGAAGAGATTCTTGATGGACTTATTTTCAAATCAGACCTTGTATATCACATGGCTGCAGTAGTTGGTGTAGAGCATTATGTGGGAGACCCTTATAATGTGCTGAATGTAAATATCAACGGAACCCAAAATGTTTTAAAGGCAGCTTTTAAATACAATAAAAAAGTAGTATTTGCTTCAACATCAGAGGTATATGGGCGAAATCCAAATATACCATTCAGTGAGGATGATGACAGAGTATTAGGGTCAACAAAAATAGACAGGTGGTGTTACTCAACATCAAAGGCTACCGGAGAACATTTCTGCTTCGCCTACCATAAAATAGGATTACCAGTTGTTGTAGTAAGATATTTTAATGTCTACGGACCGAGGCTTGATAAAATCGATGTAGGGAGGATTATAACAATATTTATGGGTCAGATTTTAAGAAACGAACCTCTGACAGTAATAGGAAACGGGATGCAGACAAGATGCTTTACTTATATTGATGACGCAATAAAGGCCACAGTTGCCGCAGGCCTGTTAAAAGAAGCTGAAGGAGAAATATTCAACATCGGAAATAACAAAGAAACTACAATCAAGGAACTGGCTGAAAAAATGATAGAAGTGTCCAGAGTAAAAAACTCTATCAGACATGTTACTAAGGAAGAAGTTTATGGAGAAAGCTACGAGGATATACAAAGACGCGTTCCCAATACTGACCGGATGAAAAATATTTTGAAAGTGGATGCAGATACTTCTTTGGAAGACGGGTTAAGGATAACTATTGAATGGTTTAAAGCTATTGGGAATAAGTATTAAATTTAAGGAAAATGTTTTTAGGGATAAAAGTAGATGTTGACACTTATCAGGGAATGAAAGAAGGGGTACCAAAACTGCTCGAAATATTCCGCAGAGCAAAAATACAGGCTTCCTTCTTTGTTGCTATGGGTCCTGACAATTCGGGGAAGGCTATCAGGAGGATTTTTAAAAAAGGGTTTTTTAAAAAAATGCTCCGCACCAGCGCTCCTAAAGCTTATGGGATAAAAACATTGCTTTACGGAACTCTGCTGCCACCACCACTGATAGGAAAAAGTTTTGCTGATTTGATCCTTGAGATCAAAGACTCGGGCCATGAAGTTGGAATTCATGGATATGATCATGTCAAATGGCATGACGAACTTGACTATTTAAGCTATGACGAGGTAAAGGAAGAATTTGAAAAAGCTGCCAGCGAATACTCTGGTATATTTAAGACCCTACCTAAATCCTTTGCAGCACCGGGATGGAAATGCAATGAGGCAAGTTTCTCCGTTGAAGATGGAAATAATCTTTTATATCATAGTGATACAAGAGGCCGGTATCCCTATTTTGTAAAATTTGCTAATTCCACTTTTAAGACTCTTGAAATACCAACTACCCTTCCAACTCTTGACGAGATTTATGGATTAAATGGGCGTAGTGAGAATGAAATAATCCCTTTTTACCTTTCAAGGCTTGAAAAAAATAAATTGAATATTTTAACTATCCATGCAGAAATGGAAGGAAGAT
>MGDB01000089.1:6372-6953 GCA_001790645.1 Candidatus Schekmanbacteria bacterium GWA2_38_11
TTTCTAAAGAGGGTTTTAAAACTCTCCTTTAAATTTGTCACTTTGGAAGAAATGGCTAATGAACTACTCAAAACAAAAGAAAGCATTCCAACCTGTGAATCATTACCAATGGCTATAGATGGCAGGAGTGGCGAAGTCTGCTGTCAAAAGCTCTGAAAATTCTTTCCCGGGGATTATGAATATCAACAAACTGTTAAAAATATTGAGCAAGAAAGATAATATTATCCTTTTTCTATTCATATTTCTCTTCCTTGCCATGAGGCTCTGGACTTTATTAACAGGAATCTTCATGTCTCATGAAGATGAATTATACAACGGTACAATCACAAGAGAAATTTTAAAAGGAGTAAAAATACCACTTTTTGACTATCACTCAGAACCTTATGCAGGAGGTACTTTAGTTGTAGGAATTTTAGCTGTTCCTTTTTTCTATTTCTTTGGAAGCTCTTACTTCTCATTAAAATTAGTTGCACTTACACTGTCACTTGGAAGTCTAATTATTTGCTTTATTCTCCTCAAGAAGCACTTTTCCCTAAAAGTTGCAACCATTGCAAGTCTGCTGTTTATTTTTCCACCATCGC
>MGDB01000090.1:0-4258 GCA_001790645.1 Candidatus Schekmanbacteria bacterium GWA2_38_11
TCTCCTAATCACATTATCCAATAAACCTAATCTTCTTATATGCTTGTAGCCTGTAGGGACAGACCTTCAGGTTTGTCCGATTAATTCTTCCCCGCCAAAAATAAAAGACCCCAAATAAGGATAATCTTTGTAATCCCTTACTAACCCCTTTCGCACAGGATTATTGAAAATATACAAGGCTATATCTATAAGTGCTTCTTCTTTTCTAAGAACATGGTCATGATAGCTACGCTGCCAAAGTATATCTTTACAAAGCTTTTTGAAAAAAAAGCTACTTTTTTGTTTAAATATCTTCATAAATTGATGGAGAGAAGAATTTTCACTACCTATAATCAAAATATGAAGATGGTCAGGCATAAAACAATAAGCATAAACATTAAAAGAAAACTGGCTTGAAGTTTCTTTAAGAACTTTAATCATACTTTCAGTAATGTTTTTACTTTGGAAGTAATGTTTTTTCTTATTTGTGCAGCAAGTAACTAAGTAAGCATAATTACCAGTATAGTTAAAACCTTTAAGCCTTAAAGATGATTTTCGTTCAATTAAATTTTCTTTCATTTTATTTATGACAATGTATCATCTTCGGACAGGTCTAAAGACCTGTCCCTACAAAGAAACCTGTAGGGACAGACCTTCAGGTCTGTCCTATCAATCTTATCCTCGGACAGGTCTAAAGACCTGTCCCTACAACTTTTAAAATTTAAAAGCCAGCTCTACCGTAAGATTCTGTATAAAGTCAACCGCTGAGACCGGCAACACAAACGGGTCATCCTCCTCATAAGCATATCTAATTTTGAAATTAATATTCTTGTTAATATATGCCCTGACATCTCCGCTGAATCCAACAGTATCTATATGCTTCTTATTGTAATCATAGACTTTATAGAATGCTCCCGCATCTACAAAAAAATTATCACTAAGCCTCTGCGCTAATTGGCCTTCAAAGACGTTTGACTTACTCTCAAAACGTTTTCTATTCCTGTTGTTTTTAAAATATTTCCAGTTAGCCAGTAAATCAGTACCATCAAAAATAAAATCCGCCCAGTCTAGCCCTGCAGTAAATTCATCAAAGTCATTATTATATGGATTACCTTCATTATTATTTAGTAGTTCACGCTTTCTGTAGGTTGCTCCGACACCCAAACCTTTATAAATTCTCTGGTGAAGAAGTATGCCATAATCCTGATACTGGGCTAAACGGCCAATATTCAGTCTTTCAACATCAAGACCTTTCTTGCCTCTGTTGGTGGAGGCAGTATAGTTAAAACTAAAATTATCAGCTCTTATACCGCTAAGTTTTCTTGCATAAGATATTGTAGCCTTAGTTCCAAGTTTATAAGAATTGTAGTTTAAATCTAAGAAAAGTTCTCTTGGGCTGTTATTTATAAGTGAATAGGTTCCTGTAAAATCAATCTCAGGAGTTATGGTTTGAGAGGTGGAGAAATCATAACTGAAGTCAATGTATTTTATAACCCTGGCAGCAATCTTTGTACCTTCACGGGGATAGACTGAAAAATTTCCTCCCCATATTTCCAACCTCTCAGGATATTCATAAAAAGTTACCCGCCTTCCTCCAAAAAAACTCAAATCAATTGGTCCTATCCTTTTAAGATCAAGTCTTCCGCCATCGAAATGAGCTAATTCAGCACCGTAAAAATACTGTCTTCCAACAGTTACATCTACATTGGAAAAAAGATCTTTTAGTCTGGCATAAGCGTTATAAACTTTAAGCTGGTCTCTTGCATCATAGGTATCTGTAATGTCCCTGAAATAATCCCTCCGTCTTGTATCACCCAACCCCTTTTCAAATCGCATGGAAACATAGGTTGAAAGATTATCCAGGCCATACCCGTCAGAACTAAAATTTAAATACTGATAAAAATCGTGGTCATAATCATTATTCCGGTTTGACTCATAGTTGATGGAGCTAAAGTCATAAGTGGTCTTCGTATTCAGGCTGTATTGTTTGGCAGAAATTTCTGAGCCAAATAAAAGGAATAAAAAGATCAAAGAAAGGATTAATCTCACGAAATAAATCTTCTTCATCAAAATTCTCCAGAATTCTAACGGCAGAATGTAAAATTTCGTATTAAATGGAATAAGATTATGGCATATATAAAATTATCTGTTTACTGAAGTCAACAATTTTTTGTTTTTTTCACAAATATTTATGTAGCCCGTAGGGACAGACCTTTAGGTCTGTCCGCTCAATCCATCCTTTCATTCTTGGACAGGTCTAAAGACCTGTCCCTACATTTTTTATTTGTCAGATACAGTGGTCGAACACTACTGTGAGAGAGCCTTTATAGGCTCGATTCCTATCAAGCCCAAAAGGGCTTTCCCACATAAAAATAAAAAAGCCCCGATGAAAAACATCGGGGCTTCCCAAGGAGGAATCCATTAAACTGTTAGCTACCGAATAAGGAATTCCACTTGGAGAAATAGCTAAGCCCCCAGATTATAGGGGGCTTAGCTTGTAGAAAGGCTTGCCCTGAACCCATTAAAAGTCAGGAGGGCCTTGTTAATCCTGTTACAGAACCGCCAAGGTCTGCAATCGAATCTATTAGAAGCTGGATCATATACTTGGTGTTATGTGCCCAGGCTCCCGGCTCCTTCACAGAGAACTGGTAGTTAAAAGAAGCTTTCAGGAGAGCCGGAGTCCATGCACTGAACCTGTTGGCTGTTGTTGCCTCGGCAGTATCTACAACACCGTTTGTCGGATTATTGTCATTGAAGAAGTAAGGATATGAAGCTGCACTATATGCTATTGGTTTCCCAATGCCAGTTGCAACACTTTGCATCTGTGCTAAGAGAGCAGCCTGTAGTCCGGCAACCTCATCCTTAAGCTTCTCAGTGGCACTTCCGTCATTGTCATAATCTAATGAGCGGTTCTTGCGGATAGTTTCAATATCATTTCCTGTTACCTCTGTGTGACAACCTGCAATAGCACATGTTGCAGAAACAAAAGTCGGTTCAAAGGAATGATCAGATGCACTTGCTTCGTGGCAATATCCGCATTGAATTGTTTCATCACCCCAGTGAGCGAATTTACCGGAATAACTCTTACCACTATATTCATAGCCCACGAGTGCATCATGGCCATAGAGCATTGCGCCTGCAGGCAGATAGTGGATATTCTTGAATGACAGAGGTTTTGTATCTGCTGAATCAGAATAGCCGTTTGAATTTGTATCAACCCATGCAGCAATTGCATCATCAACTGACTTCTTGGACTCGCGTCCCTGATGGCATGTCATGCAGATAAAGGAACTGTCGCCAGTAGTGTTTGTAATTTCTACATTATTCTTCGGGAATGCAACTTTTGTTACACTCTTAAGCGGTGCATTACCTTCTGCAAAACCCGTTCCTGTATGGCAGGTCTCACAGGTAAAACCATAGGTAGATGGAATATCAGTTGGAGAATTTGCAAAGTTTGCAATGTAGTAGTTAAACCCGTCTGCAGGCGCATGGCAGCGTGTGCAGCCAGCAGGAACCTTGCCAGTGTCATCCCAGTCGCGAAATGCCATAGATGTTGCATCAAAATGTCCGCTGTCATTGCGGACCATTTTAGATGTATCCACCGTCACCTTTGTCCCGAGGTCATTAAGTGAATCATTAAGAAGCTCTATAATGTATTTGGCATTGTGGCAATGCGCCCCAGGGTCCTTTACAGAGAACTGGTAGTTATAGGCAGCTTTCAATAAACGCGGCGTCCATGCATTATATTTATTGGCAGAGACTGCCTCGTCAGTATCTACTACGCCATTCCCGTTTGTATCTATAAAGAAATAGGGATATGAGCTCGCACTATAGGCAATCGCCGTCCCGGCTATTGTGGTTGCATAGCTCTGGATTGCACTAATAAGCGTCTTCTGAAGACCCTCTATCTCAAAAGCAATACCTTCTGTGGTATTTTCATCGCCATCATAATCATGACTTGAACTTGCCATGCGGATATTCTTGAGGTCGTCTGTGGATTTAACACCGGTATGGCACTGAGCGCAGAGTTCTAACTTCACCTCCAATGTATGCTTGTTATGGCACTCGATGCATGTATCAGCTTCTGTTACGTGAGGGAATTTCCCGTCATAGGTCTTGCCAGTATACTCATAAGCTCCCTGGGCCTGTGTACCGTAGAGTGTGGCCCCTGCAGCAAAATAATGAATATTTTTGAAACTAATAGATGCGCTAACAGTATCTTCTTCCTTCCCGGTTAAAGCAGCGTTCACGCTTGTCGTAGATTCACGTCCCTGATGAC
>MGDB01000090.1:4281-4423 GCA_001790645.1 Candidatus Schekmanbacteria bacterium GWA2_38_11
CCTAAACCATCCCCTGTCTTTCCTGACGGGAAGGTAACGCTTGTTAAAGCCATGGATTTATCATCATGGCATGAAAAGCAGTCAATCACTTCACCAATCGGTACAGCGTTTTCTACTATTCCGACAGCCGATCCATCTGCAC
>MGDB01000090.1:4472-7501 GCA_001790645.1 Candidatus Schekmanbacteria bacterium GWA2_38_11
TGGAACCATCTTGTCTGTAGTATCATTCCAGTCATTAAATGCCACGGCACTTGAATCAGCATGACCTGAAGAGCTCCACAGAGTTGCCGCATTGGCTGGTTCAACTGTAACCTGAACTTCTACACTCTGACCCTCTGAACTAAATGTAAGTGTTGCTGTTCCTGCTGAAACACCCTCAACTTCAAACCTTGTATCACCATCAGAATCTGAAACATCAGCCTCTTCATACAAAGGTTCAACCTTTGCTACAGACTCGTCTGAGTTTGTAACAGTTACTTCCTTGTTATCAATCCCCTTGTCGTCTGCATCCTTAACTGTTACAGCTATGTCATCATGCTCAAGCATCCCTACAGTTATTGAACTGCTATCAACTGAAAGTGATGCAACTGCTGGTATTTTGTTAGCTTCAAAAGTAACCGTGACCTGTGTCTTTTTCCCTGTGAGAGGAACACTTTTTGATTCAAGGGAATACTTAAACCCTGCCTTGCTTGGAGTTACCTGATAGGTCCCGGCACCAAGTTTCTTAAATCTAACAATACCCTTAGCTGAGGTGGTACCCAGCGGAACGGTTACTCCGGTAGCTGTCACCTGCACTGAAACCCCGCTTTTTCCTTCAGCTTCAGAGCTTATTATCTTGACAATAAGGTTATATTTCTTCTTTGCCGCGTTTGCAACATTCTCTGCAAAGAAAACTGACGAAAGTGTAAAAAAGAAAGTAACTAAAAGAATCACCCCTTTGCCACTTAAGGCATGTTTCAAATTCTTAATCATTTACTTCCTCCTAATTAAAAAAGGTTAAAATTTACTAATTTTTTTTACTTGCAAGAAGCATTATGCAATTTTTATGCCAATTTTAAATAACTGCTAACTTATTGTATTTATGTGTTTTTAATTTTTTATTCATAACATAAAAAGGAGTGATGAATTTATTTTATTTGTCTTTATAGAGAAATGGTCTCATATTTGACAAAAAAGAAATGGAAGGAGGTCGGACACTACTGTTGATTCTCCCCTTATCCTTTACCTTCTCCCCAGCGGGGAGAAGGGAGGTTGAGGGGGTAAAATAAAAAGCCCTGATGAAAAACAACAGGGCTTCCAAAAAGAAGAACTATGAGAAGAATCAACCCCAGAAGGGGTTTCCCACATATGTGGGAGAGCCTTTCAAGGCTCGATTTCTAAAGGAAGAAACTCTCGATTACTTAATTATTTTTTTCAGAGCAAGAGCAATCTGGAGTTTAAATGAGGGGTTCTTTACCTTTTTCATCCACAAATTTCTTAAGTCTTTTATTACCTGGATATCTCCAGTCTTTCCCAAAGCAGTAACGGCTTCCAGTTTTACCTCATCATCTTCATCACTAAGCATCTTTTTTATCTCTTCAATATCAGATTTATCACCTATTAACCCCAAAGCATGAATTGCTGTCAATCTTACCTCCGGATCTTCATCTCTTAGTAGTTGCCTGATCTTAGCAATCTCATCTGCTGAGATTGTTTCTTTTCCCATTTCACCAATAACCTGAACGGCAAAGCTCCGGGTTTCAGGGTCATTATCTCCAAGGTCTTTTTTAAGCTTCTCAATAACTGAAGAATCACCAAGCTTATAAAGGGCAAGTGCTGCTGAGGTTCTGACGTTATAATCCTCATCCTTTAAAACATTCAAAAGTTCAGGGATAACACTCCTGTTTCCCAATTTTTCTAAAGCATCAACAGCTTCTTTTCGTACAATCTCATCCTTATCTCTCAAAGCGTTCTTAAGCCCGATTACAGCATCTTTTCCTCCGACCTCACCAAGAATTCTTACCGCAGTGGCCCTGATATCATAATCTTCGCTCTTTAAAGCAGAAATTAATTTGCTTAAAGCAGACCTTTCTCCCAACTTAAGCAAGCTCTGAGCAGCATAAAGCCTTACTTCAGTGTCTTTATCCTGAAGAAGCTTTTTTAAACTTGCTACTGCTGATTTATCTCCTTTATTTCCCAATGCCTTTGCAGCTTCAATTCTGACATCAAAGTCCTCGTCATTTAAAGCCTTTTTGAACTCAGGAATTGAAGAAATTTTTCCATCTTCTCCCCATGCCCTTATTGCATACATCTTATCCCACTCATCTCCGCTGTTAATTTTTTTTGTTAAATACTCCTCAGATGGAACAAAACCCATTTTTTTAAGTGCCCCGGCAGATTCATTTCTCACATCATAATCCTGGTCATTAAATAAATTTTTAAGATCAGGAATAAAAGAACTCTCGCCTAAATCAGCAACAGCTTTGATAGCATCCATCTTTACTTCTGCATCATCACTACTTAAAAAATATCTTATCATGCTAAGGCAAATCTCTTTAAGTAAAGGTAACTGTTCAGACCCTTTTATCTCTACTATTTTATCATAATCGCCCAGTAGCTCTTCTTCCTTTTGTTTCTTGCCCTGCAAATTTAATTTTATTCGCAATTCATATACCTTCTCACTTTTTGGATTATTTTTGATTATTTCATCCAAAATCTTCGAAGCTTCCTTATGTTCATTTTTCTTGATTAATTCCTCTGCCCGTTTAAGTTTAGCTTCTTCTCCTCTTCTGCAACCTTTGGAGCAGGACTGGAGTAAAAGAAAAAAGAATAGGATTAGTATAATCGAAGTAAATCTAATAAATTTTTGCATAAGTAAAACTCCAATTCAATTGTGCCTGCCTACCGCAGGCAGGGGAGATCCCTTCCGGGATCTATTTCTCTTTTATCGAGCCTAAAAAGGCTCTTCCACAATCTCTAAAAATTTTGTTCTATATACCAGATATGTTTTTTTAGTGCAAATAAAAAAGCCGCCAGAGAAAAAATTTCTCTAACGGCTTTAATTAGGAAATATTTATCGAGCCTAAAAAGGCTCTCCCACAAACTGTGAGAAACCCCTTCTAGGGTTGATGCTTTCCCATTATCAAGCCTAAAAAGGCTCTCCCAGAATTCTGTGGAAAGCCCTTTATAGGGCTGATTTTTTTACTGCTCAAATATCATCTTCAGCAAATTCTTTGCTTTATGGCTATTGC
>MGDB01000091.1:0-905 GCA_001790645.1 Candidatus Schekmanbacteria bacterium GWA2_38_11
CGTAAGTCAATTCCCTTTGATTCCCAGTTTTAAAAGAGGGATAGGATGAAGCACTTCCTCGGCTAAATTGAGGAGAACCTGGTCTTACGGCCCGGTAATTATTCTCTGCTATTCTTCTGTCATAAGCGTCAGGTTCTGCCGGCCACCCATTGTCTATTTCCATAAACTCAGCAGGGATCTCGCGTATAAACCTTGACGGGAGATTTATCCTCTCAATTCCGTATATTTTTCTTCTGTAAGTATTGGTAAGAAAGAGCCTTTCCTTTGCCCTTGTCATTCCCACATAGCATAGTCTTCTTTCTTCTTCTATTTCGTGCTCGTTGACTGATGAAAGAGAATGAGGGAAAATTCCTTCTTCCATTCCGCTCATAAATACCACAGGAAACTCCAGACCCTTTGCATTGTGAATGGTCATTAGTGTTACTTTCTCAACGTTCTCATCATATTTGTCAACTGCTGTGATAAGGGATATCTGGTCTAAGAATATCTTGAGGCTTGTGTCTTCTGAACTCCTGTCAAATTCCTCTATGGAAGACAGAAATTCTCTTATGTTTTCTGTCCTGCTTTCAACCTCTTCTCTGCTCGTTTTCTTTGCAATCACATTTTCCATATAGTGGGTTTCTTCCAAAACCTTTTCTGTTACCTCAAGGATTGAAGACCTTTCTGCCAGGTCTGTGAGCCAGTCCAAAAGCTTAATGAATTCTGCCAGTCCTTCCTCTCCCTTTGAGGGTTTGGCTTTTCCCGCAGAATCGACTTCCTTTAGAAATTCCTTGATGGCCTCATAGATAGAGAGGCCAGTTTTTTTAGCTGTATTTTTTATTTTATCAAGCATTGAAGGCCCGATTCCCCGCGGAGGGACGTTGATTATTCTTTCAAAGCTTAAATCGTCTTTAGGGTTTGAAATA
>MGDB01000091.1:935-7173 GCA_001790645.1 Candidatus Schekmanbacteria bacterium GWA2_38_11
TCTTTGCGGTCGTAGAATCTGAGCCCTCCGAAAATGTCATAGGGCAGGCTCTCGCGCCTCAGCATATCCTCAATTACCCTTGACTGGGCATTAGTGCGGTAGAAAATGGCAAAATCATTTAGCTGCCTTTTCTCACTGTAACATAACTCCTTTATCTTTCTGCAGATAAACAGTGCTTCCTCAGACTCGGAAGAAAGAGTAGCGTAATGGATTTTTTCTCCTTCCATGTTATCAGTCCAGAGAGTTTTTCCTTTTCTTGAAATATTGTTCATCACAACGGAGTTTGCAGCCTTGAGGATATTCTTGGTGGATCTGTAATTCTGTTCAAGCCTGATTACAAGGCAGTGAAGGAAGTCTTTCTCAAAGTTTAAGATATTGGAGAGGTCGGCCCCGCGCCACCTGTAGATACTCTGGTCATCGTCACCCACAACGCAGAGGTTTTTATGTTTTGCAGCCAAAAGTTTTACCAATTCGTACTGGGCATGGTTTGTGTCCTGATATTCATCAACCATTATATACTGCCACTTGTCATTATAATAGCTTAAGATGTCAGGATTTTCTTCCAATAGTTCCACTGTGTACATCAGTAAATCATCAAAATCCATGGCATTATTTTTTTTAAGTCTTTTTTGATAAGCAGAATAAATTTCCACAAGCTTTTCTGACCAATAGTCATTAAATGCCTGTTTTGTATCAGAAGGCCATTTGAGGCTGTTTTTGGCCGAACTTATAAAGGACTGGGCAGATTCACTGGAGATTACCTTCTCATCTATACGCATCTCCTCAATTATTGATTTTATCAGATTATACTGGTCTGAGGAATCATATATCAGGAAGTTCCTGTTAAAACCGAGGACCGTGCAATACCTCCTGAGTACCCTGACGCATGTAGAATGGAACGTGTTTATCCAGGGGAACCGGTCAGACCTCGTAAGGCTTAAAATCCTGTCCTTCATCTCTTTGGCTGCCTTGTTTGTAAAAGTAACAGCTAAAATATTTTCAGGTGATACCTCGTAGTTTATGTTCAGATGGGCTATCCGGTATGTTATAACCCTCGTCTTTCCGCTTCCTGCACCGGCAAGGATCAGAACCGGGCCATTTATTGTTTCAACAGCTTCACGCTGCTTATCATTCAGGTCTTTAAGTATGTCCATAATTTATTTTTAAATATACACCCGCAGGTTTTCGCCTGCGAGAAAATAATACAAGCTGTTATTATTTTTTGAAATCGCAAATAAACTATAGTCAGTAGATGTATTCATGTCAAATGACAATGCTACAACGGGGATGGGATAATTTGGATTTTAAAAATATGGGACATGGGATAATTGGATTGTAAATAATGTAGGGATAACGGATAAATGCGGGCTGGAATCATAATCAAAAATATGTTGGGGAAATAAAAACAAAATATGAAAACAAATTTTATTTTTCAGTTGAAGAAGGTTTTGGTTTTGAAGAAGGTTTTGTTTCTGAAGATGCTTTTGATTCAGATGGCTTGGTTTTTGTTGCTTCCTTCGGCTCACTGGATTTCTTATCAGCCGCCATTCCTTTTTTCCTTGACTCTGAAGGATAGTCAGTAACGTACCATCCGGACCCTTTCAGGACAAATCCGGAAGAAGAAATCAGCCGTTCAACCTTGCCTTTGCATTTTTTGCATTTTTTTATTGGCGCATCTGACATCTTTTGAAATGCCTCAAACTTATCTCCACATTTGGTGCATTGATATTCATAAATCGGCATCGTGTAGCTTGTCTCCTTTTAATAACTTAAAAGTTAAAGCTCAAAACTAAAAATTATCGAAGTGATTAAGGAATTGAAATTTTAACTTCTAACTTAATCGTTTTCTTAGATTTTAATTTTTGGGTTTTGGTTTTACATTTTTAGTTTTAAGTTTTTAGCTTATGGCCTTTGGCTGTTAGTTACCAGTATAAATAACTCGTGACCCGTTACTTGTCACTTGTCACTATATGTATGTCAGCCATTTGCTGAATTTCTTGTTATTCCCTTTAACAATCGAGAAAAATATCTTTTGAATTTTTTTTGTAATCTCTCCCACCATTCCATTACCAATGACCCTGTTGTCTACCTCTCTGATGGGAGTCACTTCAGCAGCAGTCCCGGTGAAAAAAGCCTCATCAGCAATATAGACCTCGTCCCTTGAGAAAAGAGCTTCCTTCACTTCAATTCCTTCGTCTTTAGCGATCTGGATTACTGAATCCCTGGTAATTCCTGCGAGAATTGAGAGTATTGGTGTGGTTTTTATTATTCCGTTTTTTACAATAAAAATATTTTCTCCTGACCCTTCAGCTACCTGCCCTTGGGCATCGAGCATCAGAGCTTCATCATAGCCATTTTCGATGGCTTCTATTTTTGCAAGCTGGGAGTTGACATAATTGCCGCATATCTTTGCCTTGGTCATGCTTATATTGACGTGGTGTCTCTGGAAAGATGATATTTTTACACGGATCCCTTTCTCCAACCCATCTTTTCCCAGATATGCACCCCAGGGGAATACAGAGATTGCAGCATTGACAGGGTGGTTTTTGGGGAAAATCCCTGCCTCCCCGTAGCCGTAATAGAATATTGGCTTTATATAGCACTCTGTCAGTTTATTGATCCTGATTGTATCAATGATCGCTTGACTGAACTCTTCAATTGTATAAGGCGCTTTTATGGAAGCGATTTTTACAGAATCAAATAGCCTGTCTAAATGTTCCTGATAGCGAAATATTGCTGGTCCTTTTTTTGTCTTGTAACACCTTATCCCTTCAAAGACGCCTAAGCCGTAATTAAATGTATGGGTCATGATGTGGATCTTGGCTTTATCCCACTCCACAAACTCCCCATCCATCCATATCTTTTTTGACGCTGTCATCTATTCAGAACTCCTTCCTGGCTATTGTTTTATTTGAATTTTATATACTAAAATAATTTTTTAAAAAAGTAAATATAAAGAAGCAAAAAATATTTGTCTATATTTTTTTGCATGATTTTAATTTTTAAGAATGTAGGGCAACCCTTTAGGGTTGCTTGCCTACCGACAGGCAGGCATAAAAGCAAGGCTGAAACCTTGCTCTACAGCTTTATATCTGTATTACATCCATCCCTTTTTCAGCACTCTTTTTAAAACCTGCCCTGTATATGATTTATTGTTGCTGATTATTTCTTCCGGTGTCCCGCATGCAATTACTTCTCCGCCGTCATCGCCCCCTTCAGGGCCTAAGTCAATTATATAGTCAGCGGATTTTATTACGTCTAAATTATGCTCTATTACAACTATTGTATTTCCGGCATCAGCGAGTCTGTTTAAGACATCAAGCAGTTTCTGGATGTCTGCAAAGTGAAGCCCTGTTGTCGGTTCATCAAGAATATAAAGAGTCCTTCCGGTGCTTACCTTGGAAAGTTCTTTTGCCAGCTTTACCCTCTGTGCCTCTCCTCCTGAAAGGGTAGTGGCAGATTGCCCTAATTTTATATACCCAAGTCCCACATCAGAAAGAGTCCGGAGCTTCCGTTTGATGACCGGGATGCTTTCATAAAATTCAAGAGCCTGATCTACTGTCATGTCAAGGGTCTCAGCAATGTTTTTTCCTTTATATCTTATATCAAGGGTCTCCCTGCTATATCTTTTCCCGTTGCATGTCTCACAGGTAACATAAATATCAGGGAGGAAATGCATCTCGATTTTTTTCATTCCGCCACCTTCGCATGCCTCACACCTTCCTCCTTTAACATTGAAGCTGAAGCGTCCGGGTCTGTAGCCCCTCATCCTTGATTCAGGAACCTGGGAGTAGAGGTCTCTGATCGGAGAAAAAAGTCCGGTATAGGTGGAAGGGTTTGACCTTGGGGTCCTTCCTATTGGTGACTGGTCAATGTCAATTACCTTGTCGATGTTTTCAAGCCCCTTTATCTCCTTATAACCCAGGGGAGTGTCAGGTGAATTATAAAAGATTTTAGCAAGTGCTTTGTAAAGGGTCTCAAGAATTAGAGTGCTTTTGCCTGAACCTGAGACACCTGTTATACAGGTAAAAAGTCCAAGGGGGATTTTTACATCAATATTTTTCAAATTATTTCCCTCTGCGCCTATGATTTCAAGATGTGAATTATTACATTTGCGTCTTATCTGAGGAACTGGAATTGATAATTCTCCGGAGAGATATTTTCCTGTAATTGAGTTTTTATTTTTTGTAATTTCCTCAGGGGTTCCTGCAGCTACCAGCTCTCCGCCTTTTTCACCGGCGCCGGGACCAAGGTCAATGACATAGTCGGCTGTGAGAATTGTCTCTGCATCATGCTCTACAACAAGGACTGTATTACCCATGTCCCTTAATCTGGTAAGTGTGTTGAGGAGTTTCCTGTTGTCCTTGTAATGAAGCCCGATACTCGGCTCATCCAGTATGTAGAGGACACCGATTAGTGAAGGCCCTATCTGCGTAGCGAGCCTTATCCTCTGACCCTCGCCTCCTGAAAGAGTCCCGCCGTTGCGGTCAAGGGTAAGATAATCAAGCCCCACAGCTATTAAAAAATTCAGCCTCTCCTTTATCTCCTTTAATATCCTCTGTCCGATTTCAAGGTCTCTTCTTGAGAGCTTGAGCTTTTCAAACCATTTAAGAGTGTCCTTTATTGATAAGTTGCAGATGCCTGTAATGTTTCTGCCGTTAATCCTTACTGCCAGATATTCTTTTTTTAATCTGTCTCCCTTGCACTCAGGGCATTCCCTTACAGCCATGAATTGCTCGATCTCTTCCCTTACGCTCTCTGACGAGGTTTCAAGATATCTCTGGTTAAGGCTGTTAATAACGCCTTCAAACTCTCTTTTAAAGAAATAACGGTTTTTCTCTGTCTTGTAGAGAAAGTCTATTTCTTTGCCGGGAGAGCCATATAATATGAGGTTCTTTATATTTGAAGGGAGGTTGGCAAATGGAGTATCAAGGTCAAAATTAAAATTTTCTGAAAGTGTCTCCAGTACCTGCTGGTAATAGCGGCTGAATTTCATCCCCCAGGGGGCAATTGCTCCTTCTCGTAATGTCTTGCTCTTATCAGGAATCACTAAATCGGGGTCAATTGTCATCGTAGTCCCGAGTCCGCTGCACTTTGAGCACGCACCGTAAGGGTTATTGAATGAAAAGACCCGTGGAGTCAGTTCAGGGAAGCTGATATTGCATTTAGGGCAGGCAAATTTTTCTGAAAAGAGAAGGTCTTTCTTGTCAGCAACTCTTACTGTAACTTCTCCCTTTGAGAGTTTTGTTGCAATCTCTATGGAATCAACAAGCCTCTTTAGGGCTTCCTTTTTTATTATGAGCCTGTCCACCACTATTTCAATATCGTGCTTTTTTTTCTTATCAAGCTTTATATCCTGATCAAGCTCAACGATCTCACCGTCAATCCTTGCCCTGACAAAACCCTCTTGCTGTAACTCCTGCAGTTGTTTTTTATATTCACCTTTTTTACCGCGGGCTATCGGAGAGAGTATCCATATTTTTGTCCCTTCAGGGAGTTCCATTATCCGGTCAGAAATCTGCTCAACGGTCTGGGAGGAAATTTCGTTGCCGCATTTGTAGCAAAAAGTTTTTCCAATTCTTGCAAATAGCAGCCTCAGATAATCATAAATCTCGGTTATTGTTCCTACTGTTGAGCGCGGGTTTTTTGAAGTAGATTTCTGTTCAATTGAAATGGCAGGGGAAAGTCCCTCAATCCTGTCAACATCAGGCTTTTCCATTAATTCGAGGAACTGCCTTGCATAGGCGGAGAGGGACTCTACATATCGCCTCTGGCCTTCAGCATATATTGTGTCAAAGGCAAGAGAGGATTTGCCGGAGCCTGAAAGCCCGGTAATCACAACCAGTTTGTCCCTCGGTATTATGAGGTTTATGTTCTTTAAGTTGTGTTCTCTTGCACCTTCTATGATAATTGACCTTGTTGCCATAGGTAATTAGTTTTGTAGGGTTCGTTCCCAGAACGAACCGGATGAAATAATTACTTTAGGCACATTCGGGGAATGTGCCCTTAATTTTAATTTATAATTCTACTATTAGTTTTAAAATACAAAAAATGAAAATTAACCATGCGAAGATTTTTATATTAAGCAGGAAAGAGAATGTCAAATGACAAAGTTTAAAGAAATCTCCTTGACAAAGAAAAATCTAACCTTATTATAATCATAAAGCTAAGATATCTATCAAAATTTCCAAAATTAAAATCAGCAACAAAAGACCAGCATAACACAAAATTAATTCTT
>MGDB01000092.1:0-2696 GCA_001790645.1 Candidatus Schekmanbacteria bacterium GWA2_38_11
TATAATTTATCTACTGAGCAAAATGAACAAAATGAAAAACTGTAGATAACATTATACTGATGAGAGAATTTATGGTCAAGCAAATGTCAAATTTATAATTTAATACAAGCTAAAAGAATTAAAGGAAAAAATTTAAAATTCATTTTTACTTAAAAATTGACATTTAAAAGATAATTTTTTTGAAATCAGCTTGACAAATTAAAATTATTCATTATATTAATTATGAGCATATGCTCATAATTAATATGGAGGGATTTTAATTATGAAAGCAAAAAGAATTGCCATTCCAACGGATGATAAAGTTAATATTGCACATCATGCGGGGAGATGCAAGTATTTTGCAATTTATGACGTTTCTCCTGATTCAATTATTGTAAAAAGATTTATTGAAAATCAATTCACTGCACATTGTCGGCGCAAACCATATGACCAGTCTGATTTTAACAATTTTAATAAAGAATCTCCAATAGGACACCATGCGCACGACGCCCTGTTGACAGTCCTTTCTGATTGTCAAGTGGTTATTTCAAGAGGAATGGGGCATGGGTTACATGAAGATCTTTCAAAAGCAGGAATTACCGCGCATATAGTAGCAGATGAAGGTTCAATTGATGAGATTATTAATAAATATCTTAAAGATGGAGTTAAGGTAGATCAAAAAGGCTTTTGTGGATATCCAGGATAATTATAAAAAAGATAAATTGACGCATTAGAAAATTAAAAAATGGAGAAAGAGGTTTTATGCCAAGACCCAGAAAGTGCAGGTTAGTTTGCTCTTTCCCTCAGTCAAACTATTTTAAACCAAGAGGAATTCCTTTGAGGGAACTTCAGCATGTTATTTTAACTATTGATGAACATGAAGCCATTAAGCTTGCTGATTTAGAAGGAATGGAGCAAGAAGAAGCAGCTAGAGAGATGAATATATCCCGCCAGACTTTTGGCAGGATTCTTATAAATGCCCATAAAAAGATAGGGGATGCGATAGTTAATGGCAAAGCATTAAAAATTGAAGGAGGTGACTTTATCATGGTAAACAGGAAATTTGAATGTTTTGGCTGTGGTAAGACATGGGAAGAACCTTTTGGAACAGGCAGACCAAGAGAATGCCCCTCATGCCGTGGAGAGAATTTCCACAGAACTGACCCAAACAAAGGGTACGGAAGGCGTGGTGGTAAAAAGATGGGGCCATGTGGAAGAGGTAGAAATTCAGAGAAGACCGTGCCTAATAAGTAAAAATATCAAAAAACTTAGCTGTTCTAAGAAGTATTATTAGCTGTTTAGAATAAGGGTGTAGAGATGAAATCTGCTGAAAGGGTAGCTTTATATTCAATTTTGGTGAAACTCATATTTGCTTCAATTAAAATCTCGTTTGCTGTAATATCCCAGAGCGTTGCACTATTAGCAGAATCGATTCATGCCGTTACAGATCTTATTTCTACAGGACTGGTATTTTTAGGACTCAAGATATCGGCGCACAAATCAAAAACTTTCCCTTACGGACTTTACAAGGTAGAAAATTTTGTTGCATTACTAATTGCTCTACTGATTTTTTTTGCAGGTTTTGAGATTTTAAAGGAAGTTTTTATTACTCCTACACCAACCGAAATAGGATATCTTTTATTAACCATTTTTGTTATAAGCTTTATATCTATCCTTACATTGTTGTGGGCTCAATATGAGATTAAGAAAGCAAAAGAGTTTAATTCCCCAAGTTTATTGGCTGATGGAAGACACTTTAAAATTGATTTTTTATCTTCAATGGTTGTCTTTTGTGGGTTGGTTGGAAACTATCGGGGTTTCAATCTTGACAGACCAGCAGCAGTTATTCTGGTTGTCTTTATAGCAAAAGCAGGTTGGGAGATTTTAAAGGATAGCATTAAAGTGTTACTTGATGCTTCTTTTGATTTTAATACCTTAGATAAGATAAAAAACATTATTAAAAACCATAATGATGTTAAAGCTATTAAATCATTATCAGGAAGAAACTCCGGAAGCTTTAAATTTGTTGAAGCAGAAATAGAACTCGAGGTTAAAGATTTAAAAAAAGCACATTCTATTTGCGATAGAATAGAAGCATCTATTAAAAAAGAGGTTTCAGATGTAGACAAAGTTATGATCCATTATGAGCCTTTAATAAAAAGGACTATTACCTATGCTGTTCCCATTGAAGACAATGAAGGGAAAATCTCAGATCATTTCGGCAAAGCTCCTTATATTTTTTTACTTAAAATAAATAGAGATAATAGAAATATTATTGAAAAGGAAATAATCAATAATCCTTATAGTTCTTTGGACAGGCAAAAAGGAATTAAATTAGCTGAACTTCTCACAAGTAAAAATTTAGACGTTTTAATTCTTAGGGAAAAACTGAATGGGAAAGGATCAGGCTATGTATTGCAAAATGAGGGGATTGATATAATACAGACTGAAAGGAATGTTCTGGAAGAAGTGATGACTGATTTTTTCTCAAAGATTTTAACTAATGATAAAGCTCACCTGCCGCTATGAAGTGCAGGGGAATAGCGGTCATGTGCAACGTCTTGTTTAGCACTATATCTCCGGTGTGGGGACATCGCCCCAAGCTGTTTTAGATTCAACCTCTTTTATGTTTATAATTTCACCTGTCCTAATATTTATATCAATGAAGCCAACAGGACCTCTTGTAGTATTAAATGCAAATAACTGTTTTCCCGATA
>MGDB01000092.1:2725-3381 GCA_001790645.1 Candidatus Schekmanbacteria bacterium GWA2_38_11
TCTTAAATGTTCAAACGGATGAAAAACCCAATCGATAATAAGAGCAACTGTATGATGTTGTTTGTGCAGATGGTGTTCTGCGCCGGTATTGGCAATCATGCCTTGCATGATGTAGTCCACGGACATTTCGTAACCAAGATAATCTTTTTGTTTGTTCAGAAATTCTATTCCACCAGATTGAATGGCATTCAGTATTGCTGAATATAGTTTGTTATCTTCCGGCATAATGGATACAAGAGTAACATTATTTTTTAATTTAAGTTGGAGTGAATCTAATGTTACATACCGGCATACAAAACCAGCGCCAATGACGAAAACCACTATAGATAGCAGAACGAAGATATTTTTGGGATTAAATGGATTAATTGACACAGGAACTGTAGATTTGTTTTTCCATATTGGTGGAAAGAACATTCCTGTTTTGCGCATATACTCCCTGTAAGAATCGCCATATTGACTAACCATGCGTCTTTCTTCATCTTTTGCCAAGAAATAATACAGGATAAACATGATTGAAAGGGTAGCCAGCACTATAAAACGTGGCCATAATATTACCATACCCACGCCCCATATTCCAAGTGAAGCATATTGAGGATGACGGACAAAACGATAAATTCCTCGCTTTGCTATTCCCCACTTGAAAATTTTGCCAAGAT
>MGDB01000092.1:3419-8160 GCA_001790645.1 Candidatus Schekmanbacteria bacterium GWA2_38_11
AAGTATCCAACCAATGGAAGATTGGATTGAATACGGAATAGAAGAAAAAGGCAAAAGGGCTTATCATTATCATGACTTCAAAGGCTATGATGAAGAATACAAGAACGCCGCCCCGTGTGATGATATTTTTTCCCCATTCTCTAACATTTGATGTTCTCATTGGCGATTTCCTCCTTTTTATACGCCGAAGGTAGCAAGTACTTCATCTGGTCAGAATTGTATAAGGGTTTCAATATAGAAATAATCCGCATCACTCTTCCCTTTGAAGAGCTTGTTCATTACATCTCCTCCAAAAGCATGACCATAATATGCAGTGAAATTCAAATTTTTTGATACATTTAATGTCGCAGAGATATCAAGAAGATTTCCTACATATTCCTTTTCCATGCTCGGGCGATAGAGGTATCCAAAAATATTCCCTCTTTCCTGTGTTGCTCCGGAACCTGAATATAGACCGTCGTCTGACTCATCAAGCCAGAGAAAATGCCAATCACTTCTTAAGACGAGGTTATCTGTTGGTTTAAGAATTAACATTCCAAACAGGTCCTTACTGTTCATTGCATTGTAAAAAGGAAAGCGCGCATAAGCCCATGAGGATGGCAAAAGCTGATAAAAAGTTTCATGGTCGCCATCTTTAGGATCACTGTCTCCTGAGCTTATGAAATAACCTCCTCTTAACCATGGTTTCAAAGGTATATTATTAAATTGATATCCGATTTCAGCAGCTAAAGCATAGGCTTTATGGTCAAGCTCATACCAATCCCCGAATTGTAAGGCTGTCCAGAGGAGTAGATCCATTTCTCCGGTGCCAAGCTTGTAGATTCCCAATGAGCTGAATCCCAGCGTATGGACTGTTATATTCGCTTCAGATACAGGTAACATGGTGTTATCCACTCTCTGTGTAACGTGTCTGTCATCATCATAATATATGTAAAATAGCCTGAGTTCAGTATCAGGAATAAGTTCAGATCTTTTTATGGTAAAGGTGGAATAAAGAAGGTCTATATTTTCTATCGCATCTCCTGCATCAACATCAAAGCCTCCCTGAGTAGGATGGGTTATTCCAGCTAATATGTTGAACTTCCTATGGTCATAAGAAATCTCGCCTCCGTCAAAACTTCTGCCTATAGCAGTCCAGTCCATAGAGCTTATTAGACGATGTCTTATTCTTATCTTCTTTAAGAAATTAAATTTTTTATTGTCAGTCATCACTTCTAAGCCGTCAATATAGTCAAAACGGCCAAACTTTCCGGATATGCCGATATTAAAAGGGTTATTGAAATTTATATAGGCACTTTTTAAAAAAACTCTATAAGGAGATTCTCCCTGATTTTTATTATGAGCATAATAGACAGCTCCAAGTCCAAGTGGTCCGTAGGGTGGTGGTGCAATAGAGTGCTCAGGCAGATTAAAAAGGTGAATATATTGGCCCTGGACAAAGGCATTAATTTTTTCAGAATTAAACCTTAATCCAAGACGTGTTCTTTTAAAAAAGAAGCCATATTGGTTATCAAAACCAGGTTTAGGATCAAACCAATCTCTGTATTCATAACGCCCAAGAATCTCCCCTGAAAAGGATAATGTTCCGATATTTCGAGGAAATTTATAAATTTCCACATCTGCGAATACAAATCTTGAGTAAAGTAGACAGATAAAAAAAATAGTAAAACCCATTATGTTTGCGAAACAGAATTTTAATTTACTTTTAAACATCTCCAAACCCTCCCCAAAATTCTCCAACTTTTTTAACATTTATTATTTTAAGACGACTTTCTAATTAAAAGGTTTCATTATTTAATTGAAATTTAATTTTTTTAGCGTAATTTATTTGTATTAGTAGGAAGGCATTCTAAATTTTAGAGAAAACCTGTATGAATCTGTCTCAACTTTTAAGAAAAATCGTAATTCCAGTTACTGGCTGCACAGAGCCAACAGCAGTAGGGCTTGCTACATCAGCGGCATTGACTGCTTTTTCTGGAAGAATACCTTGTTGGATAACTTCTTCACAAGAAGTCACAGAACATAAGCAGGAAGTAATTGGGGATATTGAATCAATTCCTGAACTGGTGCAAGATGTATTAATTCTTGTAGATAGGAATGTATATAAGAATGCCCTTTCAGTTGGGATACCAAATACAGGTGGGAAATATGGCCTTTCTCTTGCAGGATCACTTGGTCTTTTCTGCAATCCTGACTTAGGAATGAATCTTTTTACAGATGTGAACAAAGAAAAAATAACGTTAGCTAAAAGGTTAATTGGAGATAATAAGATAAAGATTGCAACTCTTAAAGCTAAAGCCAATGAACTTTTTATAAAAGCATCTGTTAAAATAAGGGTTAAGTCAAAAATCGGAACTGCAAAATCATTAATCCGATTCTATCACAATAACTTCATTTTTATAGAAGCTGATGGAAAGCTTCTTTATGAGAAATACCCTGGAGCTAAAAAGGAGCAAGGCCTAAAGGAAAGGTTTATTGAAGAACTTTCAATTGAAGGAAAACCTATTTCAGCCTTTACTGTTTCTGAGATTTACAGGTTGACAAAAAATCTTACTGAAGAGGATAAACAATACATCCTGGATGGTTTAAGATTGAATCTTGAAGCCTCAAAATACGGCCTTGAAAAAGGTTCTGGTCTTGGAATTGGAAAATTTATCAGAGATAGTATGCAAGCAGCAGGTCCTTATGAGAAAAAAATCAGCAGAATTAAAAGCCTTGTAGCTGCTGCCTCTGATGCAAGGATGGCGGGTGAGAATGTAAGAATGACAAGCAGTTCAGGTTCAGGGAATATGGGAGCTCTTATAACTCTTTCCATTTATGCTCTGGCTGAAGAAACAGGGTTAAATGAAAAGCTTCTTGCAGAAGCGATAACCCTTGCTCATTTAATCACTGCATATCTTACCTCTTATATTGGGGTTCTATCACCCCTTTGCGGTTCAGCTGCTAAGGGCGGAATCGGGGCTGCAGCAGGCATGGCTTATTATATGGGTGCAGATGAAGCTCAGGTTTCAAAAGCTATGAAGAATATGATTTCAGCTTTATCAGGAGTTATCTGTGATGGAGCAAAATTAAGCTGTGCCCTTAAGGTCGGTGAAGCAGCAGGAGTTGCCTATGAATGTGCCTCCCTGGCTCTCAAAGATATTGAAGTTCCCTTTAGTGATGGAATAGCCGGAAAAAATATAGAGGAAACAATAAATAATCTCAGTCAGCTCTCTCATGCCATGGATAAGGCAGATAGTGCCATTATTAAATTAATGAGTAAAAAAGCTTTTTGATAACTTTTCCTTTTCTTAGAATTTTGGAACCTTTTCATAAAAACTTCGTCTATTTGGCAGTAAGACATAAAGGTGGAAAACTTTAAACAATTAAAGGAGGAGAAATTCATGAAAAGACTTAGTATTTACTTTGTATTAATTGGTATCCTTAGCCTTTTTCTTGTTTCTGATTCCTTTGCTCAGCCTGAAAAGAAAAAGAAGGGAGGTGAAGGCTGGGGAATGGAGAACCAATATGGTAGAATGTATAACACTAAAACCATTGAAACCATCAGTGGGGAAGTTGTCAGTGTGGACAAGATTACTCCTGTGAAGGGAATGTCCAAAGGTGTGCATCTAATGGTAAAACAGAAAAAGAAACCATTTCTGTCCATTTAGGGCCGGCATGGTATATTGAAAACCAAGACACCAAGATTGAACCAAAGGACAAAGTTGAGATCAAAGGTTCACGAATTACCTTTGATTGGAAGCCAGCCATTATTGCTGCTGAAGTAAGGAAAGGAGATAAAATCCTGCAGATTAGGGATGAAAATGGACGCCCTGCTTGGGCTGGTTGGAGAAGAGGTTTGTAAGTAATAGCCACACTATTAATCATTATTGCGCACTTTTTAAAACTTTTTTTTTGCTCTGCTTAGCAAAACCTGAAAATATTAGAATATATTAAATTTTAAAACCATCTTTTAAGGAGATGAGGAGGATGTGCTATGGTTTTACAAGAAGAGGTTTTGGAAAAGATTTTTCAGGATGCTGCTTTTCAATGAGAAGGTTCATAATTTAAAAAATGGTAGCCGCAGCCTTCAGACTGCGAAAAGATTACAATAATTTTAAATAGTTATACGCAGGCTAAAGACTTCGGCGTGAGCTCAGTCGAACGCCTGAGACTACCAAAAAATAGAATTACGACACAACCTCTGACAGCGAGGGACTTACTTGCAATGACAATGAATCGAGTTTTTCAACACACTGTTATAAATGATGATATTATAAAGGAGGATAATATGCTTAATATAATAGTATGTTACAGGCTAAAACCAGAAGTAACAAATGAAGAATACGAAAAGTATTTTAAACAGGAAAAATACCCTCTTGTCATGTCATTTCCTTCAGTTAATACTTTCAAGCTTAACAGGGTAATGGAAACTCTTGAGGGGAAAGGGACAGCAGACTACGTAGGCGTCTTAGAGATTGAGAGCCTGGCATCTTACCAGCGAGACAGAGAAACAATAGAATTCCAGGAATTTCTAAGCAAATGGATAACTTTTGTTGAGCCATCAAGTATAAATGTTTCCTATGTAGAGGAAGTAAGGATTTGACATTAGTTGAACCACTCTTTATAGTTGTAAAAAGATAGGAGAGCCTATGATTATGGCAGAAAACCTGGTTCTAATCCTGCACACAACACATGATACAATGAGGGTTGAAAAGATATTAAAGGAAAATAAGATTAAGCACAGCCTTATCCAGAAACC
>MGDB01000093.1:0-4313 GCA_001790645.1 Candidatus Schekmanbacteria bacterium GWA2_38_11
ATTATCTCTGCTACTTGGGAAACGATGACCTTAGAATCTTCGATAAACTGTTTGAGGAAACTTGTAATAAGTATTCCTTCGTAGTCTGCCTGGCACAACGCAAATTTGAAGTTGAAAGTTACAAATTCGTAGGCATGAACTGGGTAGTTGATTATCCGTTCCGGCTCAAGGACAGATGTAGAATGGACACAGATGACTATATATTCCAAGAGCAGTTCGGAAAGGGACTGTTATCTACACCAAATGGATGGCAAGAAATGGATGACTGGTTTACCTGTGTAAAAAAGCTCCCAACAATAGAGGAGGAACTTAATCGATTGGTACGCCCTAAGGATATTGTAAAGAGTGTGTATGTAATCCACATGCCCCCATACAGGCTGGGATTGGATAGATGTTATGACGGTTCAGAAGTAGGGTCAAAAGCGATTTACAACTTTTTGAAGAAATATCAGCCAAAGCTCTCGCTCCATGGTCATATACATGAGTCTCCTGAAGTTACAGGACGATGGTATGCAAAACTCGGTAGGACGATATGCATTCAACCTGGTCAACTTAATGAGTTCACCTATATCGCGATTGACCTGTCCACTATGAAGTTTGATAGAATCAAGGAGCAATACGTCGCATAACGAAACTGTTGAAAAAGTCTTTTAGCCCTTCATATCCAATAGAAAATCATTTGTTTTTGAATAAGAGTATAGTATAATATTTTTAGGTGATTATAATTATACATTCTCTAACGTTACATTGAACCAGAATTCAAAAGCTTAATGTAAGAAGGTAAAAAATATGCCATACATAGTCTATTCTACTGTAAATGCATCTCTGAAATATCCTATTGATGAGGAAACGCTTATTTTAAATGGGACGGTTCTCTTTATTTTAAATTTATCCATAAATATGAAGGCTAAAAAAATTGATGCTGTAGAAATGAAACGAAGGTTACAAAAAGAATCTGAACAGAAATTATCGACGCTCTCAGAAAAGGAACAACTGGAACTTTTGGCTAAGAAATTTGGACATATAAGAAAACCGAAAAAGGTGGCACACGTCGCCTAACAGCGGATAAAAAACAAAAAGACTACATCTAAATGCTTTGCACTTCTTTTAGCCTTGAACGTTAGGCGAAAATGTGTATAATTAAATTGTATAGGAATTTCCTTTTTGGGGGAGGGGTAAACTGTGGGAAAAAGTCCACACTTTAGATTGGAAGAAGAGAGATAGATGGGGTTTAATGGACAAAAATATTGAAAAGAGGAGGTAAGGACATGGGAGAAAAAGATTTGAAGAAAAATCTTGATTTTATTAATGAAAACAAAGAATCTTTACTCAAAGAGCATAAGAACAAATTCATTCTTGTATTTGAAGAAAAATTAGTGGATTCTTATGATAGTTATGAACGGGCAGCAGAGGAAGGAGTGCGTTTATACGGGGTGGACGCAAACTTTCTTGTTTATCATTTAGTTGAAAAAGAGCCGCTAAACTTTATTATGGAGGCTGAGCTATGATAAACACATACAGGTATGGTGGTCAGGGTGAATTGGAGAAAGATGGTAGAAAATCAATCGTTTAGATTCCACCACCAGTCGTTTTAAATCGAATGGGGGCTTTTATCAAAGTTACCATTACTCATCCTCGGATTGTTCAAGAAAATTTCAAACAACAAGGGAAAAATGCCCCAACTGTTAGCGTGAATGCCTTATAGTAACGGCAATAAATAACTTGACATAATATGGTTTAAATTGATATTCTATGAAACATGAATGCACTGAAAATAACAAACAAAAATATTACCCGTGAACCCTTATTAACGATGGCTGATAAGATAGAAGGAGCATGGATTGGAGTAAGAATTGCTGGATTATTACTAATATTATCTGGTTGGAAATCTACAGCTGTGGCAAAATTATTTAACCTTTCCCGACCTTCCGTAATAAGCTGGATAAAAAGGGCAAATGAAGAAGGAGTAATAAGCATTGAAGATAAACCTCGTTCTGGCCGCCCTGGCAAACTGGACGAAAAAGTGATTAGTGTTTTAGAAGAAGCATTAAGTAAGAACCCTGAAGAATATAATTTAAGTCGTTTTCGGTGGGATGGTGTAGTAGTAGTTGAATTTATAAAAAAGAAGTTAAACATTTCACTTAAACCTCGTCAAGCTCGCAATTGGCTTAAAAAATTAGGCTATGTTAGGAAACGACCGATTCATAATTATATTCAAGCTTCTGATAAAGGTGTAAAAGAATTTAGACAAAGCTTGAAAAAAAAATTTTAAAAATCAAAAAAGGATTAAAGGCTATCATTGTTTTTATGGATGAAGCCGGATTTTCTTTACATCCAAAGTTGGGCTTGGTTTGGGTAAAAAAAGGTTCCAAGCCAAAAGTGCCTACTGCCAGCCGCCACCAGAGATTGAATTTAGCGGGTTGGGTTGCTCCCTGGGTTGGTTGGCATGGTTTAATGCATATAGATAGAGGGAATACTGATACATTTTTGTTATTTCTAAAATATTTGCACAATCGTTTGAAAGAGTTCACTGTTTACCTTTATGCTGATGGCCCCTATTGGCATAAGGGAGAAAGGGTAAGAGAGACCTTGAAAAAGTATTCAAATATTCATTTGGAATATTTACCGCCCTATCATCCCGAATTAAATCCACAGGAACGTATCTGGCATCTCCTCCGGTATGAAGTGACGACCAATCAATATTTTCCTGATATAGACGCAATTAAAACAGCAATCAGAAAAAAACAACGTCAAATTAAATGCAATAAAATTCGCTTAACATGTAATGTTAATTAATGCCGTTACTATAATTGATACAGGAGCAAGCGGTACTGTGATAACACCGCGTGTGGCTGACCAACTTGGACTCGTTCACACAGGTTTTCAAAAAGTTTCTTCAGTTCAAGATGAACAACAACGACCAGTTTATTATGGTTTTATTATGTTTCCTTGGGGTAGTGGCAAAGAAATCCCGATTGTTTCTTGCCCTCTTAAAAATTTTGATTGTCTGATTGGGCGCGATGTTCTCTTGCATTGGCATTTTACATACAATGGTCCTGATGGGTCAATCGTTATTTGTGACTGAGACACATCTTTGCCTAACAGAGGCACAAACGGAGAACTCAAAACCTGATGGCTTCGTCTGTGCCGCACACGTTATATGATATATTGCGGGAGGAGTTGCTTGGATGAGAGTGCTATTTGTAACGGACTTGCATGGAAGCAATATGGGTGAATGGGTGAATAGGGAATAGAGAATAGTGAACCGTTTAAACAGGCGTATTAATATTAAATTCCAAACCCTATTAGAAATTTTGGATTTAAATCGCCACCACATGGTCAGCTTTTTCAGCAGCCTTGTAGAAGGTGTTGAAATGACCGATTTCCACGCCCTTGATTAATTTATTCTCAATTCCCCTGTTTTTCACAGAGCACTCGCAGGCAATTATCTTTACCTTGTGTTTATCCATTGCGGTTTTGATTTTCTTTGCTGTGGTTGTTCCGTCAACAAGATGATAAACTCCGTCTTCAGCAAAATGCATGACCAGAACTTTTGCGCCATGCACTCCTGCGCTGATGGAGCTTAATAAACACCCTTCAATTAATTCCCTTGTTCCATTCCTTGTTACCAGATAGGCTACTTTTTTCATTTTTGTTTTCCTCCTTTTGGGGTGAATCGGTGAATAGGTGAATCGGTAAATAGGGAATACATATGTTATTTTTTACTCTTCCTTGACATAATGAGCTTTGTTAGCATTGCACCAATTTTATTAATTTGGTTCTCAATAGCAGCAAAAACATCTTGGTTTATATATCCAACATCCTTAGCTATTTCCAATTGTGTTATGAGTTCAGCATTGGAACCTTTTGCAATTAACAAAAACCTTATAAACTCTTTGTTGCTATTTCTTTCATAACCTTCTGCAATATTAGATGCAATAGAAACAGCAGAACGTTGAATTTGTCCTTTCAATCCATAATCTTTTGAAAATTTACCATCGGAGGTTAATTTATATATTTCAACAGCCAGTTTCTTAGCCTCCTGCCAAACAACCAAGTCCTTAAAACTTTGATAACCCATTTCTATCACCTTCTTTCCGATTCACCGATTTCCCCATTCACCGATTCCCCGATTCACCGACTTACCACTCTCATCATCCATGAATCAGCATTGGAAGGCATCTTGAGCAAACCCACTTTTCTTCACCCTTTGTCCTCACTGTAAAAAGATAACCACTGTTTTCGTCACAACCACAATTGAAACATGTCTGGATGGTTTTTTCCTCTTTTTCTTTTTCTGCCATTTGTTTCTC
>MGDB01000093.1:4691-5129 GCA_001790645.1 Candidatus Schekmanbacteria bacterium GWA2_38_11
CTAATGATACAGAATTTTCAATAGAAGCTGAGACCTGTACATCTGCTCCCATAGCACCATCAGGAAACTGTACTGCAGAAATAGTTTTTTCACCGGCAACTGAGGGAGCAAAGAGTGCAAACCTGTCTGTATCTTCAGATGATCCGGTGCAAAACCCATTTGATATTCCGCTTACGGGGACAGGAATAAATGCTACACAAAATATATCAGTAACTCCAACTTCAAAAGATTTTGGAGAAGTAGGAGTTGGCGGTTTCTCAGAAATTTTAACAGTAACAATTTTAAATAATGGGACAGGAAACCTTACTTTAGGAGAATTAATAATAGATGGGATTGATAGTACGGAATTTATAATTGAGACTGATAACTGCTTAGAGACGATTTTAGCGCCGTCAGAAAATTGCACTGCCGAGGTTGACTTTTGGCCGGAATCAGAAG
>MGDB01000093.1:5137-14712 GCA_001790645.1 Candidatus Schekmanbacteria bacterium GWA2_38_11
AGTGCAAACCTCTCTATACCGTCTGATGACCCTGATACAAACCTTGTTAACGTTTCCCTTACAGGGAAAGGAGCAATATTACCTTCTGATATAGATGTTGCACCAACTTCTATCGATTTTGGGAGTGTAAATGTAGATGAAACATCAGATATTATTGATGTAAATATATCAAACACAGGAGCAGGGGGACTTAATATAGAGGAGATTTCAATAACGGGTTTAAATAAGTTGCAATTTTCAATTGAAGATGATGAATGTTCATATTCAGTTTTAGCTCCTACAGAAAGCTGTATTGTCTCAGTAGCGTTCTGGCCTACATCGGGTGGAGAGAAGCAGGCAAAACTAACCATACCCTCCGATGACTCTGATGAAAGCCCGGTTAATGTCTCGCTTACCGGAATAGGGGTGGCGCCATGCGGTGATAATCCGCAAATTACAAAGCTCGGCAAACAATCGGCGACATACGCAGAGGAGTTAACAATAACAGGTTCTGGTTTTTGCGAAGATTGGGGGACTGTGTTTCTTTCCGGAATTGAGGCTGATAATATTGTAAGCTGGTCTGATAGTGAAATTGTAGTTACAGTCCCCTGGGGGTTAAAGAATGAAGACATTAAAGTCAAAGCAGTTACAGCTGCTGAAAGTGAAAGCAATGTAAAAACTTTCAAATTTGTAAAACCCCCTGCCCCAAAAATAACCGGACTGTCTTCTAAATCAGGAAAAATTGGTTCAGAAATTGAAATTATAGGAACAAATTTTGGGAATGAAGATGAAGGAAGCAAGGTTATGTTTGGCAAGGTTGAGGCTGTTGATGTTATTGACTGGAGCAATGAAAGCATCACTGTTAAAGTTCCTGAAATCAGCGTAAAGAAGAAAAGGAAGGTTCTTTCAATTAAAGGAAACACGATTTATGGAAAGAGTAATTCTAAAAAATTTAAGGTATTGCCCTAAAGGGGAGTTTCCAGAATAATTAAAAGATTATTTGTAAAATAATCACTTATTAATAAAATGCCTGTTTGAGAACCATTGCTAAATGGCAATTAAACAGGCCTTTCTGTTTTTATCATCTCCATTATAAACTCCTTTTGTTGACAAAAAATAAGTGAAAGTGTAAAAACCAAAACAATAAATTTTAATCAAAAAGGGAGAGTTTAAATGGCAGATAAAAATTGTGATATTGCAGTAATAGGCGGTGGTCCGGGAGGATATGTTTCTGCCATCCGGGCAGCTCAGCTTGGTGCAAAGGTAATACTTGTTGAGGAGGATGAACTTGGAGGGACCTGCCTTAACAGAGGCTGTATGCCTACAAAAGCCCTACTTAAGGGAGTAGAGTTTTTGGACCTTGCTAAAAAAGGGAAAAATTACGGCATAGATTTTGGTGAAGTGAAGGTTGATTTTTCAAGGCTAAATTCAAGGAAAAATACAATTGTAAAGACCCTTGTTGGCGGTGTGACAAATATTCTCAAAAGTTATTCCGTTGAAGTGCTGAAAGGTATGGGGAAGCTGATATCACCTGGTCAAATTGAGGTGATTCTTCCAAGCGGGAGAATGAATGTGGAAGCAAAAAAAATTATTCTGGCAACCGGTTCTGTATGTTCAACTCTTCCTATTCGTGGAATTGAAAGTAATGGGGTCATCAACAGCGATGATGCTTTAGAACTTACAGAAATACCTAAGAGCCTTGTAATCATTGGTGGAGGAATAATAGGGGTTGAATTTGCCAATATTTTTTCAAAGCTCGGCACAGCAGTTACAATAATTGAACTCATGCCGCAAATAATACCGACAGAGGATAATGATGTTGCCGCTACTCTTGAAAACTCATTGAAAAGGGGAGGGGTTGAAACTTTTACTAATGCATCGGTTTCAAGGATTGAGGAAAGTCAGGAATGGTGCGATGTATTTTTTCTCTCTAAAGAAGGTAACGAGCAAAAAATTTCTTCTCAAATGGTGCTTGTGGCTGTGGGAAGAAAGCCCTATACAAGCAGCCTTGATTTAGAAAAGGCCGGGGTAAAGACAGAGAAAGGAAAGATATTAGCTAACAGCAGGATGGAGACAAATATAGATAATATTTATGCGATAGGAGATGTGCTTGGGAAAATTATGTTAGCCCATGTTGCAATGGAAGAAGGAACTGTTGCTGCTGAAAATGCCCTTGGTAAAACTGTTGAAATGGATTACAGGAGTGTGCCACGATGTATTTATACAAGCCCTGAAATAGCAGCAGTTGGGATTACTGAAAAGGACGCAAGGGATAAAGGGATGAAAGTTAAAACAGGCAAATTTCCGTTCTCCGCAAGCGGGAAAGCTGCTATAGTTGGTGAGAGAGAAGGTTTTGTTAAGATAATTTCTGATGAAAAAAATGAGGCTATACTTGGGGTCCAGATTATAGGTCCTGGTGCGACTGATCTTATAGCTGAAGGAGTTCTTGCTATAGCAAAGGATGTAACGGTGCGGGAACTAGCTTCAACGATCCATGCGCACCCAACTCTTTCAGAGCCTGTAAAGGAAGCTGCATTGGATAATTTAGGTTTTCCAATCCATATTCCTAAAAAAACACGGTAGGATTTTTTTATAAAAATTCTTTTTTAAAGCTCTCAAAAAAAAGATATTTATGAAAAAGTCTGCTTTTATGATTACACCGGTTATAGATGAGATTTCACGGATTGAATTTACAAATAAAAATCTCTGTAGTTTTCCTAAATCTGTGTAATCAGAGGCCTCTCTTGTATTTTTCAGAGACCTCAAAAATATATTTGACAAAATAAAAGCACGTAATAATATTCAACCAAAAAAAGGAATAATCCTTACTAAAAATTTAATGGAGGTTGTTATGAATTACTATTGCCTCGATTGCTCTAAAGAGTTTTATCTTGAAGACTCTGATGAGCTTGTTGCATGTCCTTTTTGCAATAGTGAAGACGTAGAGCAGCTTGAAGACGAAGAGTTTGATGAAGAAGATTATGGTGATGAGTTTGACGAAGATATAGATGAAGAGGATTTGTAACTAAAGCCTATATCTTGTTTTTCTCTGATCCCGCCAGAATAAAAACATGCCTTAGGAAGTATTTTTTATTTTCACGAAAAATTTATGAGACCTTTTTCCTTTTTTTCTCTACGTAATCGACCAGAATATATTTACCAAGGTCAAGTGGGTTGGTAAAGAATGCACGTCCTTTGTTGATTTTTGTTATCTGGTCGACAAAAGAACGCAGAGCAGGGGTTGAATCCAGCATAAAGGTATTGATTGTTATCCCCTGCCTTGTGCATCTGAATACTTCCTTGAGGGTTTCTTTACATGCCCTCGGACTTATCCCTCCATAACCCATGGGCCATTCAAATTGGAGTTTTCCACTATAGAAATAAGCTGTTGGCTGACCATCTGTTATTGTGATTATCTGCTGGTTTTTGCTCCTGTGTCTTGAGATCAACCTTCCGGCAAGTCTGAGTCCATCCTGGAGATTTGTGAAAGCGTTTTCCATATCTCTGCTTCCATCCACAAGTTTGAGCTGTGGAAGTTCTTCAGCACTAATTATTCTTGCCCTTGAAGAAAAGCCGACTATGTAAAAGTTGTCCTTTGGGAACTTTGTCCTGATAAGATGGTCGAAGGCAACGGCAACTTTTTTTGCGCCCGCAAACCTGTTTCCCCATGCCATAGAAAAACTCATGTCTATAAGCATTACTGTTGTTGACTGGGACGAGTAATCAACATCATAAATTTCAAAATCCTCTGAACTCAGTGCCAGTGGAGCGGTTTTATATTCCCTCTTCAGGGAGTTCATAAGGGTTTGGCTCAGGTTAATATTCAATGGATCTCCATATTGGTATTTCTTTGAATGGTCCAGTTTAACGTTCCCGAAGCCTCCCAAACGGGTTTCATGAGTCCCGAAATAATCTTTTTTCATTGACGAATAAATACTCTGAATAGCATTTTGTCCTATTCTCCTTATCCCTTTTGGAGTCAGACTGAATCTGTTTCCGCTTACTTCGATATATCCGGCATTTTTAAACTTCTCAATTATACCCTGCAGATATTCAAAAACTTTATAAATATCATTGTCCAGAAAATATTTGAGATCCTCTAAATTAATTGTGATAAAATTTCCTTCCTGCAAATCCTTTTCAAGGTTTTCCAGGCGTTTAAATTCTTCCATCATACCTACAGATTCTTTGAATGGGAGGGGAGTTTCGCCGTGAAAATCCCGGTTATATTTTTCAAAAAAATCTTCCAGTTGCCTTAACTTCTCAAGGTCCCTCAGCAATTTTTCAAAATCCTGTTTAGCCTTTTTATCCTGAAAATCATAGTACCTTAGCGCTTCAATAGTTTTGCTTAGTTTCTTAGGAATGTTTTCAAGAAGGAATCTTCTTTCTGCAAGTTCCTGCTGATTATCTTTAAATTTCATTTCAATGGCTTGAAGCTCTTTGTTAAGGATTTTCTTTAACTCTTTTTTAATATCATCAAAACTATAATCAAGGTTAAAAGTTTTGAAATACTCTTCTTTCAGACTTCTAAGATAATTAAGATACTCGTCCATGCTCATAAGATTTATATCAGGATTTGAAGCCAAATATTGAAGCATCATCCATTGGAGAGCAACGTTAAGATCACCATCCTGGAGCAAATAGTCTGTGAACTGATCGAAGAGTTTTTCTTCGTCTAAGTTTATCTTATCCTGTGTACCATCCCACTCCGAGTACTGATATCTTTTCATTTGTAAACTATCTTTCCGTTTACTTCACTTTTGTTCAATTTGTTATAGAGATGAAGACCTTCAAAAATAAACTCCATGGCAGAAGCAATTGAAGCTGTTGATTTAGAATCATCCAATTTTTTTATGCCTTCCTTAAGACCTTCAATTTTTGATAGTCCTTCAAGATATTCGCTGGACGGCATCTGGTCTGAGACCTCTACTACCCAGCCGTTCTTGAAACTCTCTATTACTTTCTGAAGCTGATTTGAATTGAAGTATTGGTCAAAGACTTTTTTAATTGCTTTCTGGATTATCTTTTTTATAATGTCGTCTTCTTTTTTATCCTCACCAAGATATTCAAGCTCGATTTTGCCGCAAGTAGATGACAGAATTGAATGCATATCGCTCATCCGTGGGACAATTTCATCCTCATTAAGGAGGATAGCTCTTTTTTCGGCGTTACTTATAATGTTTTCAATATTGGCTATTGACATTCTGACAGAAACCCCGGATTTCTGGTTTACATCGCTGCTTCCCCTTGCTGCCATTGTAATTTCAGCAATAATTTCTTTAATGAATTTTGGGATATTTAACTTCAACTGACCGGTTGCAAATTTTGCTCTTTCCTGTTCCATTATTTCAATTTCAATCCCACGGTCATTTGAGTAATGAGTTCTTATCTGGGATTTAAAACGGTCTTTTAGGGGAGTGATTATTCTGCCGCGGCTCGTATAGTCATCCGGATTTGCACTTGCCACAATGCATATATCAAGAGGGAGCTGAACCTTGTAACCTTTAATCTGGACATCTCCTTCTTCCATAATGTTAAAAAGTCCTACCTGGATTTTTTCAGCTAAATCAGGAAGCTCGTTTATTGCAAAAATCCCTCTGTTGGTTCTTGGGATCAGGCCAAAATGGATTGTTAGCTCATCAGATAGATACCTTCCTTCAGCAACCTTTATTGGATCTACTTCACCGATAATGTCTGCAATTGATACATCAGGTGTTGCTAATTTTTCGCCGTATCTTGATTCCCGCGCAATCCATACTATTTCAACTTTGTCTCCAGATTTTTTGATCTTTTCTTTGCAGGATTTACAGATTGGTTTATACGGGTTGTCATTTATCTCACAGCCTGAAATTACAGGGACAACAGGGTCTAAAAGGTTAATAAGGTTTCTTATTATGCGGCTTTTTGCCTGACCTCGTTCGCCTAAAAAGATCATATTGTGACCTGACAATATAGAGTTCTCGATTTGAGGGATAACAGAATTATCATAACCAATTATTCCCGGGAACAATGTCTCTCTTTTTCTCAGTTTAGCTATAAGGTTTTTTCGCAGTTCCTCATTTATTGGGAGAATGGCATAGTTAGAACGTTTCAGATCTTCTAATGTTTTAATATTTTCAAAATCTATCATTGCGCTTATTACCGAACCTTTCAATTATGAGGTGAGCTATATTGAGCAGGGCGAAAAAATTTTAACCCTGCTGTATAAAAATGATAGTGATATATAAGTAAAGGTTAATGATTATTTTTGTTTTGTCAAATTAAATTAAAGAGAGCTATGGGAAAGTTTTTATTAAGCTCTTTTGATGCGGTTTTTGCCGCAAGGTAGTTGATTCTCTGCAATCTGTTGCCAATTACTTTAATCATGGGCCTCACCATATTTTTTAGAAACCTGATAAAGAGATTTCAACCTAAATTCAGATAGACCTGTTTAATCTTTTCTTTGTTGTTATTTCCGAGTCCGAGTTTTGAGGCAGAGGCAATATGGCCAGCCTGGCTTACAATTGAGTTAATTCCTTTTTCTTTTCTTTTACGCTCGATTATTTCTAAACCGCAGGTGTCCAATGCTACCATATCAGAACTGATGATTATTTTATTTTCAACCCATTGAGGCGGGCCGTAAGGTCCTCCGTCATAGATTCCTAAAATTGCATCACAAACAGACAGTCTGGTTTTTTTCCTGATGACAGGAGATGCGTTTAGCTCAGCTATCTGGGGATTGCAGTTATGGGCATGCATGGCTTTCATATTCTCAATGGCAGTGAGTATCCTGAATTGCCAGAACTGATCATTTAATGGAATATATCCGTAAGCATTTTTAAGGGCCAGACTAACGCCTGCAAATGCAGTAAAACCACTCTGTGCAGAGGGAGTTGCATTTTTTAAAACAGGAACATTTATGATATAGTTGCTGTGCTGAGTGAGGATCTTGCTTAAAGGAAGCTCTGTGTTTGCAGAAGGGATTTTAACCTTAATTGCGTTGTCATATCCTATCCCCCATCGGCTTGTTCCAAAACAACGGTATCCAAAATTCTTGTCATTACACTCATAACCTGATTTTTTTAAATTATTTTCATAACAGTCCCATAGTAAAATATAGTTTTCTTTAAAGCCTGAATCTTTGAGACTATCGGCAACTGAATAAGCCACCTCCGGATGAGTAGGGAGCTGTGAATTGGATGAGTTGACCTTTATTCCTATTATTTCCTGGCTAAGATGCTCTGGGAATATTCTTTTCCATGCGTCCTGATAGGTTTTTGAATTAGTTATTGCCTTGATTCCTTCATCTATCATAAGGCGGGCAATATTTTTATTAATTTTTCCGTTCTGATTTGTTACCTTGCTGTGGTGGACTATTACGACAACGGAGAGTTTATCATTAGGGCTAACCTGATTTATATTAAAGTCTTCTTCTATCTCAAATACAGAGACAGCTTGAGGTTTAAGATAAAGGCCTCCTGCACAGATTCCTGCGGTTTTTATGAATTTTCTTCTGTCCATCTTAGCCATGTATTTCTGCTTTCGAAAAAAATAACCCTTCAAGAATTGCAATAAAAGTAAGGATTGACAGGATTAGAGAAATCAACATGACCACATGGGGAGTTAGAACTGCAATTGATGAGAAGTTGTTTAAAACAATCATTCCTATAAATGTATTATAAATAACAGGCGTAATTTTTCCAAACATATTTATGCCAAATCTGTTTCTCATTTTTATCTTTTTGTGAGAAAAGTAAATACCATTGCTGTAGATAGGCGGGACATTCCCTGCCTGCCGGCAGGCAGGTTGTCCCACCCTTGTGGCGAAGTTTTGGTCTGTTATTTTGTTTAGATTGTTCCATTTAATTTTATAATTTAAAATAAAACTTAAAAAGAACACCAGATAGATTGCAGAAAGCCAGAATGGAATAATTTTTAAAAAGGAGAAAAGAATAAGCGAAGAGAAGCGAAAGAAAAAATCTGCAGCGAGATCAAAAGATGCACCAAAATCTGTAATGATCCCTCCTTTTCTTGCGGTATAGCCGTCAAGGATGTCTGTTGCGCAGATGAGGAGGAAAAAAACTAATGAAGAAATTTCAAAAAATAATTTACCGGGAAAGACAAAAAGAAGGTAGAAGAAACTTAAGAAGAATGGGGTCAGTAAAAACCTTAAAGCCGTCAGTAAATTTGGAAGATTTATGGCTATATCGTAATTGGTAAGCATAGCTCATAGTGGTAAAGTAATTTCTTTCGACCCCATGTCTGTAGATGGCATTTTTCTTTATACGTTAAATACCACCATCTTAATGTCAGTCATTTCTTCAATCGCGTATTTCAACCCTTCACGGCCTATGCCGCTTCCTTTAACACCACCGTAGGGCATCTGGTCTACACGGAAAGTAGGAACGTCGTTTATTATAACACCGCCTGTTTTAATCTCCCTTGCAGCCATCAGAGCATTTTTTATGCTCTGTGTGAAGACGCCGGCCTGAAGCCCGTAAATGGAATCATTGACAAATGAGACTGCCTTTGAAAAATCATTGAAAGGGATAATTGAGACAACAGGAGCAAATATTTCGTCCTTAACAACCCGCATATTTGGAGTAACATCAGCAAGTACAGTTGCCTGGAGGATTGATCCGTTTCTTTCACCGCCTGTAAGGATTCTTGCTCCTTGCCTGATCGCTTCATCAATCCATTCCTTTGCCCGTATTGCTTCTTTCTCTTCAATCATCGGTCCGAAATCTGTATCCTTCTCGATAGGGTTCCCGACTTTTAATTTTTTGACAGCAGCAACAAATTCTGCTGTAAATTCCTGCAAAATATTATTGTGGACGTAGATCCTCTGGACAGAGATACAAACCTGTCCGGAGTTGCAGAAGCCGCCCATTAAACATCTCGGGATAGCACGGTTTATGTCAGTGCCTTCGTCTATGATTACTGCTGAGTTAGATCCAAGTTCGAGTGTAACTGGTTTCAACCCTGCCAATGATTTAATTTTCCTGCCGACCTCAAGGCTTCCGGTAAAGGTTATCATTGCAATTCTTTCATCAGTAACAATCCAGTTTCCTATCTCAGAGCCTTTACCTGTAACTATATTCAATACACCTTTGGGAATTCCGGCTTCTATCATAATCTCACCAAGCCTTATTGATGTGATAGGGGTAGTAGTGGCAGGTTTTAATACTACAGAGTTACCGGCAGCTATTGCAGGTGCCACTTTGTGGGCTACAAGGTTAAGGGGGAAATTAAATGGCGTTATAGCGCCAATTATCCCTTTTGGGACCCTCAGATAAAAACCTATTCTTCCTTCACCAGATTTAGAAGCATCAAACGGGATAGTTTCCCCGTGAATCTGTTTTGCTTCTTCAGATGCAAATTTAAAAGTCTCAACAGACCTTCCTAATTCTGCCATAGAGTATTTAAGAGACTTTCCTGCTTCAAGGGATATTATCTTTGCAAGTTCTTCCTGGTTTTCTTCTATCAGCCTTGAAGTATTTTCAAGAATCTTTGACCGCTCATGTGCTGGTATTTTAGAGATGACTTTAAAACCCTCTTCAGCTGCTCTTATGGCTTTATCTAAATCATCCTTTGTGGCTTTTGGAACTGTCCCCAGA
>MGDB01000093.1:14895-15037 GCA_001790645.1 Candidatus Schekmanbacteria bacterium GWA2_38_11
GAGTCCTTGACAGGCTTTTACCTGTGTGGTAACAGAGCTAAAAATAGGGTTTAAGGATTCTGGGGTTCATGGGTTCAAGTGTAAAAACTAAAAACTCAAACTGAAAAGTTGAAAACTATTGAGAATAAAAGAAAGGTACAAT
>MGDB01000094.1:0-4319 GCA_001790645.1 Candidatus Schekmanbacteria bacterium GWA2_38_11
AAGACATCTTGAGCATTTGGATTTGTTTCATTTTCCCATTACCCTTATTAAACTTTATGAGTGCTTAAATGTATTTATAAAAAAAATTATAAACCAAAAACAATAACGGTGCAACAAAAATTTACGTAGAGCACATTTTCAGGCATAATAGCTTCCCTTTTTTTCCCATGCCAGATTTTAAAAAAGAGATTTTCCTTAATAGCTTTAATAGGAATAGCAGAAAGTTATTTTTGGCAGGAGTTTATCAGGTGAACCCGATAGTGGGAAAAAATTTCTTTTTTATAAAAAATGCTACAGCATTATTCGTCAGGATAGCGTTTGGCAATTGTACGAATTACATCAAGAATGGAAAAAAAAGATTCAATCATCTCAGGGTCAAAGTGTTTGCCAGCTTCTTCTTTGAGGGTTTCAAGTACTTTAGTTTCATCCCAGGCCTCTTTATAAACCCTGCGGCAGGATAAGGCATCGTAGACATCTGCGATTGCAACAAATCTCCCGAAGGTGGGAATTTCCTCCCCCTTTTTTCCCTGTGCTTTCCCGTTTTTATCCTCATAACCTGAGATAGGGTTTCCTGTCATGGGGTTAATGTGACCTGGATATCCTTTACCATCCCACCGCTCGTGATGGTTTAGTACAACAAGGAAGGCTGACTTGTCAAAGTCTGAGTGCTGATCTGCAAAAAGCCTTGATCCCAGATAGGTATGCATCTTTATGATTTCTACTTCATCCAGGTTTAACTTGGCGGGCTTTTTTAATATTACATCAGAAATAGCCACCTTGCCTACATCGTGGAGCATGGCTGCCATTCGCAGGATATCTTTGTTTTTTTCAATCTCTTCCTGAAAAATCCCCCGCCTGGAAGCCCAGTTTTCATAAATTTCAACAGCATAGGATGCCACGCGGTTTGCATGGGCACCGGTTTCTTTTGGGTCATGAAGCTCTGACATTTTTATCATTCTTAAGATAATATCCCTGGTCATCAGTGCCCGTTCGATGGCAATGGCTGCATTATTAGCAAAATGCATTATAAAAGGTTCATCCTCTTTAGCAAATGGAATGACATTTCCGGCATTGTCCTGCGCATTGATCATCTGTAAAACGCCAATTACATTTCCCCTGTTGGTCTTAAGGGGGAAGGTTAAAAGTGATTGTGTGCGATAATTGGAGATCTCATCAAAATGTTTATCAAATGAGTACGGAACATTTTCAGTTAATTTATAACCATTTGGAATGTTCAGCATTTCACCAGTATCTGCAACATAGCCGGAGATGGATTTGTTGTCGATCGGGACTGAAAAGGTAGAATAGATTAATTTTTTCCCTGAAGGCAATTTTTTTTGCAGAGTTTCATTTTGAGTATAGCTGAACTTTAATTTTCCATCTTCCTTTATATAAACGGAACCGGCATCAGCATTTACGAACTGCCTTGCAAAGGTGAGAATCCTCTCAAGGAGGATGTCCACATCCTTGACCTTAGTAATTTCAAGACCGAGGTTAATTATCTGTTCGAGTTTTTCCTTTTCATTGAGCATTGTTTTACCTCAGCAGGAAGATGCTTGCGTTTATTTAATCAAATTACCAGAAATTCCAAATAACTGTCAATGTAAATGCAGCAATTAATGGGAGCATCTCCTTTTCCGTTTCCGTAATTAAAGAGAAAAATGGGGATAAGGAAGGTTTTTGCTTCCCTACGAAGAGAAAACAACGCTACCAGATGAAATTGAGGTAGGTCTCCTGACCTGCCGTTAAAGATTTTATAGAATGGGCGACTAAAGTCGCCCTTACCAGAATAATTGTCATCATGGAAAAGGAGATATTTACGCATTCAATTGAAGCCTGTGTTTTTATTTGACAAATCCTGATTTTTAATAAATCATATCATAAAAACTCATCAATGCCTATGGATCTTTTTGATCAAAAGCCAAGAAAAGAGAAAAAGAAATTTACTCCCCTTGCAGACCGGATGCGGCCTGAAACTCTGGATGAGTTTGTCGGCCAGAAGCATATCCTGGGAGAGGGGAAGGTGCTGCGCCGTGCAATCCTTGAGGACAATGTAGGCTCCATGATCCTCTGGGGGCCTCCGGGTTCAGGGAAAACTACCCTTGCAAAGCTGATTGCAAATATGACAAAGTCAAATTTCGTTGCCTTTAGCGCGGTCACATCAGGAATAAAAGAGATCAAAGAAGTTATCTATCAGGCAGGAAGGGAACTTGAACAATACGGCAAAAAGACAATACTTTTTATAGATGAAATCCATCGCTTTAACCGTGCACAGCAGGACGCTTTCCTCCCGCATGTTGAGGACGGAACAATAATTTTAATAGGCGCAACAACTGAAAACCCTTCTTTTGAGGTAAACTCGCCGCTCCTCTCAAGGACAAAGGTATATATCCTCAACCCTCTTAGAGAAGAGGAACTTGCAGCAATCTTAAAAAGGTCCGTTGAAGATGATAAAAAGGGTTTAAAGCAATATAACCCGGTAGTAAGCAGCGAGGTGATAGAGTTTATTACATCCAACTCACAGGGAGATGCAAGAATAACTTTAAATACACTTGAGACAGCAGTATTAAACTGCAAGCCTGACTCTCAGGGAAAACGGATTATAATAAAGACGCTTGCTGAAGACGCAATGCAGAAAAAGGCACTCCTCTATGACAAGGACCGTGAGGAGCACTATAATATAATATCAGCCTTCCATAAATCACTCCGCGGCAGCGATCCTGATGCTGCACTCTACTGGCTTGCAAGGATGCTTGAAGCAGGCGAAGACCCTCTCTATGTTGCAAGGAGAATGGTCCGCTTTGCATCAGAAGATATCGGCAATGCTGACCCACAGGCACTTCAGGTAGCTGTTGCAGCAAAGGAGGCTGTGGATTTTATTGGAATGCCGGAAGGAGATTTAGCGCTTGCACAGGCTGCCATATACCTTGCCTGCGTCCCCAAAAGCAATGCGGTCTACAAGGCATACCTTTCTGCAAAAAGGGATGTTGAAAAAAAAGGGGCAATACCTGTACCCCTTCATATAAGAAACCCTGTAACAAAGTTGATGGAAGAAGCAGGCTATGGTAAAGACTACAAATACCCGCATAAATATGAAAATGCTGTTGTGACGCAGGACTATATGCCTGAAGAACTCCGCGGAAAAGAATATTACTATCCCACAGAAAGAGGGTTTGAAGCAGAAATAAAGAAAAGGCTTGATAGGTGGAAGAGCCTTAAAAAGGGGAAATAATAAGTCAAGCGAGATGCCTGACTACCCCCCTCACCTTAATCCTCTCCCCAGAGGGGAGAGGACAGGAGCGAGGAAATATAAATCCTCACTGACTGGACAAGCATCCAATGGTTATGCTATAATTTATCTTTGTTATTGCGAGCAACTGTAAGGAGCGTGGCAATCCGACGAAGTCGTTGCGAGCAGGTCCCTCGCCTGTCCAAAAAAGGAGAAGCATTATGTTCCGTTTGCTGAAATGGGTTATAATTCTCGGTCTAATTGTCTCAATATATCTATATTATCCAAATATACTTAGGGCAATCGGCAATTACTTAATCCTCAGCGACCCTCTGGAAAAATCTGATGTAATCCTTGTCCTCTCAGGAGATACAAACAAAGGAGAAAGGGTTACTGAAGCAGTCAAACTATTTAAAAAAGGTTACGGGAAATACCTTGTACTGAGCGGAAATAAAATTGCTTGGGACACCTACGCAGCAGACCTTATGAAAAAACAGGCAATCTCCCTAAGAGTTCCTGAACACTCTATAATTGCCATCAGAAATGAAGCACATTCAACTATTGAAGAAGCCAAAATCATTTTAGATGTTTTTAAAAAGAGGCATTTTAAAAGTGTGATACTTGTGACTTCAAGCTACCATACAAAAAGGGCAAAATGGATTTTTTCAAAAGTTTTTAATGGCAGCAACATAAAAATATCAGCCTCTCCCGCAAATGATGTTGAATACGATGCTGACCACTGGTGGCAGAAAAGAGAATCTGCAAAAATTCTCTTTTATGAATACACAAAGCTCATCTGGTATAAGGCTATAGAGAGATTTAATGCAGATAAACCGGTAAAAGATAAATCAGTTGAGACGTCATCAAGGCAAATATCTCTTCGACTGGCAATTGGATAAATGGGATGAAGTCATTTTAAAATGCAAAATTATAAATAGACTTAAAAACTAAAGAATGAACTACCTCGCCTCAAGTTGCGAGGTATCAAGTCCTAATTATGGCATGAATATTCTGTCATTCCGTACTTGATGCGGAATTCAGCTTCTTTTTCATAGATGACAAAAAGTAATTATACCCAGAAGCTGAGCTT
>MGDB01000094.1:4353-11513 GCA_001790645.1 Candidatus Schekmanbacteria bacterium GWA2_38_11
ATTTACAATTTACACTTTGCAATTGTGAGGAATTACTCGACAAGCTCTATAATCGCCATCTCGGCGCCGTCGCCATGGCGGATGCGAGTCCGGATTATCCTTGTATAACCTCCTTTTCGCTCAGAATATTTACTCCCTATTTCACTGAAAAGTTTTTTAAGGACATCTTTATTCTTTATCCATCTGGCAGCAAGGCGTCTTGAATGAAGCGTTTCCTGCTTTGCCAGTGTAACCATTCTATCTGCAACCCTGCGCAACTCTTTGGCCTTTTCAGTAGTGGTCTCAATTCTGCCATGTTCAAAAAGCGATGTCACCATATTGCGGAGCATCGCAATCCTGTGACTTGTAGTCCTTCCTAATTTTCTACCCATTACATTATGCTTCATACTGTTTAGACCCCGCTAATCTCTGAAATGGATTTCAATTTCCTTATCTGTATAAGCTAATCAGCCTCTTCAGTAGTTTCTTCTTTTTTTGGTAAAGGTTCTTTTGGAGGCCATTCTTCAAGCTTCATACCCAGAGTCAGGCCCATACTTGTCAATATCTCTTTAATCTCATTCAGAGATTTTCTTCCGAAGTTCTTTGTCTTGAGCATTTCAGCTTCAGTTTTCTGAACAAGTTCTCCAATGGTCTTTATATTTACATTCTTGAGGCAGTTCTGGGACCTCACTGAAAGCTCAAGGTCGTCAACGCTCTTCATGAGATTCGTATACATCTTCTCCTTCTCAACATCTACCTTTGCTTCCTCCTCTACCTCAGGCTCTTCCTCAAAGTTAATGAAGATACTCATATGGTCCTTTAATATCTTTGCTGCATAAGCAACTGCGTCATCCGGCTTTACGCTGCCGTCGGTCCATACCTCCATTATAAGCCTGTCAAATTCGGTCTCATGTCCAAGCCTTGCACTTTCAATATTGAAATTCACTTTTTTGACGGGTGAATAAATAGAATCCACTGCAATAACGCCAATTGGTTCTTTTTCATCCTCATTCTTTTCTGCCGGAGAGTATCCTCTCCCTTTTCTAACCTCAATCTCCATTTCCAATTTGCCGTCCGAATCAAGGGTTGCAATGTGTAGATCAGGGTTTAAGACCTCTACATCACCGTTGTGATCAATATCTGAAGCCTTTACTTCTCCTGCCCCTGACGCTTTAAGAAATATTTTCTTTGGTTCATCTGTATGGAGCTTCAGCCGCAGCCGTTTCAGATTTAAAATTATGTCTGTCACATCCTCTACAACCCCTGGCAAAGAGGTAAATTTATGGCTTACTCCTAAGATTTTGACCTTGCTGACAGCAGCGCCCTCTATGGATGAAAGGAGAATCCTTCGTAGAGAGTTTCCAATTGTGACTCCAAAACCTCGCTCAAATGGTTCAGCAAAAAACTTCCCATATGTGTTAGAAAGAGTTTCTAACTCACATTCAAGCTTTTTAGGTCTAAGCAAACCTTGAAATTTCATTCTAAATTCTCCTAAAGAGAGTATTTTTATTATTTATTTTTTTATTACTTTGAATACAATTCGACTATTAACTTCTCGTTTACCGGAAACTGAATCTCATCCCTCCTTGGAAAGGCAATTACTTTCCCCTGCATTTTATCACTGTTAAACCCAAGCCAGGAAGGTGGCGGATTCTTTTTAACCAGTTCCAGAGAAGATAAAACTGGAGAAATGTTCTTGCTGCGCTCTCTCAGCTCTATCAAGTCTCCCTCACTGACAAGATATGATGGAATATTCACTTTCTTTCCGTTTATCCGGATATGCCCATGGGTTACCAACTGCCTTGACTGTCTTCTGGACGCAGCTAAGTTCAGTCTGTAGACTACATTATCCAGCCTCCTCTCCAGAAGCATCAGGAGGTTTTCTCCTGTAATTCCCTTCTGCCTTTCTGCCATCTTGAAATATCTTCTGAACTGCTTCTCCAGGACCCCATAGACTCTTTTTACCTTCTGTTTTTCTCTAAGTTGTATCCCATATTCTGAAATCTTTGCCCTTCGTGACTGACCATGCTGCCCGGGAGGATAACCTCTCTTGGCAAAACCACATTTATCTGAAAAGCCTCTTTCACTTTTAAAACAGATCTCAATATTTTCTCTTCTGCAAAGCCTGCATACAGGCCCTCTATACCTTGCCAAAAATCATCTCCTCCTTTTTAAACTCTCCGCCTTTTTGGCGGTCTGCATCCGTTATGTGGGATGGGGGTTACGTCCTTTATTACTGTTATTGCCAGCCCGGCTGATTGAAGAGCTCTGATTGCTGCCTCCCTGCCCGACCCGGGACCCCTTACAAACACTTCTACCTGTCTCATTCCAAATTCTAAAGCCTTCTTCGCAGCGTTATCAGCAGCCACTGTAGCTGCAAATGGTGTGCTTTTACGGGACCCTTTGAACCCTGAACTGCCGCTGCTTGCCCATGCTACAACATTTCCTTCAGTATCCGTAATAGAAATAACAGTATTATTAAAAGTTGATTTAATATGAGCTATACCACTTTTGAAAACCTTTTTTACCTTCTTCTTTTTTACCTTCTTCTCTTCCTGTTTTTCTTCTTTCTTTTCTTCCTTCTTCTCTTCTGGCATATTCTCCTCTTAGAATTTATGTTACATCATCCAATAATATCCAAATTCTAAATCCTAAGCTCTAAACAAATTCAAATAACCAAAACTCCAAATTCAAAACATAAGATAATATATTTCTTAAACATTTGATATTTGAATTTTGATATTGTTTAGAATTTCGTGCTTTGAATTTAGAGCTTATTTGAATTTAAGCACAATTCGCACAATATCTATGCTTCTGCGACCTTCTTCTTTATTGTTCCACCCTTTCTCGGGCCCTTCCTGGTTCTTGCATTTGTATGGGTCCTCTGTCCTCTTACTGGCAAAGAACGCCTGTGCCGTAGACCCCGGTATGTACCGATATCCATGAGTCTTTTAATATTGAGTGAATTTTCCTTTCTTAAGTCACCCTCAATCTGGTAATTCTTTTCAATCTCCTTACGCAGCAGATTAACATCAGCATCGTTCAGGTCTTTGATCTTTTTGTTTGGATCAATTCCGGTGTTTAACAATATCTCTTTTGAGCTTGAACGGCCAATACCAAAAATATACGTAAGAGCTATTTCAACTCTTTTATCCTTTGGTAGGTCTACCCCCCCAATTCTTGCCATTACGTCTTCCTTTCACTTTACTATTTATTTTTGATTACAAAGATTTTGTTAAGAAGATTACAGAGATTTCTTAAATCTAATCTCCGTAATCTAACCTTAATCTGTGTAATCACCATGACTAACCCTGCCTCTGCTTATGCTTCGGGTTTTCGCAGATTACCCTTATTACACCCTTGCGTTTTATTATTTTGCACTTTTCACAAATCTTCTTGATCGATGATCTTACTTTCATATTCCTTCTCTACTTCTCGAGCAGTCCTTTATTTGTGCCTGTAAATTATTCTCCCTCTTGTAAGGTCATAAGGTGAAAGCTCTACTGTGACCTTATCACCCGGAAGAATCTTTATAAAATTCATTCTCATCTTTCCTGAAACATGGGCAAGAATCTTGTGGCCATTATCCAGCTCAACCCTGAACATAGCATTTGGCAAAGGCTCTATTACAGTAGCTGTGACCTCGATTGGCGCCTCTTTAGGCATTAATTTATTCTCCCCCCTTTCAGTTTGTTTTTGTCAAAATTTCCGGCTCCTTTTCTAATATAACTATAGTATGTTCAAAATGAGCTGACAAGCTTTTATCCTTTGCTATAGCCGTCCACCCATCCTCTAAGATCTCAACGTCACTCTCACCTGCATTGACCATTGGCTCTATGGCAAAAACCATTCCGCTTTTTAGCCTGACGCCTGTACCAGGAATGCCAAAATTCGGAATCTGGGGCATCTCATGAAGCTCCCTGCCTATCCCATGGCCCACAAAAAACCTGACTACTGAAAAACCCTCTCCTTCAACTGTCCTCTGGATAGTGCTGGAGATATCTCCCAACCTGTTGCCCACCTTTGCCTTGGCAATCCCCTCATAGAGAGATTTTTTTGTAACATCAAGTAACCTCTGGGCATTGCCTGAAATATTTCCCACCGGGTATGTGGCTGCCATATCTCCATAAAAATCCTTGCATTTTGCCCCGATGTCTATGCTTACTATATCACCCTCTTTTAATTTTCTCTCCGAGGGTATCCCGTGTACAACCTGTTCATTTATTGAAGTACATATACTCTTAGGGTATCCCCTGTATCCTTTAAAAGCAGGTATACAGCCTTTCTCTCTCAAAAGTTTCTCAGCTAATTCATCAAGCTCTAAAGAGGTTATCCCCGGAACAATCTTAGACTCCAGCTCCTTTAAAACCTCTGCTACAGCTCTGTTAGCAACCCTCAGAAGCTCAATTTCTGCCGGGGTCTTGAGCACAATCATTTAGCATCCTTCTTCAACCAATTTACAGAGCGACGAAAAAATCTCTTTTATCTCTCCTTTCCCGCTAACACTCCTCAGCTTACCCATCTTCTTGTAATAATCTATCAGAGGGTTTGTCTCACGGTTGTAGACCTCTAATCTTCCCCTGATTGTCTCTTCCTTGTCGTCTTTGCGCTGGTAAAGCTCACCCCCGCACTTATCACAAATGCCGGCGTTCTTTGGTTGACGAAAGAAGATATGGAAAACCTCACCGCATTCCTTACAGCTTCTCCTGCCTCCCAATCTCCGTATAACCTCGTTCTCAGAGGCATCAATAGAAAGTACAATATTTAAGGGAAATCCTTTTTTTTTAAGAATTTTATCAAGCTCCTCTGCCTGATTTACATTCCTTGGAAATCCGTCCAGGATAAATCCTTTCTTGCAGTCATCATTTTTTATTCTATCATCTATTATTCCTATCACTACTTCATCAGGCACTAATTCTCCTCTCTCCATAAACACCTTTGCTTTTTTTCCCATCTCTGTCTTATCGCTGACCGCCTTTCTTAATATATCACCTGTGGAGATCTGAGGGATTCCAAACCTCTCAGAAAGCATTTTGGACTGAGTCCCTTTTCCAACTCCCGGGGGACCAAGTAAAACAATATTCTTCATACTACCTCTCTTGCCTCTAAACTCTGTTCCCTCAACCCTGCTCTTTTATCCCCTTCTTCCATGCATTCTTCCCTTCTTTAAGAACCCCTCGTAATGCCTGGTTAAAAGATGGGATTCAATCTGGGAAGCTGTATCCATTGCCACTCCTACAACAATCAGCAGTGCTGTCCCGCCAAAATAAAAAGGAACATTTGCATACCTGATTAAAAAATCAGGCAGAACAGAAACTGCTGACAGATAGATCGCCCCTACTAAGGTTATTCTGGTCAGTACCCGGTCAATATATTCAGAAGTCCTCTTTCCGGGCCTGATCCCTGGTATAAAACCGCCGTACTTCTTCATGTTCTCAGCTAAATCCAGAGGGTTAAAAATTATTGCCGTATAAAAATAACAGAAGAAAACTATAAATATTATATACAGCATCTCATATAATATTGAACCGGGTGCCAGGCCGCTTGCAATCGCCTGGGTTATCCGGTTATTGTAAAAACTCGCAATAGTTGCCGGGAACATTATTATTGAAGAGGCAAATATTACGGGTATTACTCCGGCAGTATTTATCTTTAAAGGGATATGAGTGTTCTGACCACCGTAAACTTTTCTCCCAATGATCCTTTTTGCGTACTGGACCGGTATTTTTCGCTGCCCTCTTTCCACATAGATTATTATCCCTACAATACCTACCATTATAAGCACAAGAAAAACTACGAAAATTAAATTTAAATCTCCTGACTTTACAGACTGAATAGTCTGGGCAATGGCATCAGGCATACTCGCAACTATCCCTGCAAAGATTATAAGAGAAATTCCGTTCCCTATCCCCTTTTCTGTTATCTGCTCCCCAAGCCACATTATGAAAGCTGTACCGGCTGTCAGAGTAATCATCCCCAAAAGTCTGAAGGACCACCCTCCATCAGGCACAACCGGAGCACCCGTAGGGCTTTTCATGTGCTCTAACCCATAACTTATACCCAGTCCCTGGATTATACTCAGGATCACTGTCCCGTACCTTGTATACTGGGTAATCTTTTTCCTTCCTGCCTCTCCTTCTTTTGAAAGCCTCTCCAGAGCAGGAATTACAACTGTAAGAAGCTGGAGGATAATCGAGGCAGAGATATAGGGCATTATGCCGAGGGCAAAAATTGTCAACCTCTTCAGTGCCCCCCCTGAAAACATATCAAAGAACCCGAGTATTGTACCCGAGGCCCTTGTGAAAAATTCTGCCAGTGCCTGACTGTCAATACCAGGAACAGGAATATGGCTACCGATCCTGTAAACCCCTAACATCAAAAGGGTAAATATTACCCTTTTCTTAAGCTCCGGTATCTTAAATATATTTTGAAATGTTTCAATCACTTTTTCACTCTAAGACTATTACCTTTCCTCCTGCTTTCTCAATTTTTTTCAGGGCTTCCTGGCTGAATTTGTGAGCGTAGATTTTCAAAGGCTTTGATAAGTCCCCTTCTCCAAGGATTTTTAGACCATCTTTTATTTTTGATATTTTCCCATCCTCCAAAAGGAGCACAGGGGTAATCTCTTTAGAAGCTTCATATTTTTCCAGGTCTTTTAAATTAATTACTGCAAACTCTTTTCTGAATATATTATGAAAACCGCGTTTCGGGAGTCTTCTTTGAAGCGGCATCTGGCCGCCTTCAAAGCCTCTATGAACCTGCCCTCCTGAACGGGCCTTCTGCCCTTTATGCCCTTTGCCTGAAGTTTTCCCGTGACCTGAACCGGGCCCTCTTCCTACCCTCTTTACTTTCCTCTTTTTCCCGTAAGAACCGGGAAGTTTTGATAACTCCATATAATCTCCACAATCAAATCCAAATTTCAAAATGAGTTTAAGAGTTTCAGTGTGTGTCAGAGTTATAAACTTAATTTTAACTCCTTGACCCTCTAACTCCTCAACTCTTTAATTTGAATTTTGAGCTTTGGCATTTGACATTACTATACTTCCTCCACCTTTAACAAATGGGGGATTTTTGCAATCATCCCTCTCACTTCGGGGATGTCTTTTCTGATAACTGACTGATTGATCTTCTTTAACCCCAGCCCAATTGCCGTTGCCCTTTGACCCTTTGTCGATCCTATA
>MGDB01000094.1:11576-20560 GCA_001790645.1 Candidatus Schekmanbacteria bacterium GWA2_38_11
AGATAAAATCGCCTCTACTTCTTTTCCCCTTTTTTTTGCCACTTCCTCAGCAGTCTTTAATCTCATAAGACCGCTCAGTGTTGCCTTTACAGCATTATGAGGGTTACTTGAACCAATAGATTTAGTAAGAATATCTGAAATTCCCGCTCCCTCAAGCACAGCTCTGATTGCACCACCGGCTATTATCCCCGTGCCTTTTGCTGCGGGCTTCAAAAGTACCCGGCTGCTGCTGTAGTGGCCAATCACTTGATGAGGTATTGAAGTATTTTTTAATGCAACCGTAATTAAACTCTTTTTTGCTTTTTCAACTCCCTTCCTGATTGCCTCAGGAGCCTCATTAGCCTTTCCAAGCCCTATCCCCACATGCCCCTCACCGTCTCCTACCACTACCAGAGCAGAAAAACTAAACCTTCTGCCACCTTTAACAACTTTAGCCACTCTGCTAATATGAACTACTCTGTCTATTAATTTTATCTCATCAATGTCTATCTTCTTCAAATCATAGCTCCTAAATTTTTAATCCCTTCTCTTTTACTCCCTCGGCCAACGCCTTTATTCGTCCGTGAAAAGGGAAGCCACCTCTGTCAAACCTGACTTTTTCTATATTTAATTTCTTTGCTTCTTCAGCAATCAACTCTCCTACAAGCTTTGCAGATTCAATGGTGCTTCCTTTTTTCATCTTCTCTTTAAACCCAGGCTTAAGAGTAGAAAAAGAGACCAGAGTCTTTCCGAGATCATCATTTATAAGCTGGGCATAGATATGCTTCTCGCTTTTAAAGACTGAAAGTCTCGGGCTCTCAGCAGTGCCTCTTACCTTTTTCCTGATCTTCTTATGCCTTAATATCCTTGCTTTTTCTTTATTCAACTTTATAGCCAAGAATCTTCTCTCCCCTTGTATCTAATGAAATGTAGAAACAGGGCTTGTCCCTGTCCTCCGACAGTCACAGTTAAGCTCCGGTTTTACCTACCTTTGTCTTAACCACTTCATCTGTGTACCTTATACCTTTCCCCTTATAGGGCTCTGGAGGTGCAAACCCTCTGATTTCAGCCGCTACCTGGCCAACCAGGTGCTTGTCTGCCCCCTTGACTGTCATCTCTATCTGCTTTTCTACGTTAATCTTTATCCCTTCAGGGATATCGTAGACCACAGGGTGAGAGAAGCCTATGTTCAATGTCAGCTTCCCGCCCTGCACCTGAGCCTTGTACCCAACGCCCCTTATCTCAAGCTTCTTCTGAAACCCATGAACAACGCCCTGAACCATGTTATTCAGAATACTTCTGAACAACCCGTGAAAAGCTTTGTCAGTCTTATTTGAACCTGAAGGATTAACTATAAGCTTATCTGAATCTTTCTCAACCTTTATCCCCGGAGGAAACGCATAAGAGAGCTTCCCTAAAGGTCCCTGTATGTCAATCTTATCTTTTGAAATTCCTACTGTCACTTCTTTAGGACATAGGATTACTTTTTTCCCAACTCTTGACATTCTCTCTTTTCTCTTTCTAAACACTCTCCGCTAAAAGCCATAAGCTATTAGCTATTAGTAGGTTTCTTAAAAAACGGGGTTTTATAAAAACCTCTACCAGATCTCGCAGATAACCTCTCCTCCAACCCCATCAGCACTGCATCTCTTATCTGTCATTATCCCCTTTGAAGTCGTAAGAATTGCTATTCCCAACCCGTTTAGTACCTTAGGGATATTGTCCTTGCTCACGTAATAACGCCTTCCAGGTGTACTTACCCTTTTTAACCCTGCTATGACAGGTTGACCCTCTTCATCATATTTGAGTGTTATCCTTATTACACCCTGTTTTCTGTCCCTGAGTAACTTATATTTTTTTATAAAACCCTCTTCTTCAAGGATTTTTGCAATTTCAAGCTTTAAATTTGAGGCCCCTACATCAACCTTTTCATGGCTTGCCTTTAAAGCATTCCTAATTCTGTTAAGCATATCTGCTATTGGATCAGTTAACATTTTTTTCTTTCTCCATTATATTATCCTGCAACCCAAACTAACTGTATACATAACTCACCAACTGGCTTTTGTTACCCCGGGTATCTGCCCTTCCAAAGCCAGTTTTCTGAAGCAGATCCTGCACATCTCAAACTTCCTTAGATAACCGCGAGGCCTTCCGCATAAACGGCACCTGCTGTGAGCACGAACTTTATATTTTGGAGTCCTTTTACTTTTTATTATTGAAGATTTCTTTGCCATTAAAAACCTTTTCTTCAGAAACTAATTAATTTCTAAAAGGCATCCCGAGATAACCGAGTAATGCCTTACCCTCATCTTCACTTTTAGCAGTGGTAACAATGGTAACATTTAGACCTCTTATCTTGTCAATCTTATCATAATTGATCTCCGGAAAAATAATCTGCTCCTTGAGCCCAAGGGTGTAATTGCCCTTACTGTCAAAAGACTTGGCTGAAACGCCTTTAAAATCACGAATCCTGGGAAGGGCTGAATTTACCAGCCGGTCTAAAAACTCATACATCTTGTCTCCTCTTATAGTAACCTTGCACCCTATTGGCATATCTACCCTGAGTTTAAAAGTAGCAATTGATTTCTTAGCTCGTGTAACTACAGGTTTCTGGCCTGTAATAGCCATAAGGTCACCGGTAGCAGCCTCAATGGCTTTAGCATTCTGAATAGCCTCGCCTAAACCAATATTGAGGACTATTTTTACAAGCCTTGGAACCTGCATAATATTCTTGTATTTGAAATCCTCCACCATTTTCTTCACGACTTCTTCTTTATATTTTTCTTTTAGCCTCGCCATAATATTCCTTTTATGAAAACCCCTTATTTCTTCTCCAGCGTCTCTCCGCATTTTTTGCATAACCTGACCTTGGCTCCGTCTGAAAGGGTCTTCCTTGCAACCCTTGTTGGCTTTTCGCATTTGCTGCATAAAACCATGACCTTGGACCAGTGCAGAGGCCCTTCTTTCTCTATAATCCCTCCCTGCTTTTGCTGGGAGGTTGGCCTGGCATGCTTCTTGATGAAGTTTACCTTCTCTATAATTACTCTTTCCTTCTTTGGCAATACTCTCAGAACCTTTCCTGTTTTCCCCTTTTCCTTTCCTGAAATTACCACTACAAAGTCATTCTTTCTTATTGCAAAACTCGATGCCATGGAGTTCTCCTATCAACTAAAGCTATAAAACCTCTGGTGCCAGGGAAATTATTTTCATAAATTTTTTTTTCCGCAACTCTCTTGCAACAGGACCAAAAATCCTTGTCCCGACAGGTTCTTTCTGGGCATTTATTATAACTGCAGCATTATCATCAAATCTTATGTAGGACCCGTCAGACCTGCCTAATTCCTTATTTGTCCTGACAACCACCGCGTAAACAACCTCCCCTTTTTTAACAGCGCCCTCAGGAGATGCTTCTTTTACAGAAGCCCTTATTACATCTCCAATCTGGGCATACCGCCTTCTTGATCCTCCAAGGACAAGTATGCACTGAATCTTCTTTGCACCCGAATTATCAGCAACTGTTAAATTAGTCCGCATCTGGATCATTAAAATTACTCCCACTCAAGACAGAACCTTACTGTCATCCTGCCTTTTCAATTACCTCAATCACCCGTGTTTTTTTTTCTTTGCTTAAAGGCCTGCATTCTGCAATCCACACCAAATCCCCAACCTTGCACTCATTCTTCTCATCATGGGATTTAAATTTAGAGGTCTTTTTAAATGTCTTTTTATACCTTGAGTGCATTACAAGCCTTTCTACTTTGACAACAACAGTTTTGTCCATCTTGTTGCTAATAACCCTTCCAATCATACCGCTTGATTTTTTTAATTTTTCCACTTAAACCCCTTTTAAAGTCTAAAAAGTAAATTCTAAATCCTAATTTCTAAATCCTAAACAAATTCAAAATCAGAATCTTCAAAACTGTTTTGAGGTTGGAAATTGTTTAGAATTTAGGATTTCGAATTTAGGATTTTACGTCTTTTTCCTTCTCCTTTAATATAGAAAGAACTCTTGCTAAATCTCTCTTAGCAATCTTAATCCTTGAGGGATCCTCAAGCTGTCCTGAAGAGAATCTGAATTTCAAGTTAAAGATCTCTTCTCTTAAATCCCTCTCCTTTTGCCTTATCTCCTCTAAGGTCAGTTCCCTTACTTCCTTTGCCTTCATTTAATTTAAAACCTTAAAAGTTTGATTACGCAGATTTTTCATTATAAACCTAATCTGTGTAATCCTCTTTCAATCGCTGTAATCATAAAAAATTTCTTCAAAAATTTTTTAATGCCTTGATACAAATTTGGTTGCTATGGAGAGCTTATGAGATGCTAATCTCATTGCTTCCTTTGCAGCTTCGGGTGTAACTCCGTCCATTTCATAGAGTATCCTCCCTGCTTTTACCGGAGCAACCCAGAATTCAGGATTCCCCTTTCCTTTTCCCATCCTTACTTCAGCCGGTTTCTTTGACATGGGTTTATCAGGAAAGACCCTTATCCATATTTTCCCGCCTTTTTTTATGCAGCGGGCAAGAGCAATTCTTGCAGCCTCAATCTGCCTGTTTGTGATTCTGCCCGGCTCCATGGCTTTTAGCCCAAATTCTCCGAAACTCAGCTCACTTCCACGAGAGGCTTTACCACGAATCCTGCCTTTTTGCTGCTTCCTGTATTTTGTTTTTTGCGGCATTAATAGCATTTCTTTATACCCCTCTCTTTACTCCTGCGCGGATTAAGAAGCTTTGTCCTCGACTTTTACCCTCTCAGGCAAAATCTCCCCTTTATATATCCAAACCTTTACCCCAATAATACCGTAGGTTGTCCTCGCCTCGGCAAAACCGTAATCCACATCAGCCCTTAGTGTATGCAAGGGAACCCTGCCTTCCCTGAACCATTCAGTCCTTGCTATCTCTGCTCCTCCAAGCCTCCCGGAACATCTGATCTTTATCCCCTGCGCGCCAAACCTTAGGGCAGATGCAACGTTCTTTTTCATAGCTCTTCTGAAGGCAATCCTTCTTTCAAGCTGCAAGGCAACGTTCTCAGCAACAAGCTGGGAATCTATCTCGGCCTTCTTTATCTCAAAGGTATTTATAGTTACATTCTTGGAAATAATTTTTTTCAGTTCGTCTTTGAGCCTATCAATCTCTGAACCCCTTTTTCCTATTACAATGCCAGGCCTTGAGGAATAAATGTTCACCCTGAGATTATCAGAAGCCCTCTCAATCTCAATCTTTGAAACACCGGCCCTCTCAAGTCTGCTTCTTACAAACTTGCGGATCTGCAAATCCTCATGTAAAAACTTAGCAAAATTTTTTTTCGCATACCATTTAGAATCCCATGTCTTATTTATTCCCAACCTAAACCCCGTAGGGTGAACCTTTTGGCCCAATTGAAAATCCTCCAGTATTAAGAACCCTGTGAAACTGCTCCTAAAACTATTGTTATGTGACTTGTCCTTTTCCTTATAGGAGTAGCTCTTCCCATTGCCCGCGGCATATAACGCTTAAGAGTCGGCCCCTCATTTACATAGACACTCTTAATAAAAAAACTGTCTACGTCGATTTTGGTTTTTTTGTTTTCTGCTATTCGCATGGCGTTTGATACAGCAGAATTTAATATCTTCTTGATCACGGGAGCTGCGTATTTGGGTGAAAATTCTAAAATCGTTATGGCTTCATCAACCATTTTCCCTCTTATCAAATCCACGACTAACCGTGCTTTTCTCGGAGCAATCCTCATAAACCGCCCCGATGCCTTGGATTCAACCTGAATTTTTACCTCTTCTTCCATAAGACCTCTTACCTAACCTATGCTCCGGTTACTTTAGTAGTTTTTTCTGTCTTGGTACCGCTGTGCCCTCTGAAGGTCCTTGTTGGTGCAAACTCACCGAGCTTGTGGCCTACCATGTTTTCCGTTACATAAACAGGAATAAACTTTTTCCCGTTGTGGATAGCAATGGTATAGCCCACAAACTCTGGCACTATGGTAGAGTTCCTTGCCCAGCTTTTTATTACCTTCTGTTCCCTGCTCTCTTCCTGCTGCTTTATCTTTGCTAAAAGCTTTTCATCTACATAGGGACCTTTTTTTATTGATCTGGCCATAGATCCTTTTACTTCCTTTTCTTTAAGATATAGATGTCTGATTTTTTCTTTCTTACAGTCTTATACCCTTTTGTAGGTTTGCCCCAGGGTGTAACCGGGTGTCTGCCGCCAGAGGTTTTTCCTTCTCCGCCGCCATGGGGATGATCAACAGGATTCATGGCAACTCCCCTGACTTTTGATCTGATCCCAAGCCAGCGGCTTCTGCCTGCTTTCCCGATTGAAATATTTTCATGTTCAATATTCCCAAGCTGTCCTATAGTGGCAGTGCATTTAGCCTCTACAAGCCTTACCTCTCCTGAGGGTAACCTTACATGAGCAAATTTTCCTTCTTTTGCTATAAGTTGCGCATAGTTACCTGCACTCCTTACAAGCTGTCCCCCTTTCCCGGGCATTAATTCTATATTATGAATTACTGAACCGAGGGGTATATCTTTTAATGGCATAGCATTTCCCGGCCTGATGTCAGCATTCGGACCTGACTCTATCGTGTCGCTGACCTTTAAGTTAAGTGGTGCCAAAATATACCTCTTCTCACCGTCCTTGTATACCACAAGGGCAATGCGGCAGGACCTGTTCGGATCATACTCGATTGACTCTACCCTGCCTGGTATTCCGGTTTTATCCCTTTTAAAATCTATTATACGGTAAGCCTTTTTATGTCCTCCGCCTGTATGCCTCTTTGTTATTCTCCCGAGGTTATTTCTGCCTCCGCTCTTTTTAATAGGCGCAAGAAGGGATTTTTCAGGCTTTACTTTTGTAATCTCAGAGAAATCCGCCGTTGTCCGGAACCTTATTCCAGGAGAAGTCGGCTTATAAGATTTAACTGGCATCTGTTATTCCTTTAAATATTTATTTCAGGATTAAGCAAAAAAACTTACTACTTCATTCTTAATTCTTACTACTTAATCCTTAATACTTAATCCTATCCGTCTTAAACAGTTATCAAGTTCCTTCAAGCAACTCTATTTTTTCACCCTCTTTAAGGGTTATAATTGCTTTTTTCCAGTCAGGCCTTTTGCCGTGAAACCTGCCAAAGCTTTTCACTTTGCCTTTTACATTCATCAACTGTACTTTATTAATTTTCACCTTAAAAAGGTATTCCACCGCGTTCTTTACCTGAACTTTGTTGGCATTCTTATCCACAACAAAAGAGACCTTATTAAACTCATCCTTCTGGATATTGCTCTTCTCAGTCACTATAGGTGCTTTAACTATATTATGGGGTACAAGCTTCAAGCCAGTGCCTCCTCTAAAAGAGTTAAGTCCTTTTCCTTTATAATTAATTTTTTATGTTTCAAAAGATCGTAAGAATTAATATTCTGGATATTCATAACTGATACATCAGGAAGATTCCTTGCAGATTTTTTCAGAATCTCATCCTTCTCACCTAATAAAATCAGCGAATGGCTATCTATCCCCAGTCCGCTAAGTATCTTCTTCAGGACTTTTGTTTTTATCTCCTCAAGTTTCAGATCTTCAAGGACTAAAACATCTCCGTTCCTGTATTTCTCAAAAATAACTGAGCTTATAGCTTTTTTATTAGCTTTTTTAGGAATACTGTAAGAGTAATCTCTCGGTTTTGGCCCAAAAATCGTTCCCCCACCGACTCTCACGGGAGATTTTCTTGAGCCTGCTCTTGCCCTGCCTGTCCCTTTTTGCCTGTAAAGTTTTACCGTGCTGAAATTTACCTGGGAACGGTCTTTTGTCGAGGCCGTACCTTTTCTCTCACTTGCAAGCCTTCTTATAACTGACTGCTGGACCAAAGCAGGATTGATCTTATCCACCTTAATCCCCGGCAGAAACTCTATCTTTTTAACGTCTTTATTCTCTATGTCTTTTACAGTTATAGAACTCATCCCTTAACAGCCTTTTTTATAAAGAGTAAACCTCCTCTTGTGCCGGGAACTGCCCCTTTTACAAGGAGGAGGTTTTGATCTGGAATAATCTTTTCAATTTCTAAATTTTGTACAGTAACCCTTTCCCCGCCAAGTCTTCCAGGCATTCTTTTACCCTTGAAAACCCTGCGTGGTTTACGGCTCCCAATTGACCCCACCGAACGGTGGAACCTTGAACCATGGGTTTGAGGCCCACCGGCAAAATTATGTCTCTTAATGACTCCGGCAAAACCTTTTCCCTTTGAAACACCTACTACATCAACCTTATCGCCTTCCTTAAAGATATCAACTTTTAAGTCCTGGCCTAATTTAAATTCGTTTAAGTCCTCTACCCTTATTTCCTTTAATATTTTTGTTGGCGTAACCCCGCTTTTCTTAAAATGTCCTTTTATGGGATTGTTAGGGTTTTTCTTCACCTCTCCAACAGCAACCTGAATGGCATTGTACCCGTGACGATCTTTGTCTTTTATCTGGGTAATATGACAGGGAGGAACCTCGATAGCAGTTACTGCTACCATGTCGCCGGTCTTGGTAAAGACCCTGGTTGTCTTCTCTTTTTTCCCAAAAATTCCATCTATTATCAAGGCAATCTCCCAAAATTTATAACTTAATCTCTACATCAACCCCTGCTGATAAATTCAGCTTCATGAGGGCATCAACTGTTTGCGGTGTGGGCTCTAATATGTCCATTAACCTCTTATGAACCCTTATCTCAAATTGTTCCCGTGATTTTTTATCAACATGGGGAGAGCGCAGTACCGTATATCTGTTGATTACAGTCGGCAAAGGAATAGGCCCTGCTACTTTTGCACCTGTCCTTATCGCCGTATCCACAATCTCTTCTATAGATCTGTCTAATACTCTATGGTCATAGGCCTTAAGCCTTATTCTGATTTTCTGGGTTGACATATTTTTTCCTATGCGATTATCTCGCTTATTACGCCGGCACCTACTGTTCTTCCACCCTCTCTTATTGCAAACCTCAGTTCCTTCTCCATTGCAATGGGGGTTATTAAATCTATTTCC
>MGDB01000095.1:0-1068 GCA_001790645.1 Candidatus Schekmanbacteria bacterium GWA2_38_11
TGCTGATGAAATAAGAAAAATAGTCAGCAGGGATAAAGATATGATTGAAGAAAAAAGGAAACAGCTTGAGCATCAGGAGCATTTATTTAACCCTGCAGGGATTTATCATTGCAGCTCCTGGCTAACAAGTTATTTTATTAATCCTCAGGGAATCCTGCAATTTTGCCATTTGAGTAAAAAATATTCTACTGATTTAAAAAAAGAGTTATTTAAAACAGGATTTGATAAGTTTCTAAATATCCTGAAAGAAAAACATAAGACTGAGAGTAGATGTATCAGTTGTAAATATAAAGAATATTGCTATCATTGTCCGGCACGGGCTTATTTAGAGACAGGCAGTGAAGAAGCACCGGTTGAATATTACTGCGAACTTGCCACGGAAACAAAAAAATTTATGGAAGGATGAAGACGCAGATAAACACAGATAAAGACGCAGATGAGCATAGATTATATCTGTGATTATCTGTCAAATATCAGCGATCATCTGCGCATATAACGATCATCTGTTAATATCTGTGACCATCTGTGTCCAAAAAAACATGGAATATGAAGTAAAGTTTAAGATAGAAGATAAAAAATTAATACTTAACAGGCTAAGAGAGCTCGGCGCCAAGGACCTGGGAGAGAAAGAGGAAATAAATATAGTTCTAAATTCAGGGGGTAAGGCAGTAAGGGTTAAAAAGACAGGCAAAGAGGGGATAATCACTCTTAAAGAAATAGTAAAAAAAAATATCAGGGCTAAAGTAAGAAAAGAAACAGAAACCGTGGTAAGTGATGCAGACATCATGATTGAGATTTTCAAACAATTAGGATTTTCAGAATTAAAAAGAACTGAGAAAAAAAGACATACATTTAAATTAGATAACACTTTAATTTTAATTGATAGGCTTCCCTTTATGGGATATTTTATAGAACTTGAGGCATCTTCGGAAAGGGATTTAAAAAGAACTTCTAAAAAACTCGATTTAGACTATAATATGGCAATTGGTGAGAGTTATGACAATCTATTTCTTACCTACTATATCAGGAACGCTAAAAAATTCGAGGATAGTAAAGTAAAAATCCTGC
>MGDB01000095.1:1249-3304 GCA_001790645.1 Candidatus Schekmanbacteria bacterium GWA2_38_11
AGAAAAGACATCTTTGAGATCTTAAACTATGCAAAAATAAATGGTTTCCGGATTTCTCTTTTAACTAATGGATTCTTAATAGATAAAAATATGGCAAAAAAGATTGCCTCTTTAGGAACAAGCCTTAATCGTGTAGATATATCAGTTTTAGGAGCAACCAAAGACCCCTTTGAAAAGATAACCAGAAAGAAAGGAAGCTTTGAAAAAGTAATAAACTCAATCAGACTTCTAAAAGATGAAGGTGTTGATGTGCAGATTAAATCAACCCTCATGAAGCCGAATAAAGATGAATTTCTGATGATCAAGAAGCTCTCAGAAAGATTTGATACAATGTTCCGCTATAGCCCCACCATTAATCCCAGGATTAACGGAGACAAGAGCCCTTTAAAATACCAGGTAGCTCCGGTTCAGGTTTACGAGTTAAGGAAGAAACTTAATTCAAGCAGAAAATTGATAAATGAAGAAGAGTTAGAAGGTCGGTCTTCTGAGAATTTAGGAAGAAAGAATTTATTCAGATGCGGTGCAGGGCAATCAGAGGTAACTATTTCTCCTTATGGCGAAATGAACCTCTGTTTGGAGATTCATTATCCCCGGTATAATATCTTAAAAGGTTCTTTTGAAGAGGGCTGGAAAATATTAAAAGAATATGTGCAAAATTTTAGACCGCCAAAAGGCTATTTTTGTAAAGATTGTGTATTAGCTCAATTCTGCCACTGGTGCCCTGCAAGGGGTTTACTTACATCAGGTGCATTAACGAGATGCAGCCAGCAAGACAGGGCTCAGGCTTTGTTTGAAGCAAGACATTCCCCTCTATGGAAAAAGATGGCGCCAGCATGGGAGAGACAGAAGAGAAGGTTTAAGTGAAGGATAAAAAATAATAGGAATCTGTATCTAAATTATCTCACTTCTTTTCCATAATTTTTTAAACAGTTGTAAAAAATGCCTGACAAATGCTCCTGGAGTAAGTCTTAGATTGTCCCTTTCAAGAAAATTGAAGTAATTATATTTGTAATTTCGCCAAAGAAATCTAACCATTCCCAAAATAGAACCTTTTGAGAATACGTATACCGAAATTATCTTCCTTTTGAAAAAATAGTCTTTTTCCTGTGTATGGTCATAGTTTATCATCCAATTTAAAACCTTGCTCTTTACATTGGAAACTTTAAGGGAATCTAAAAATGCTTTGTCTATATTGTAATTCTTTCCAAAACCTTCGTTAGCAATACTAAGGCAAAATGATATAAATAAATTTGTGTTATAATCAGATAAAATCCTGGTTAAATATTCGTAATCCAAGCTATCTTTATATCGTAATAGAAAATAGTGAAAATCTAACAAACGCCTTGGGAAAGAAATATTATCTGTAATTTCTCTGCATAATACCATGCATAGATATATAAAAAGAATTTCATCTGAAAAAAAATTTACTGTTATCCCTTCTATATTTTTGGATACACAATTCTCCCAATACAAATCCACTGGAACATCTATTTCTTGTGTTTGAATACAGTTCCAGTGCAGATCTATTCCAAATCCTCCAGAAGAGTTTCTACAAAATGTCTCTGGGTCATAATAGTCCAAACATTTATAGTAATGCTGTCTTACTTTATAACCTATATTATTGAGCAATGTTTCTGTAATTGGTAAATCCTGATATTTTATAAGCAGGTCTATATCTGATGAGGCATTTCTTACCCCTTCTTTCTGATAAATCTTTTCTCCTAATAAAGGACCTTTCAATACAATTACAGGGATGTGCTCTTCATTAAATATCTGTATAACCCTGAGAGTTTCTTTTTTTTGACTCAGGTATATTTGTAGATTCAGTAAATAATTTTTCCTTAATTCTTCTCTCATATCTGAGGGTAAAACAGGAAAGCCGCTTTCTGATAAACGTGAATATAGCAAAGGAGAGAGTTTGTAATTATTAATAAGCTTGTAAAATAATTTCAGATCAAGGCTATCTATTGTCTCTTGGTTAAATGAACCGGTTAAATTTCTTAGTAAGAATTTTTCCTGTTTAGTCAGCATATTCTTTAATGGTCTGTTCAGTTA
>MGDB01000095.1:3688-6653 GCA_001790645.1 Candidatus Schekmanbacteria bacterium GWA2_38_11
CTACCTCCTCTGGCTTAAGGCGTAAGTTACAGGGATAGGTATCTTGATTTAAGCTGGCATAAATCATTGTTGACGGTCTGAAATTTAGCCCTAAAGACTCTACTGTTTTTTTTATTTTGTCTATCTGCCCTATATTTTGGCGGGTAATCTGTGTTTTTACTTTAACCGGCAAATTATTTTTTAGTAATTTTTTTATAGCTTCTATTTGTTTTCTGAAATAATTTGTATTCGTAATTTCTTTATATTTTAGGAAAGTAGCTGCATTTAAAGTTGTTTCTATACCAAAGGGAGGATTTTTCCTGAATGTTTCAAGTATTTTTTGATTTAAAGGTATAAGAGATGTAAATACTGTGACTATGAAGCCCAATTCTCTGGCATAAGAATAAATCTCTGCAAAATCCTTTCTTATTAAAGGGTCTCCTCCTGTAAAACAAAACCATAACACACCATCCTTTTTACATTTATTTAAAATGTTTTTTATTTCTTCTGTAGAAAGCTCATATTTGATTGTTTCTCTGCGGTTGTAGCAATCAGCATAACAATGCTTGCAGTGCAATGGACACCTGTATGTAAGTTCCATCTGGGCAACAATTGGTTTATGCCCTGCTTTTTCATGTAAGTCCCAGGAAAAATCCTTATATTCTAAATTTTTTATAGGCATGTGGTTTTATAAAAAATTACTGCTCAATACTCCCCAGCTTGAGGCAGTGTCACAACTCATGTTTTAATGGTAGCCGCAGGCTTTAGCCTGCGCTAATCTTATTGATACTAAAAGAATTTTATTCGCAACCTAAAGGTTGCGGCTACATTATGACACAGTCTGTTACTGGGAAAATGAAAGCAGCGAGCCTGTCGAAGGGCAAAAGTTGATTTGGGCAACAGACCGTTTTATTTTGACAAGAGTGGTTTTTCTCATAACCACCATGAAAGGTCAACTCAAATTCTTTTCTTTCCTCAAATGGTCAATGAGTATATCGCTGTCTATGACCAAAGACCTGTGCATCAGCCTTTTATCCTCTCAAGACGCGATCCCCATCCTTCCCTGATCTCGTCAACATACTCTATGCTCCCTTTAATATCTTTCCTGTCGACCCATATACCAAAACTCTTCTTGAGAAGCTTCTTTTTGGAGACGGTCGAAACCTTTTCACGGCCAGCCAGCATCTCCTGAAGGAATTTCTGCTGTGATACAGTAAGCATCTCTATCTTTTCTATAACATCAGCAAAGATATCCTTTTCTATAACCCTTGCATGTCCCATGATTACTTACCTCCAAACATTCTTTTTATAAAAGGTTACCAGCACACCACTTAAGGTGTCAAGAAATTTGACAATTCCATTTCCGCAGATTACCGTCCTTCAAAAAAACACAATTCCATTCAAAACCAATGGATTTAAATTGACAAACTATTCCTCACTTCTTACTATAAAATTATATGGAAACACTTGGGAAAATTGGCATTAAAAAACTTAATCATTTAATAAAAAAATACAATATCTCGCTTATCATATTATTTGGTTCTCAAATAAAAGAAAGCAGAGGGATAAACAGCGATATTGATATTGGTATTTATTTAAAAAATCTTATTAATGATAAAGAAGAGTTTCAACTTCTTACAGATCTTGTTAACATATTTAAAAATGATTCTTTAGATGTGGCTATATTAAATTATGCATCACCTTTACTTTTATTTGAAGTAGCAAAAAAAGGTAAGCTAATTGCTGAGAGAAAAAAAGGTGATTTTTTAAAGTTTAAGATTATGGCATTTAAGAAATACTGGGAAACAAGAAAGTTTCGCGCTTTGCGGGAAACCTTCCTCAACAATATAATTTCAAGGAACTAAGATTGATTGCTTCCAGTGATTTAGAAGTCATAACTGAAAAATTGATTCTATTGAGACAATACCTTGGAGAACTTTCAGAAATTAAAGATATAACCTTCAATTACTACACGGGAAATAAAATTGTAAAAAGAGGTGCAGAAAGACTTCTTCAACTTTTGGTGGAAGTCGCAAGCGATATAAATGGTGCTCTTCTAATAATGGAGTATAAAACTCCCCCAGAAAGTTATTATGAATCCTTTATCAAGGCAGGTAAGGCTGGATTAATTCCAAATCATTTAGCTAAAATACTTGCTCCAAGTTCTGGGCTTCGAAATAGAATAGTTCATGAATATGGTGAATATAAGGATAGCATTGTCTATAAAAACATTAAGAGTACATACAAAATTTATTCTTCTTTATGAGACAGGAAAAGGGAACTACACTAAGGAGCGAAAAGAGTTATTTAAAGATATCAGAGTTGAAGAAATAATTAAGGAAATAAAAAAAATAAATTAAATAATGCATGAATTATCTCCTGAAAACCGCCTGATTCTAAACTGTGCAACAACTGTAATGGATGATGAGTCATATAGCTCAAGCCTTGAGATAATAAAAAAAGATATTAACTGGAACCAGGTTTTTGAGACTGCAAAAGCTCACAGTGTGGCACCTCTAATGTATCCAAATCTTGAGAAACTCAATAAAGACCATTCTCTTCCTAAGAATATCATTTTTCAGTTCAGAAAAAGTTATCATAGCACTGGTATCCGCAATACAAAGCTCTATGATGAGCTTGCAGTTTTACTGAAAGATTTTAAGGAGAACAATATTGAGGTAATGCTCATTAAAGGTGCAGCTCTTGCAATTTTTGTTTACAAAAACATTGCCCTCCGCCCAATGGGCGATGTGGATATTCTGATAAAAAAAGAGGACGCAGGGAAGGGTGAAGAGATTTTGATTAGGAATGGGTATGAGGAAGCAGAACCTTTACGAAGAGAATATTTCTCTGAACTTTTTTGTGCGTTACCTGCTTATACAAAAACAAAACTTCCACTAATAGAAATAAAATGGGGGCTTTTTGGCTACTTCTGGAATGGATTTAAAGGAAGTTTTGAAAATTTTGCAAGAAATTCAGAATCTAT
>MGDB01000095.1:6665-10989 GCA_001790645.1 Candidatus Schekmanbacteria bacterium GWA2_38_11
ATTATCTGTTCTAATTCCCTCACCAAAAGATTTAGCAGAATTAGTTTTTTCCCATGCAGAAAAACACAAATCCTCTTATAATATTCAACAACTCCTTTGGTATTGTGATTTAGCTGAACTCAGAAGAAACTATAAGAATGAAATTGCTCAGGATGCTAAGTATGATTTTAATCCTAGAAAAATTTTAGAGGAAGAGAGAAATGATTTTAAAAACTTGTATTTTATCCAAGCCATATTAATGGATATTAGATCAATTGATGGAATATATAATAAATTTCTTTTTAGTCTGGGATGTATTTTCCCGAGCAGAAAGTTTTTACAATACCACTATGAAATAAAAAATCAGAAATTAGTCTATCTCTATTGTTTTGCAAGACCATTTATATTAATTTTTAAGGCTTTTAAAAGTTTTGCATGGAACTGTTTTTCCCACCGAATCGTGCAAATCCTTTTATTTATCAATAACCACTAAATGCAACTCCAAGTATAAACGAAACACTCCAATCTGTTTCAATACCAATTTTTTTAAATCCATTTATTTGTATTCTTTTAAACCCTCTTCAAAAAAGTTTTAGATCCAAAGCTGAATGAGTTATATTTTTGCAATTATTTTTTTACGATATTCTACCGCTATTCAAAAAATATTCTATACCTATACTGTCCAAAATAATTTGAGTGTTTTTCCTATCTTAATCTCTATACTCGTAGTGTGTCCATCTATTCAGGGGCTCAGAATAACCCTCAAAAATATTTATAGAATTTGTCCTAAAATACTGCAAAATTTGTTTATAAGAATAAACTCTTTCAAGTTTTGATTTTTCTCAATTTTTAGTACACCTCAACAAGGCTCCATTTCAAAATTTATTTTGGACAGATATGAGTTACAATATATTTCAAAAAATCTCTTACTACTCCCTCTCCACCTGGAACATCGAGAATAACCTTTGAGATACTTTTAACTTCATCATAAGCATCTAAAGGACATACAGGATAACCAACACTTTGCATAACCTCAAGATCATTCAAATCATTTCCTATATAAACCACACATTCAAGAGATATGTCATTCTTCTTACAAAAGTCTATGAGAGCCTCTTTTTTATTATCTACACCCCTAAGTGATGGAATACCGAGTTTTTTTGCCCTTGTTTCTACTACCATGTTTCTTTCTTTTGTCAGTATAACCTGCTTTATTCCCATCTCTTTAATCATGCCTATTGCCAATCCATCAGATCTATTAACAACCACACTCTCAAACCCGTCCTCCCTAAGAGTAACCTTATTGTCTGTTAAAACTCCGTCAAAATCATAGACTATTAGATGAATATTTTTTAAAAGAAAATTATCTCTTTGCTTTTTTAAAAGTCTGCTTTTCATAAAGTATTCGCAAATTTTTAAATCCTCTATTGAATCTATCTCATAAGACTTCCATAAAGGCATTGGATAAAATACTATCTTGCCTCCAAGTCTATTGCTATATTTTCTTAAAATATCAGGGTTAAAGATGTAGATAGAACCATTCTCAAGATAATAGGGTTTTCTATCCTGTCTTCTTCCTCTATTTTTGTAATCAAAGGTCACACTTTTAAATTTACCATTTATTATTTCCCATAAACAGAAGTCCTCAAGCATTGTAGCTGAAAAAAGAGAATCAGCTTTTTCGGAAAAAAACTTTTCTAGTGCTTTATCTATATCATCTTCCTCTCTTAAGGGTGATGTTGCCTGAAGGAAAACAATGGTATCAATCTGCCTGTATTTTTCTATCTCGGAAATTACATGCAGAAGGGCTTCTTCAGAAGAAGAAGTATCGGTTGCAAGTTTAGTAGGTCTCCGAATAATCTCAGCTCCATATCGCTTAGACACATTTTCTATTTCATCACTTTCGGTAGTTACGTACACTCCTTTTACATATCTACTTTTCAGAGCATGTTCAATTGTCCATGCAATAAGAGGTTTTCCACAGAAATCAATAATGTTTTTTCTGTGTATAGATTTAGAACCACACCTCGCCGGAATAATGGTAATTATATTCTTGGTAATGTATGCCTCAGTTACTTTTTTTGACGTCATTATTGCTCTTTCACTTATTCAATAAGCTTTTTTAAAATCATTTGTTTAAAATACCTAACAAACACAGGAATACCTAAAAATATGAAATTATAATAAATCATGAGTTTCCTGAAATCAAGGTGAATTGTGATAAGATAATTCAAATGCCTTGACATTTTTTAAATCTCTTCTTATATTTTTTACCGTTGTTCTGCGTCGCATTATAGAAGCATAACTCATTTTGCAAATGAAACAGTTGATAATAAGAGATGCCCCACTAATTTTTACAGATTTAAAATTTAGATAACTATTGAAACGCTACTTTAAGAATATATTCATAAAACATTTATATTAGAATTTTATAAGATCAATGAGACTTAGATATTTAGCAAGTTATACAGCCCCGGCTTTTTATTTATTTCGTAAAATGCGCTCTTTCTTAAATAGAAACCATTCAGGAGGAGTAAAAATTTTATTATATCATCACATCCCAAAAAACAAAAAAGAACTCTTTAAAAACCAGATAAATTACCTTGCAAATAATTACCAGTTTATAACTCCGGTTCAATTCCGGGATTTTATAGGAGGTAGATATTCTTTTTCAGGAATAAAATTACTCATAACTTTTGATGATGGTTTTAAATCCAATCTTGCAGTTGCTGAGGAAATCTTGAAGCCATTAGGGATTAAAGGGATTTTTTTTATTCCACCTGATTTCATAGAACTGATAGATAATGAAAGACAAAAAGATTTTATTTCACAAAAAATATACGATGGAGAGATAACGAATTCTTGCATTACATCAGATATGAAACCACTAACCTGGCAAGATTTGGAATACTTGTTAGAACAAGGACATACTATTGGTTCCCATACAAAAACCCATAGTCGTCTTTCTAATCTGCATTCTAAAGATGAACTCTATGATGAAATCATAGAAAGTGGAGATTTGCTGGAAAAAAAATTGGGAGTGCCTATTGATTATTTTGCTTATCCTTTTGGAAATATAGACAGCATTAACAAACCAGCTATGGAGCTTATTAAACAGAGATACAGATATTGTTTTTCCGGAATAAGAGGAATAAACAGTCCTTCCCAATCTTCATATACAATTTTGCGCGATACTGTTTATATTGATGATCCCCCAATGTATGTCCGTTTGATTATCGAAGGAGGAATTGATTCACTTTACCGGAGAAAAATACTGAGACTTTTAGAGTTGGCCAAATAGATATGATTATGCCTCTTACTTCTTTGCCAAGATTAAATCATTTGCTCTTTGTTCTTAATATCCAGTTATTATTGAATAGGAACAATCCTTATGGCTTTGAAACGAGTTTCAAATACCTTCAAAAGTTTTTTCCATTTTTATGACTTCTCACAGAACCACCCGATACTATTTGCAAATAAATTAAAAGGACTAAAAAGTCTGAGTGGATAATCAAACAGGTTAATAAAATGCTGGATGGCACAGGGGACTGGATGGCACAGGGGAATCGTACATGATTAAATGTTAATCCACGTGTAAGAATCCTTTTAAAACCTATAACTTTAAGAATGTTTGTTACCTTTAGAGGAGAAATTGGCCTTTCACCCTCTACTTTCCCACTAACGTTTCCCATAACTTTCTGTGCTAAAGCAGTTATCCAGCTAAATGGATACATTGCACTTGGCTCCAATATTGCTAAAGTCCCACCCTTCCTTAACAATCTTGAAAACTCTTTTATGAAAGGTTCAAAACCTGTCTCGTGCACATGATGTAAGAATAATGAGCAAATAACAATGTCAAAAGATTCATCCTCATAACCAGAATGTAAAATATCTCCTTCTTTCTTTATAATAGTATTAGGACAATTAGAGAGAGCAATGCTCGAAATATCTATACCATGAACTACATTAAAAATACCCTCTAAATAATGTAAATCATCACCATTACCTATAGGCGACATCAAAACTGTGGCATTATTTCGATAAGGTTTCTTCTTAATATACCTGTATAAATATCCATAGAATCTTATTTTCTGTACTTCATTTTGCAACCAATGTCTCTCTCTTGATGCAAATAACGGATGCGATGTCCAGTGGCCTGAATCTATATAAAATTTTCCCTCATGCCATTCTTTTTCTGCCTGAAAATCTTGCATTTATTCTCTCTAATTAGATTTTTTCATTTACTTATCTTTATCCCTCACAGCAGATGATATTCCAGGCCCAAAGGATGCGCTTTGCTCAATGTTTGTCCAATTTTTTTTAAACCATTTTATCGTATTCATTA
>MGDB01000096.1:0-147 GCA_001790645.1 Candidatus Schekmanbacteria bacterium GWA2_38_11
CTGCGGCTTGCCGCAGGGTTCTTCATTGATTTTTGCCTTACATGACACCTTGATACCATGACGCTTTTTCTAACACAATGACACTTTGACACTGATAAAAAATGGTCTGTCCAAACTGCAGCAAAGATATTGTGTCTGAGGGGCTAT
>MGDB01000096.1:212-1231 GCA_001790645.1 Candidatus Schekmanbacteria bacterium GWA2_38_11
AGATGGGTTGCAACTGTGATTGACCCTGTACTTGCTGTTGTCCTTTATTTTTTCGCGGCAGGGTTTTTGGGTGGAGTGGCAATGGCTTTCGGCATGGGTGCAACGCTTGGGGCAATAATTATCGTTACTATTGGTTATGGAATTTTTTACCTGAATCTTTTAAAAAGAGGCATGACACCCGGAAAATGGCTCCTTAGTGAGCGGGTGGTTGAGAGCATAAGCGGGAACTACCCGGGTCTCTGGCGAATGATTCTTCGCGAAATAATAGGGAAGTTTGTGAGCGGACTCTTTTTTGGTCTCGGATATTTCTGGGCTATATGGGACAGAGACGGTCAGGCATGGCATGACAAAATTGCAGTGACTGTTGTTGTGCAGAAGAGATGAGGGTCAGGCAGGATGTCTGACCTATACCGGATATTAAAGGGATGCGGGTTAAGGTGACGAAGCCCAAAGGGGGAGATATGATGGAAAAACACGAACTACGTACCCTGACACCGAAACGGGCATCGCAACCGTTAAACGAAAACCGATATTCAAACGCAGGCTAAAGCCTGCGGCTACCGAGTTTCATCTTCACCAAGGTCAACTTTTATTGAGAGGAATCCCATAATATCTTTGAGTGTTATAATTCCTACCAGTTTTCCTTTGTCAATAACCATAAGTCTGCTGTTGCCGGACCGGTTCATAATTGAGAGTGACTTCATCGCATCCTCTTCAGGCCCTATCGTATTTTCTTCTGAACAAGGGCTTACCAATTCCATAATTGTGCTGGAAGCCCATTGTTCCCTGGGGAGGTCTTTTACCTGGCGGGTAGTGATGCAGCCGATGAGTCTGTCATTTTCAACAACCGGGAACATCTTGTAGTGGTACTTGTAAATGTAATCTTCTACGAGTTTTTCTATGGAGATTGAAGAGGGTGCAGTCACAGGCTCTGGTTTCATAAAGTCTCTGACTTTTTCTCCTTCAAGTGACTTGCGCACAAGTATCTGCTGATAGGATGTCTGGGCAGCATTACGCAA
>MGDB01000096.1:1352-1665 GCA_001790645.1 Candidatus Schekmanbacteria bacterium GWA2_38_11
GCCCACCTGATATTCTTTTTCCATTCCCACAGGGCTGAGCGCAATACCCGGCCTCCATCAAGGGGATAGGCAGGCAGGAGATTGAAACTTGCAAGGAGCCAGTTAAGGATGGCCAGATAATTTAACACAGCAAAAACAAGAATTGGCCATCCGGTTTTATAAGTAAACAGATACATCGCATAAAATATTCCTCCGAGCAGGACGCTTGAAATAGGGCCTGCTACAGCCATCAGAAACTCAGCCTTTGCACTCGGAGGTTCTTCATCCATTTCAGCAACTCCTCCAAAAATAAAAAGGGTGATCCCGCGCATTG
>MGDB01000096.1:1784-4608 GCA_001790645.1 Candidatus Schekmanbacteria bacterium GWA2_38_11
TATTGGAAAGGAAAATATCCATGGGCAAGAGACCATGTTATGAGAACGACAAGAATCAGCCAGCTCAGATCAATGCGGACTTGAAATCCAAGAAGCTTGAAAAGAGTAACACGTTTTCCAAACATAATCCACCTTCAGTTCTAAAATTCAGACATTCCTTTTTATTTTTGTTCAATCGATTTTCCTAAAAATTTAAAGTCGCTCCAAAGGCTTAGCTTTCTCAATGCAAAATAATTTTTTCAGAAATTCTCTATAACACTCTTTGGCGATAGAATAAAGCAGAATTACATGTATAGACATACAGAGAATAAAGGGATTAAATACGTTTTGGTTTGTAGTCGCAATAGGGATCTTTTTCAAGGTGATTACCCTTGAAGAAATAAGCCAGTGCACGGCATCCGCCGCAAACAACACTGTATTCACAATAATGACAGTCTCCCTGGTAATTATCAAAATTCCTCAGATCATTAAGCCTTGGGGAGTTTTCCCAGATTTCCCTGATAGAATTTTTTCTTACATGCCCGACTTCAAAAGGAAAATAGCTGCACGGAGTTACCATCCCCTCTTTTGATACAAATACTCCTCCTACTGCACCAATGCAGCCGCGGTCCGAGATAAAGCCAAGCGGAGAGGATTTATCTTTTATGTTTTCTTTATCCCCCCATTCCTTTTTCAGTCTGAAATAGAACGGGGCGCAGACAGGCCTCATTCTGATTTTTCCTTCTTTTTCTCTTTCATAATGCCATTTGAGGATTTCAACATAGGTGTCTTTGTCTATAAACTCCTCAGTAACACCGGCGCCTCTGCCGGTAGGGATTATGACAAACATAAACCATGCCATTGCTCCAAGCTCTGTTGCCATGCGGAGCGTCTCAGCAATATCCTTCTGGTTACGCTTTGTGAAGGAGGAATTTATAAGGAAAGGAATGTTGTGTTTTTTAAAGATTTCAATGCATCGCATTACACTTTTGAAAGCCCCTTTCTGCTTTCGAAAATTATCATGAACCTCTGGTGTTGCCCCGTCTAAACTCAGGGAACAGCTTTTTATACCGGAGTCTTTTATCTTTTTCGCAATCTCGTCGTTTACCAGAGTCCCGTTTGTAGCAAGAGTCATCCTGATACCTTTTTCTGCGCCGTACCTTGCAATCTCATATACGTCTTTGCGCAGGAGAGGCTCACCGCCTGAAAGGACTATTGTTGGTTTTGCAAATTCTGCCAGGTCGTCAAGGATCTTAAATGCCTCTTTTGTTGTAAGCTCGTTTTCTTTTTTCTGCATTGTTGAACTTGAGCGGCAGTGGATACAGGAGAGGTTGCATCTGCTTGTTATTTCCCAGGCGAGCCATTTCATGTCAAGATTCATTTGCTTAATTTAAACCCTTCAAAATGTATTTGCTGAGAAAATTTGAAAAGAGGTTTTTCAGTTCCTTGTTTTGTTTTAGAATGTTTTTAAATCTTGATTATTACTTACTCAATCTTTTTATCTTCTCATATGTTATTGTCAAGTGGAATGTGTAGATTCTCTGAATAACATTTAACTTATGACTTATGACAAATAACTTATAACTATTTTGTTTCTTGATATTTGACATTAGACTGCCTGCTCACTATAGTTTATTAAAAAACTGAATTAAAATTTAATATGGCAAAACAGAATAAAAAAATAATTTTAATAATTTTTGTAATAACGGTTGCTCTTGCTTTAACTATTGCGCTTTTAGTTAAAAATTCAAACAGGATAATCAAAAATGAGCTGGAAAAAGCGCTGGGAAAGAATTTTTCAGTTGAAAGAATATCTCTCACCTGGGGAGCTGTAGAAGCCTATGGCATAAGGTTTAAACAGGGAACCGAAGTTACTGCTGAAGCCGGAAAACTGAGTATCAAAGCAAGCTTCATAGGTCTTCTTAAGAAACAATACTCCATTTCAAGTTTTGTTCTTGAAAGGCCTGTTTTAAAACTCAGTATCACTAAGGAAGGTAAAGTTTCAACCCCTTTTGCTCTGGCTGCGGAGAAAAAGGAAAAACCTGCTTCTGCTTCTGGTTTACCACCATTTGAAATAAATAATATTTTCCTTAATGACGGAGAGATACAGGTTCAGGACGAAAGATTCCCTCCTGCGGAAAACAACATTCACATCAGAAAGGTAAATGCGCAATTAAATAATTTTTCATTTCCTCTTAAAAACATTTTCTCAGAGGTAAAAATATCAGCTGATGTAGAAGGTAAAATAATCTCAGTCTCTATTGCTTGCAGCGGTAATATAAACTTCAAAACAATGGCTGTTGATGCCAAGGCTGACTGCCAGAATTTTTCAGCATTTCAAATTAACGGTAAAGAGCCGGCAGTTAAAGCTGAAAAAATAACGCTTGCTGCTGTCAGGGAAGGAGCACCATCAGAGCGTATTATACTTCCGGAGGCAGTGCTTGTTAAACCCTATTTTAGAGTGGAGACTGATAGTAAGGGTAATCTTTTTAGTTTTTTCCCGGCGGCAAAAGGTAAGAGCACTGAGGAACCGCAGGGAAAGCGAGATAAAGGCAGTGATATCATTTTAAAGAAAATCATTATGAAAAACGGTACTTTGCTCTATCTTGACGGGAAGATCTCATCTCCACCACATCTGACAAGGGTTGAGGCTATAGATATGACCATGACGGACATCTCTATGCCTTTAAAAGATAATTGGTCTGATTATTCCTTTACAGGCAAAATTCCCGGAAGGGGAAGCACCGGCATACTCAAATGGAAAGGAAAGATGAATTTTAAGACCCTTGATGCAAACTCACGGATGGAGCTTCGCAGTCTTGATATAACTAATTTTAAACCCTAT
>MGDB01000096.1:4616-6121 GCA_001790645.1 Candidatus Schekmanbacteria bacterium GWA2_38_11
GAAGGGTGATGCAGATGTTTCAAAGGGAATGCTTGATCTGAATATGGACATCAGGGTCCGTTCAGAGTTGATAAACGCTCCCGGCAAGGCAGTTATAAAAAACCTTGAGTTCCAATCCGGAAAGGGGATAGGTGAAAAATTCCTTGGGGTACCAAGATCCCTTGTCTTAAACCTCCTCAAGACAAGCAATAATGAGCTGCCACTGGAATTTACACTTGCAGGAAAGCTGAATGACCCGAAGTTCAACATAACTGAGAACATTGTTAAGCGCTTTACAGTCGGCATTGCCCAGAAGCTCGGGCTTTCGGTTGTCGAGGTTGGAGAAAAGGTTGTGGTAAAGGGATCTGAGAGTGTTAAGGAGATTGGCAGGAGCCTTAAAAGCATAGGAAAAGGAGTAGAAAAATTTTTCAGGAAGTAAAGCCGTAATATTTAAAACCATTTAATTTAATATTATTAAGCAAATCATTGAACAGAGTAATATCTAAATGCAACAGGGAGAGAATCTGATAGAGCTGGACATTAAGGATAACATTCTGGAAGCCTCTTTTTTTGGAAAAGAAATCATAACAGGAAAAGGCTTCTTTACATACGTTCAAATTGACAAGAAGGAAATTTTGACAGGGGACTTGTCCAGTAAAATTTTACGGATAAGTGATGAGGAGATTTATGCAGCAGGATTTTCAGAGGAGGAAAAATTTTTTCAAGCTTTAAGATTTAAAAAGAAGTTTGATGAAATAGAGATAGAAGCAAATCTTTATACAAAATCCGATTTCAAAAACCTCTCTTTCAAAATGTCTCTGGAACTTTCAGGAGACTACAGGGAATTCACAGATTCTTTTACTTACAGGAAGAAAGAGAAGAAAAAGGGGGTCTGTTTTGAGGGATGGCCTGTATTGCGGTATATTGGCGCAAGGGGAGGGGGACTGCCGCCGCTCTATTTTTTTATACCTGAAGGGGTCTGGTATAATTTTGCAAGAATTGAAATCTCAGAGGATAAAAGAATTATATTGAGCTTTGTTGCCGAGGTAACAGGGGATGGAAAGAAAGAACCCGGAAAATACCTTCTCGCCTTTAATGGGAGAATCTGTATCAACAATAAGCCTAAGTTTTCTCCATGCAAAAATAACGGGGCTAATGAGTTTTACAGAACTAATCTGCCTTATGCCAACAGGGAGTTGAAAGAGGGGAACTTAGACATAAATGAAAGACTTGAGAGAGAGGCAGAACTTTTGCGGATGCAGCTTCCTCCCTTTGTGGCAGAAAAGGAAATAGAAATATTTACTAACCAGGTAAAAGATGAAAATGTCCGGACTAATTATTTAAACTATGTTACCTCAAGAAGGGACAGGGCATGTTATGTATTAAAAAGGATTTATCCTTTAGTCCCCCGGCTTCAGGAAAAAAAGGTATTGGAGTTTGGTGCAGGGCATGGAGTATTTTCAAATTATTTGCACTCAAACGGGCTGAAGGCTACAGGGTTTGATATATTTTCATCTAACATTTCA
>MGDB01000097.1:0-3941 GCA_001790645.1 Candidatus Schekmanbacteria bacterium GWA2_38_11
CTTTCAAGATACGTAGCTTCCGGCAGGATTATATCAGCCAGAACTGCACTCTCAGTAAAAGACGAATCAATTGCCACATAAAAAGGAATTATCTTCTCATCCTTCAATATATCCCTGATCGCAAGAGAACACGGGTTTGAGTAGACCGGGTTGTAATTATAGGTCATATAAAGACTGACCTTCTCCCTGCCGGCTTCTACCATAGGTAAAACCTGATAAAAGGCTTCATGGGGAAGAAGAGGAAAATTTGATGGCCGTAAAAGCTCGCTCTTTATTGAAGGTACCTGAGGAACAGGATCAAGGTCCTTTAATTCAAACATCCTCGGCATACAGTAGCCACCTTTTGTATCAATGTTCCCTGTTATTACATTTAACAGAAAAACGCACCTCTCATTATAAGTGCCGTTCTTGTGCTTTGTTACTCCACCTGTCGAAATCGTTGTTGCAGGCTTTGTTTCAGCAAACTCATAGGCTATTCTCTTGATATCTGCTGCAGAAACACCGCTCTCTTTCTCTGCTATCTCAGAGGTATACTGGCTTAGATAGTTTTTAAGTTTATCAACCGGATAGTTGGTCCATTTTTCCAGAAATTCTTTGTTATATAAATTAGCCTGCATAATCTCATTAGCCATGGCAAGGGCTACAATTCCATCTGTACCCGGTTTGATAGGATGCCACTCATCACTTTTCCCTGCAGTCTGCGAAACCCTTACGTCAAAGGTAACAATTTTTGCAGGACTGTGTACTCTCCCCTCGAAAAGTCTCAAAGCTCTCCCCTCTGCAATCCTTTGGGCAAAGCTTGTTCGCAGAATATGCGCCTCGTAGGGGTTAGAGCCAAAGTTCAGCATGTACTGGGTATAGGCAACATCGTTGATGTCAATTGATTCTCCCCAAGTCATCAGTTGGGCCAGCTTTTTATTTGTCCATCCCAAATCCGCATGTACCAGCGCATTGGGAGAGCCAAAGGCGTGCATAAACCGGGTCACAAAATTCTGGGTAGTTATGTCTCTCTCGCTCTGAATAACAAATTCCTCAGGATGTCCGGAGTTGCGAATTGTCTTCAGCTTTTCTGCTATTGTACTGTATGCCTCCTCCCATGAAATCCTCTTCCACTTACCTCCCCCTCTTTTACCGGCTCTTTTCATGGGATAGATCATCCTGTCAGGGTCATATACCAGATTGACTCCAGCCTGTCCTTTTGCGCACAGCCTTCCCCTGCTGTTCGGATGGTCAGGGTTTCCTTCAAGTTTAACGAGCCTTCCGTACTCCATAAACCCCAAAAGCCCGCACCTTGCATAGCAGTTCAGGCATGTGCTGCGGACAGCCTTTCTGTCCCTGCCCGTGGTTCTTGAAACAGACGTTCCTCCAAGAGTCAGCTCCTCAGCTTTAAGGGAACTGTCGCAATACCTTTTAAGCGTAAGCAGGGAGCTCCCCGCTACACCGACTTTTATAAAATCTCTTCTGTCTATCTTAGCCATTTGAAAAATTCTCCCTCTATCTTCTTCGCAGGCTAAAACCTGCGGCTACGCTATAACCTCTTAATACGAACTGTAGGGATAGACCTTTAGGTCTGTCCAAAATATTCTCAAAACAAATCCTTGTGGACAGGTCTAAAGACCTGTCCCTACAATTTGTAGGGTGCGTTCCCTGAACGCACCGCCTTGGCGTGGTCGTTGACCACGCCCTACATCTAATGCAGAGGCAGACTCTGCCCTGCAATTACCACAACAACTCGCATAGAATAAACACCTATGAGAGTTAACAAAGAAGCTATAACAGTACTCTTCATATATCTATTTACTTTCGAATTGAATATTAGGAACAGAGGAACAAAGCCGCCAAGAAATATTTCTATTACCAGAAACTCCCAGCTAAAGTCTCCAAAGAGAATAAGCTTTGCAACCCCCAGGGCTTCTTCCGTAGAGGTCATAAGAACAAGGATATCGTTAAAAACCAGGAATAAATCTGCTATAATAAAAGCTCCGAGGAACTTTGTAAGACCGCTTATGAGTTTCTCATCCTCCAGTTTCTCTTCCGCGGGCTTGCCCTTAAAGAAGTAGCGGTTTCTGATTACAGCCAGCAATATCATCAGCGCAACTCCTGAGACCATTGCAGATATAATAAAAAGAGTAGGCATTAAAGCCGTGCTCCACAATGCCCTGCCTTTTCCTAAAGCAAGAATAAATCCTGTATAACCATGGGTTGCAAGAGCCAAAGGTATTCCTATTATACCAAGGATCTTTGCAATCTTCTCTCTGCCTGTAAAGAGATACCAGGCGTAGATTAACCCGTTTATTGGATATGCTGAAAGAAGGAATGACCCATAAGTTATGGGGGACTTAAGATTGAGGTATAGGAATAAATGCCAGAACCTGAAGGGCTGCTCAAGGTCAACTATAAGAGTCATCGGTGCAAGTATCAGCAGTATAGGAGCCATTACTGCGCCTATCCTGCCAATTGGCTTATATTCTTTTTTGCCTCCAATTGTCGCTATAACTGATACAACGAAGGAACCGGCGCTCAATCCTGTTAAATAAAAATATGTAGCAATCAGATAGCCTAGGGGCATTTCGTATGATGTATTATAAACTACATTAACATCCATATATTCTACTCTCTTCCTTTCATTGGATCCATTGCCTCAAGATCAGCTCCTATATAAAAAACCTGCGGCTTTGTTGCCATCTCAGGTTTCAGCACCTGCACAGGGTTAGTAGCCAGGAGATGTGAAATCTCGCTTTTCGGATCCCTGAGATTTCCGAATATTCTTGCTCTTCCAAGACAAGTAACAACACAAGCCGGAGCAATTCCAGCATCAACTCTGTGGTTGCAGAAATAGCATTTTTGAACTATTCTTTTAATTGGGTTTACAAACCTCACATCATATGGACAGGACGCAATACAATATTTGCATCCTATGCATCTGTGAGGATCTACCATAACTACACCGTCCTCCCTCTGATATGACGCCTTTGTCGGACAGTTTTGCACGCAGATAGGCTGCTCACAGTTGTTGCAAAGTGAAGGCAGAAAAGATCTGCTTACGTTCGGGTATTTACCCTTCTCTATGACTTTTACCCAGGAACGGTAAACGCTCAATGGCACATCATTTTCGCTTTTGCACGCAACAGAACAGCTATGGCACCCAATGCAGCGTCTCAGGTCAATAACCATGCCATATCTAACATCAGCTTTCTTCATCAATTATCCTTTCTTCTATAGTTCTCTCCAAATAGTTGGAATAACAAGGATTCAAAATCTTCTCTTACCACGCAGGCTAAAGCCTGCGGCTACATCTGCCTAAATTTGATGAGTCACCGACTCGTCCCTACATTAAACTCTTAACTCTAAGCCTTGCTCCTTGCTCCATGCTCCTTGCCTTCTACATCCTTACTTACCTCACTATATTTCATATAAAGCATTGCCAGTATGGCGAAAATTATTACCAGATAATATGTTAAGTTCTTTTTCCTCTGCTCCAATTTAGCATTAAAAAGCGCTACCTCTTTTAGAATCTTACCAGTATTGGCTGCCACCTTTTCATTTAAATTCTTAATCTTCTTAGGTGAAAGAGCGTGAGTAATAGGCCCTACTTCTGTATAATAAGTCTTTGCTTGGTTAAATAACTCTTCCAGATCCTGCATATTCCTTCCTGAGTTCTCAATGCTCTTAATAGCTTTGTCAGCATCACTCAAATTATCCTGTGTGTTAATGATCAATATTTGAATGTCTTTAGCAAGCTCAACGGTATCAGAATCTGCATGGCAGGCACCACAATGTCCGGCTGCGCTGCCCTGGAACATCTCAGGTGTAAGAAGCTTGTTTTTATGGTTGCCATGGCAATCAAAACATCTTGGTCCACCTATTTTCTGCAAAGCAGCATAATGAGGTCCTTCTTTAAAATAATTAACAATTGTCGAATGGCAGTTGCCGCAAACTTC
>MGDB01000097.1:4263-8991 GCA_001790645.1 Candidatus Schekmanbacteria bacterium GWA2_38_11
GATGCTCTGGACATTGCTTTATCAGCGTCATCCATTATCCTGGGGTTTCCGCCATGACAGTCCTGACATCCGACTCCGGCATTTTTATGAACGCTCTTTTCCCATAAAGTTACCGGCAACTGAATATCCCCTTCCTGGCTCCTATGGCAGCTAACACACCCATTTTCTTCAGCTCCAAAGCATAAAAAAGTAGTACTCAAAACCAAAATAAAGGATATCAAAGAGAGCTTAATAATTCTTAACATCTTTTCTTCCTTTTTAGTAGGGTGCGTTCCCCGAACGCACCGTCTCTGCGTGGTCGAGGACCACGCCCTACATTTTTTAACACGCAGGCGAAAGCCTTGCGGCTACAGAAATAATCATAATTCAGCCCTACACTTTGGGTACGCTTTTCCTATGACACACGTCCCCAGATTGTCAGAAATATGAAACCTACAACTCCTATTATTCCCAAAAAAATTGCAAAAAGTCTTTTTTTAGGATTCCTCTCCGGGTTCTTATCAAGAAACGGGAAAAGCACAAGCAACGCTATAATCAGACCTTGAGCAAAAACACCTAATACCTTAGGCGCCCACTGGCCTAAAAACCCCAGGAACTCAGCAGCCTTTAGTCCCTGATAAGCTGCTAAGAAATACCATTCAGGTTTTATATGCTCCGGTGTTGTAAACGGGTCTGCCGGCGGCTCCATTGGAGCAGGATAAAAAGTTGCTAATGTCAGAAGCACTGCTATAATTAAAAATGCGACTATTACTTCTTTAAGCAGATGATTGGGGAAAAATGGAATCCCTTCCTCTTCCCACTCTTTTTTAGTGTCAACCTCTTTATTATCCATTTTCCTCACCTCCCTCAACTTAAAATTCTAATTTCAAAACTCTTACTCCGAATTTCATAACGCAGGCTAAAGCCTGCGGCTACATCTCCAAACACCGAACTCTTAACTTTGAACTATTCACTGTTCACTATTCACTGAGTACTATCCACTCTCTCTCACAATGGTCCGGATATACCCTGCCGTCTTATCATTAAAAAATGAACCCCCAAAAAAGCGCTTATTACAGGAGGCAAAATTGCTACATGAACTGCAAAAAACCTGGTCAGGGTTGTTTGCGAAACATCCGTTCCGCCCCGGATTAAAACCTTAATCAAATCACCGACAACAGGAATAGCACTCGGTATTTCCGTACCTACTGTAGTTGCCCAGTAAGATATCTGATTCCATGGCAATAAATATCCGGTAAAACCAAAGGTCAAAGTCAAAACCAGCAGCAGAACTCCATTTACCCAATTAAAATCCCGCGGCGGTTTATATGCTCCATAGAAAAACACTCTCAGCATGTGGAGAAAAACTGCAATTATCATTATGTTTGAAGCCCAGTGGTGAATGTTTCTGAAAAGCCATCCAAAGGGTACATTATTGGTAATATGAACAACACTTTTATAAGCCTCGGCAGTTGTTGGCCTGTAATACATCAGCAACAAAACTCCTGTAAAAGCCTGAACAAGAAAAGTAAAAAATGTAATTCCTCCCAGACAGAAAGAAAAATTAACATGGTGTGGTACCGGTTTTCTTAAATTCTTTTCTAAGGCTTCCCTGATACTCAAACGTTCATCAAGAGGCCCGTATACAAACCCAGTTAAAGTAATTAAGTTTAATATTTCCCTGAAACCTGTCCACTTTTCTAAACTCTTTTTTTCTTCTTCTCTCTTTTCTCTCTCTTCCATAACAACATCTCACCTCCTAACCGATTTTAATCTGATCGTTAATTATCTCAGCCTTGTAGCTCAGCAAAGGTGCCGGAGCAGGTCCTCCGAGGACATTTCCCCTCAAATCAAATTTCGCAGCATGACATGGGCACTCAATCTGCTTTTCACCTGCATGCCAGTTAACCAGGCACCCAAGATGGGGACAAATTGCTGACAGGGCGAAGACTCCCTCGGCAGTACGGATTACAATGATTGGCTTTCCCTTATAACCTATCTTTTTTGAATCATCAACAGGCACTTCAGAAAGAGCTATAGCAATTCCTTCTCCTCCCTCTTCACCCATTGATTGCTTGGTCGGCCACAAAAATGCCAAAGCTGTATAAGCTGTAAGAGATGCCCACGCTGCAATCCCGCCTCCTATGCAGTAGTCCAGAAATGTCCTGCGTCCCATTAGGACTGGTAATTCATCTTTCTTTTTTTGTTCTTCCAAATTATCACCTCCCTTTATTATCAGCCCCGGAAGGGGCTTCTCACAATGGTGGGAGAACCTTTATAGGCTCGATTGTTAAATTTCTTTTTTGCAACTTCCAAATTATCACCTCCCTTTATTATCAGCCCCGGAAGGGGCTTCTCACAATGGTGGGAGAACCTTTATAGGCTCGATTGTTAAATTTCTTTTTTGCAACCTCTGGTTTTTTTAAAGATTCTTCAGCCTTTTTCAAAAACTCCAGTGCCTTATTAAGTAGCGCATTTGAGTATTCAACGTTATGGACGCCTTTTCCATATCTGACAAAATCAACATTATACCTTGCATCATTAACGAGTTTGCTGACTTCTTCATATTTTGGGTTGGATTTGTCAACCAATTTTACCATTTTCTCAACCTGACTGAGAACAGGTTCAACTTTTGCCAGGTTATTCTTAATCTCTTTCCTCCATTCACCCAGCATCCCTCTATAATCGTCACCATGGCATGAAATGCACCCCTCTTCTGATGGCTTTAGAGTAAACCCATCAAAGACACCTCCTTCAACATTATCCCTTACACTCTTTGTCACATGGCATCCTATACAATCAACCTGTGCAGTAAACATAGGACTTGGAATTGATTCCACTCCTTTGCCACCAATCCCCATATACATTTGCTTTTCACCCCCGTGCTTGGACTTGTGGCAGATATCACAGCTATAATCCAGCGGCTCCACAGTGGTGCGAACAGAATGTTTAATTTCAAGATGGCAGCGGGTACATTCTACATTCCGCTCAGTGACATGCTTCAGATGCATGAACTCCTCGTCCTCATACTTTGCGAGTCTCTCTGGCTCACCATGGCACACAATACAGAATTCCTTGGGAACTTCTCCCTTCCCTTTAATAGCATCGAGATGGCACTTCTGGCATGGGACTCCTTTGCCTGCAAAATCTTTATGGTTATAGGTTATATTCTGAAAAACAATATCTTCTTTTGGTATTTCATGGCATAGAGTGCACCTTGCCTGGGTCTCAAGAAGTTTTTTATCCTCATCAATTCCTTTGAAGTGGCAGACAAAGCAGGTATTTTCTGTAACTGCAATATGTGTTCCCTGAACAATCTGGGAGTGGCATGAAGTACATCTCAGTTTTTTCCCTCTCCTCATATTAGTTAAATGGACTGTGTGGTCAAATATTATTCCTCTTTTAAAAATTACTTTTCCTGTTAAAAGCCTCGTTGCGTGGCACCCCGTCCTGAGGCAAGCAGCATCTTCTATCTCTGCATAGGGTTTTGTGCTATAGGTTCCAGTTAACCATTTTACAACCTGAGTTGCTGCCTGAAATTTCCCCTTAAGCTCCTCTCTAAATCCTGGAGGGTAATGACAATCAACACAGGGGACAGTATTGTGCCTTGATGTTTGCCAGGCTTTGTAATAGGGCTTCATGATATGGCATGCGTTGCAGAAATAAGGGCTTGTGCTGAATTCAACAAATGAAATCCCAAAGATAATCAATGCGAGAAAGCATGCCCCGAAAAAATAATAGATCCTTGAAGAAAAATGCATGACATCTTTTTTATCCACCGGAAAATGAATTCCAATAAATTCAAGAGACTTCCTCCATTTTTGCTTTGACTTCTCTCTCTTCTCAATTAAAAGTTTCCTCTCTGAAAGAACCTCCTTAACTACACTGACTAACTTATTTAAGTTTACCGGCTTAACAAAGTAATCTGAAGCGCCGGCTTTTATCAGCCCTACAGCCGATTCCTCAACTCCCTGCTTGGAGGTTACAATGACAAAACTATTCGGGAAATCTCTCCTTATCTCATGCAAAACCTCAATGCTATTACTGTCTGGAATATGGTAATCAAGGATGACTATTTCCGGAGAGATATCTCTGATCTTTCTCAGAGCCTCTGATGTCTTCTGGCATACGATTACACTATAATTCTCACCCTCGAGCCTGAGTTTAAAAGCTTCAACACTACTCTCATCAACATCAATTATTAATATTTTTTCGTTCATCACAAATCCCCTGACTACTTTGCTAAGTTCATGTGTTAAACTATCTGAATACTAAATAACTAAGTGGACTTAAATGACAAATCACAAAATTCTAATAACAAAATAAAACAAAATTTCAAAATCTAAAAACTAAATCTTTTTTTACTTGGAATTTTAACTTTGAATTTATTTTGAATTTTGAGCTTTGTCATTTGAAATTGAAAAATCCAAATATTATTCGCAATCTGATGCTATACCTCACTAATTTTTTTATCAACTTAACACATATTGTAAAAATTACAAAGCAATTTTAGTGCCAAAAATAAAGAACAGCTAAAAATAAAATAATTAGCTGTTTTTATTAGTTTTTTTATCAAACCTTAAATTTTAAACTAAAAAAAATTTGTCAAAAGATAAGGTTTTAGTGACAAATTGGCAGAGAGAGTTCTGATTCTGACCTATCAGAATCAGAACTTTACTGATAGATTATAGCTGATGGCTTGTAGCTGTTAGCAGTTGATTCATTTTATTTAAGATTTCCCCATCACCT
>MGDB01000097.1:9000-9149 GCA_001790645.1 Candidatus Schekmanbacteria bacterium GWA2_38_11
TCCATATCTGGTTTAATGTTGCTTTTACCTGATTTAAAATTTCCTCGGAGTATTCAAAATTATGAACTCCTTTCCCTTTTAAAATTATGCTATAGTTTTTTAAAGCCTCATCAAACAACTTTTTATCAGCAGTTATGTCCCTGTTCATT
>MGDB01000097.1:9306-9436 GCA_001790645.1 Candidatus Schekmanbacteria bacterium GWA2_38_11
GGGCCTTTCCTATATCATGGCATTCTATACATTTGATTCCTCCCTGCGCCATCAGGCTTGGAAACCTTTCTTTTTTCTTATAACCATTGATATTCCCGTAGTATAATTGATTCTGGAAGCTATGGCACCG
>MGDB01000098.1:0-872 GCA_001790645.1 Candidatus Schekmanbacteria bacterium GWA2_38_11
TCCGTATCCTCATTAAGGCTTTGTTGCTGACATGGGTATAAATCTCAGTTGTCTTATTTTTCAATTTAACTCCCATTCTTCACGGAGTACTTTCGTGATTTCGCGAGCGCCATGAACCACTGCAAGTATCTCTACATCATTGCTTCCTTCAATAACTCTATAAACAATTCTGTAATTTTGATAAATCACTTCTCTAAACCCGTAGCTTTCCAATTCTGGCACAGAGGGCAATGCGACCACAACGAGGGATTATTTCAAGTTTTGAAGTTGCTTTAATAAGAGACTTTATAAATCGAGTGGAATAAGTTTTAGAATCTCTAGAAATATAATCATAAATTGCTTGTAAATTATTACTCGCTTTTTCAGTCCATCTTATTTTGCCCATTCTTCAACTCTATTGAGAAGATCCTCTGTAGTTATCAACTTTCCTTCTTCAGCATCCTTAAGGCCTTCAAGAACTTGAGCAACAAAGTTTATTTCATACATTATATCTTCCAGAGAACAATCATCAGGTAATCGTTTTATAGTTTCAATGGTTGCTTCTTTGATTAAAGACATTTTAACACCTCCTCTGTTTTTTTATTTAACTTGCATCCAAAGTAGGCTCAAATATTCCTTCAATTTTGGAATGGTATCAGTATTTTTTTGAATATATAAACTTTAGCTAAAAAGCCAGAAATTTCTGCTTTTGTTTAGATAAGGTTTATTTTGTTTTCAGTATAAGAGTTTAAATTTTAGTGTCAATGAGATTTTTGGGTTGGGTTAACTGCAAACCGAAATGAACTACCCCGCAGCAGAGCTGCGAGGTATCAAAGTCTTAGAACTAATTGCAATTACCTGTCATTCCGGGCTTGACCCGGAATCCAGTCTCT
>MGDB01000098.1:882-5211 GCA_001790645.1 Candidatus Schekmanbacteria bacterium GWA2_38_11
GACATGTCAGAGATAATTTCGTTGACACAGGGGTTATTTCTTTTTTATGATAAGTTTATAAATTATTTTTAATATAGCAATATAGTTTCACATTTTAGGTCGCTGACAGAGATGCTGAAAAAACCTAATAAAGAAAGACGAAAATACCCGAGAATAGAATCTATTATTCTGACGGCGTTCAACTACTTCGACCAGAAAGAATATGAGCGAAGGCAGGGAATTGCCAGAACCCTCAATATAAGCGGCAACGGGATTCTGATTGAGTCCGGTTGCCCTTTCAATCTCCATTCAATACTTGAAATTACCCTTTCACTTGGAGAAAACCACATCACATTAAGCGGGGAAGTGAGAAGGGCTGAAATAAATGAAACCGGGCACTACCTTCTTGGAATTACTTTTATCAATACAACCCCTGAAACCCAAAAATACCTGCTTGACTTCATCTCCTGAGCCTGACTGATTCAAAGTGGCCGTCAAGTCCTTCGATTTTCGCCATAGTCTCCAGAAGTTTTTTAACTTTCAGGAATTGATTTTTGTCGTATGAGATGAGCGAGATTTTCTTTATAAAATCGTCAGCTGAAAGGGCTGAAGAAAACCTTGCTGTTCCGCCTGTAGGCAGTACATGGCTCGGTCCTGCAGCATAATCTCCGAGAGCTTCAGGAGAATAACTGCCAAGAAAAATTGCACCTGCATTTTCTATCTTTGAAACAAACCGCATGGGGTTCCTGGCCATTATCTCTAAATGCTCAGGGGCTATCTGATTGACTATATCAGCTGCCTGGTCAATGGTCTCTGTTAAAATAATTGCTCCATATTTTCCTAATGACTTGCGGGCAATTTCTGACCTCTTGAGTTTTAAGACCTGCCTTGAAATCTCCCTGCTCGTCTGAGATGCAATTTTTTCTGAATCAGTTACTAAAATTGCTGAAGCAGTCTCATCATGTTCAGCCTGAGAAAGCATATCAGCAGCAATAAATTTTGGGTTTGCTCCGGAATCAGCAAGTACCACAACCTCTGTGGGACCTGCAACCATATCAATGCCGACCTCTCCGAAAACCATCTTCTTTGCAGTTGCCACAAATATGTTTCCGGGGCCGACAATTTTGTCAACCCTTGGGATTGTGTCTGTGCCGTAAGCCATAGCTGCAATAGCCTGTGCTCCTCCAACCTTGTAGACCTCATCAACCTCGCTCAGCTTAGCTGCAACAAGGCAGTAGGGGTTAAGCCTGCCCTGAGGCGCCGGCGAACACATTATAATTTTCCTGACACCGGCTATCTTTGCAGGGATAGCATTCATAAACACAGATGAAGGATATGATGCCTTACCTCCGGGAACATAGATACCCACAGTGTTTATGGGTTTAACAGCCTGGCCAAGTAAAATCCCCTTTTTCTCTGAATATATCCAGCTCCCCTTAAGGCTCTTTAACTGGAACTTTTTTATCCTCTCCATAGCTGCCTTCATATCCCTTTTCACCTGCTCCGGAACAGCCTTTTCTGCAAGAAGGAACTCTTCCTCTCTCACCCTGAACTCTGCGGGATTAAAGCTCACTCCGTCAAAATCCCTTGAAAATTTCATAAGTGCCTTGTCACCGGATCTTTTTACTTTATCAATAATCTCTCTGACCTTTTTCTCCACCTCTGCTGACTTTTGCCTCGAACGATCAAGAAGAAGGCTTGAAAAATTTTTAAACTCCCTGTCTTGTGACCTTATTATTTTCATCTGATTTCCTTCTCTCCATTCCTTAATTTTGATTTTTTATTTTTAATCTTTGCATTTATTAAAACCACCTAACCTATTGAAAAAATACCCTACTACAAAACAAATCTCTTGACAATCAATAAAATAGTAAGATAGAAAAAACAAAAATCTTTTAAAGGAGCAATTCTATGGCCAGATATAAAAAACTTTCTATTTTATTTTCCCTTTTACTCATTATCCCCCTGATATCAAACTGCGAAGCAAGAAGACAGAAAAAAGCGTATCAAAAGTATTTAAGTCAGGGCGAAAAATATTATTCTGACAGCAACTTTGAAAAGGCAATAGAGGAATTTAAATTAGCAGCACAGATTGACCCAAAATCTGACGAGGCTTATCAGAATATTGCCGTATGCTATTCAAACCTTTTCCTTGCAAGCTCAGACCCTCTCCAGAAAACTAAAAACGTTGAGATAGCCAACAACGCAATCAAATATTACCAGAAAGTCCTTGAGCTTAAACCAGAAAATTCTGAGGCAAAACAGGATATATCAAACGAATACGCAAGACTCGGAAACATGTTCATGAATGACGGCCAGTTTCCCGAGGCGATGTCTTACTTAAAGAAAAGGACTGAGGATGATCCCAAGAACGCAGAGGGACACTACACCATCGGGGTTCTCGACTGGGGTCTTTGTTTTGACAATAAAAAACTTTATAACCTTCTCAGCATAAAGAACTTCATAGAAAACTTGAAATCTGATGAAAATACTGTAGCAGAAATCAGCAAAAAATCCGGGCTCAGCAAAAACCTGGTACCTCAGATCCTTGATGGTATAAATGCAGTAGATGATGCAACATTCCTTGGGAAGCTTGATAAAAAGGATTTGATGTCCCGCTTACTGCAAATCCCAAAAGCAAAAAAGGAAGATGCAGAAAAAGCTCTGCAGTGCATAAGCCAGACAAATGAAGACGTAGTAAGCTGTATGCTGAGAGCGGGAATTAAGTTAGACAATGCAAAACAGTTCCGCACGGTATTAAGCAAGAACCCTGAAAATGTAAAAAACTATTTATTTCTCACCTCCAAGGAAGTCAGCAAACCTTCTGCTGAAAAAGCTGTCAACGCGATAGTAGATCTTCTTAAAAACGTGGCCATAAACGATGGCTTAAAATCTCTGGATACGGCTACTCAACTTAACACGAGCTATCCTGATGCCCACAACTACATAGTACTGCTTTATGTTGAAAAGATAAAATTAGAAACTGACAGGAAAAAGCAGGATGAGTATATAAAAACAGCTTCCGAACACTTCGCAAAGGCGAGCAAGCTCCGCGATCCCGCCAAGCCTGATAAAGTGATAAACGAAGAGGTACAGTCCTTCACAAAGTCAGTTGATAAGATAAGAGGTAAAAAAGGCTGATACAGCTATAGGCTGTAAGCTGTACAGCAAGTAGCGAGTAGCAAGTAAGAGAGTATAGAAGTGAATAGTCGTTAGTGAACAGTAGGACAGGCGTCCCGCCTGTCCATCAGCTAAACTGGTCATTGGAATTTCTTCGGCATTTGAAATTTTGGCTGGCAGCATTAAGATTACAACTTCTTTAACTTCTCCAGGTCTTCATCCCTTCCCAGAACCACCAGCACATCACTATCTTTTATAATAAAATCAGGGCTTGGGATTATATTGAACCTTTCAGGAATAAGCTCTCTTATAGCAATTATCTGAATATTATACTGGCTTCTTATTTTCAGATTCTTAATGGCCCTGCCAATAAATGTTTTCGGAGGAGCAATCTCAAGCAGGCTGAAGCCTGGTGAAAGCTGAAAATGGTCAAGAACATTGGCAGAACTCAGCGTATCTCCAAGCCTTATTGCCATGTCCTTTTCCGGGAAGATTATGCTTGAAGCACCTATCTGGTTTACAATCTTGCCATGGTCTTCGTTGAGAACTTTAACAATGACCTCCTTAATCCCGAGTTCCTTAAGATAAAGGGTAGTCAATAAGCTTGAGCTCATCTCACCGCCAAGGCTTACAATTACACCATCAACTTTTTCCAGGCCGAGGGATTTAAGTGTCTCTTTATCAGAAGCGTCTGCAACTATAGCTTCATGAACATAGTCCTTTATCTCCTGTATTTTGTCTTTATTAATATCTATTACCATAACCTCACAGCCGTTTTTTGCAAGCTGGAGAGCAATATGGTAACCAAAACTGCTAAGGCCTATAACGACAAACTGCCTCATTTATATACTCCTCTTTTTTTCTAAAATAATACATGCCAACGTTCCAAATAACAAGCACCAATTAACTAACTTATAACCTGTAACCTATAACTTATAACTATTTTAATCAGCTTTAAGCTGCAGGGCAACCCTTTAGGGTTAAGGTTAAAACCTTGCCCTACTGACCGAGGCAGGATGCCTCGGCTATAACTTTGATACTTTGACACACTGACACTTTCAGCTTTTTGCTATTTTCTCGTCCTGCTACTTTCTACCCGCTACTTCTAACATTCTACCCTACCATAAGCGTTTCTTCGGGATAAGTATATCTGGTCGTGCTCTCTTTCTGACCCATCACAACAACAATAGCAAGAGGGCCCACCCTTCCAATGAACATCATCAGCGTTAT
>MGDB01000099.1:0-3147 GCA_001790645.1 Candidatus Schekmanbacteria bacterium GWA2_38_11
TTCCTGTAATTCTCAAACTCAAGCCTGCTTTCTGAGAGCTTTGAGAAAGTCCTTTTTTGCTCTCTTGATTACAAAGATTAGAAAAATGATTACAGAGGTCTCATATATTTTCAGAGACCTCTGTCTATTACGTAACGAGCAGGGATTTCTGTCATCCCGTTTACGGGAACACCGGCTGTTTCGGCGGCCTTATCTTAATTCTTTTTTAAATAATTCTTGACATTAATGATGTAAATCTAATTAAATAGATTTGAGTCTAATTTATTAGATTTAAGGTACAGCTATGCCTGAAAAGATATTGTTTTTCTCAAACTGCCAGAAAATCCTTTCTTTTCTTATCAGAAATCCTGACAAAGAATATTTTGACCGTGAGGTTTCCAAACTAACCGGCGTCAGCCGGGCCGGAACAAATTTTGCTTTAAGAGACCTCGCAAAGGTGGGTTTAATTCTGCGGGAAAAACGCGGGAAAATGTATTTTTATAAAGCATCATCTGCCAACATCATAATAAAATATATTAAAATTCTGCAAAATATTACTTTTTTGTTTCCACTGATTGAAAAATTAAAAAAATCTTCTTTGAGGATAGTCCTTTATGGCAGTGCAGCCAAGGGAGAAAATACTGCTGAAAGCGATATTGATATTTTTATTATGTCAAGAGACCCGGATAAGGTTGAAAAAGTGATATTCAGGGATAAATTAAGGGAAAAAATTCAATACGTAATACGTACACCTAATGATTTTATAAAATCTAAGAAGATGAATTCTATTTTCTATAAAGAGGTAGAGAAGGGGATTGTGCTTTGGGAAACAAAAGTAATTTAGAATTCCAAAAAGCTCTGGAAAGAAAAAGAATACTTACCTTTAGTCAAGGGAAGTCACTCATAAAAAAGGAATTAGTAGCTGCTCAGGATGACTTAAAAGAGGCTAAGGACAGGCTAAAGAATAAAAGATATAAATATGCAATAATTACTGCCTATTATTCTATGTTTCATACTGCAAGGGCGCTTATTTATTCAAAAGGCTATAGAGAAAAAAGTCATTACTATCTATTGGTTGCTTTGCAGGCTTTGTTTGTTGATGAAGGGCTGCTCGAAGAAGAACTGACAAAAGATTTTCATACTGCTATGGTTCTAAGAGAAGGTGCTGATTATCATGGTGAATTTTCAAAAGAAGGTGCAGAATCTTCCATAGAGTCAGCAACTAAATTCCTTCAAAAAGCAGAAGTAATTCTTCCCTTCCGGTAATCCTCAAAATCAAATTTGCTTTCTGAGGTCTCTGAAAAAAGGGAAGAGACTTCTGATTACAGCGATTAAACAAAGATTACACAGATTAAAAGATAAAAATGTTATAAAATATCCGGAATCACATCTGTCCAAAATAACTTTTTTAAAAAACGTTTTTGCGTGTTTTCATTTTTTAATAAAAAACAGGCGGGGTTAGAAAACCCCGCCTATCAAGATGATTATTATTCCTATCCTGTGAAGCCACGAGCATAGGAATGTTTCTTTAAAATATCCCTCCCTTACCCTTATATATATCCTCCCCATCCTTGAACCCAACAGGTTTTATGTGCAGGTATGTTGTTATAAGAAAATAAAAGAGTGGAATGGCACCGAGGAGAATGATTATTAAATCAGGGACCATTCTTATCTGCCCAAAGAACTGTACAATTGGGCCATTGTAAAATTCTGCGCTACGAGCATACCAGAGACCTACACTATAGCTTTTCATGGTCTGGGCTAAACCAACTGGCAGAAGGGACTGTGGGTAGGGGCGACTTTAGTCGCCTCTAAAACGGGGAGGCTAAAGCTTCCCCTACCCGCGGACCAATTAGCTTATATCTTATAACTATTTTTTTGAATTTACCCCTCAAGAATTGGCTTGACAAAAAAAACTTTTTATAAGAAATAGCCATAAATCAAAAGACTTTCGTTGACTGTATAAAATCCGGAGGGGAAATTTATGCCTGAGAAGATTCCTGCCAAGGTGGATTACCTTAGACCTCTTGAGGATAAGCCCTATTCCCAGGTGGTAAAGGAGAAGAAAGAGTACAAGGAGAAACTCAAGAAAAATTTGTCAGATATCGTTGGGGCAAAAAATGTTTTTGATGATCCTGAAACACTCGCTAAATATTCAAAAGATAAAAGCCTCGAACAGCCGCGCAAACCTACCTTTGTGATCTGTCCAAACAGCACAGAAGAGATCCAGAAAATAGTAAAACTTGCTAACCAGGAGAAGATCCCGGTAATTCCTTCAAGTTCCGGAGTCCACTTCTATGGTGCCACAATCCCGCTGGAGGGCGGTATTGTAATAGATCTGAAGGTATGGAAAAAGATCTTCAAGATCGATCCGAGGAACAGGGCTGTAAGGATTCAGCCCGGCGTGACCTACGGGGAGCTGCAGCCGGAGCTTGAGAAAAACGGCCTCAGAGCTTTAATACCCCTTCTTCCTCACAAAGAAAAATCTGTTGTCACTGCTCATCTTGAAGGTGAGCCGATGACAATTACTGAATTTAACTACAGCGAACCGCTTTATACCTGTGAAATAGTTCTTCCAAAGGGAGATATTTTCAGAACCGGTTCTGCTTCATCGGCACCGCCAGAAGTTTCAGCTTCAGACCTTGTCGGGCCATGGGGTCCTGGTTTTGACTGGAACAGGCTCTATTGCCGCTCACAGGGAACACTCGGAATAATAACATGGGCAAATGTAATGGCAGAGCCATTGCCAACTGTCCAGAAGATATTCTTTACACCTTCCAAAGACTTAAATTCTCTTATAAGCTTTACATACGGAATACAGCACAGATGGCTTGGTTATGAGTGCTTTGTTTTAAACAGGGCTAATCTTGCATCCATTCTCGCTGAAGATAAAGTTGCAGGCTATGCTGAATTGAAAAAGAAACTTCCATCATTCATTATGGTTCACTGCATTGCAGGGACAAAAAGACTTCCGGAAGAAAAAGTTGCGTGGCAGGAACAGGATGTAATGGATGAGGCGCAGGCCCAGGGTGTTTATCCCCAGACAACAATTCCTGAGGCGCCCCATGCAAAGAAGTTTTTTGAAGAACATTTAAGAAGGCCATGGCCAAAAGATATTTACTGGAAGGATATTCCAAAAGGAGCAAGCGCGGATATTTTCTTTATAAC
>MGDB01000099.1:3220-3395 GCA_001790645.1 Candidatus Schekmanbacteria bacterium GWA2_38_11
GGCAAGCCAAAGACTTCTTGACCTCGGAGGAGTTTTTACAAGAGCCTACGGGAAATGGGCTTATATGGTAAATAACAGGAATGCTATAGCCAGTAAAACTGCAAAAACAGTAAAGGACTTTTTGGATCCCAATAGCATAATGAATCCGGGGAAACTTGGGTTCTAAGCATAAAAG
>MGDB01000099.1:3437-7324 GCA_001790645.1 Candidatus Schekmanbacteria bacterium GWA2_38_11
CAGGTAGGCGGGGTTTTCTAACCCCGCACTATGTGTTAGAATGGAAATAATCCCCTCATTCCCCCTTTAACAAAGGGGGGTTAAGGGGGATTTTAAAAATGTATAAAATGGAGGAATGATATGACAGGTCTTGAAAAATACAGATGGGATCTGGTGAACTGTGAGAGATGCTCCATGTGCAAGTGGGTGCATCCGTGGAAAACACAGAGCCACAGATTTGCCAAGGTTTGTCCCTCAGTATCAAAATATCTCTTTGACGCTTACTCAGCGCAGGGGAGATTTGATGTGATAAGAGGGCTGCTTGAAGGAGAAATCGAAGTTACAGATAAAGTACTGGAAGTAATTTATGCCTGTACCCTGTGCGGCGGATGTGATGTAACCTGCAAGTTTTCAAGAGATATGGAACCGCTTGAGATCCTTCATCAGATAAGAATAGAATTGGTAAAATCAGGTAAAGGTCCTTTACCAGGACATAAAGCGGCTCTTGACAGCATAAAAAATTATGACAACCCCTGGATGCAGCCAAGAACCAGAAGGTCTAACTGGGCAAGGAAGTTAAAAGCAAAAGATCTTACAAAAGAAAAAGCAAAGATACTTTATTATGCCGGATGCACCTATTCCTATAACCCGGACCTTCAGATCGTAGCACAGAATACCCTTTCCCTTTTATTAAAATCCGGGCTTGATATAGGAGTTCTTGGCAACAAGGAGATATGCTGTGCAAGTCCTGTATTAAAGGTTGGAGAGGAGGATCTTTATCACGACTTTGCAAAGAAAAATATTCAAACCTTTAATGAACTCGGAGTTGATATGGTTATTACTTCCTGTTCGGGGTGTTTTGGTATTTTTACAAACCACTATCCTGAAATCGGGAAGATGAACTTTGAAGTGGTGCAGGGAGTTCAACTTCTTGAGAAACTGATTAATGAAGGGAAAATTAATTTCAGGAAAAAGGTCCCGATGACAGTAACCTGGCATGATCCATGCCATATGGGAAGAGGCGGAGAACCACAAAATATATGGAATGGAACAAGGACAAAGTGGGGTTTATCTGATCCTCCGAGGAAAAGAAATTTTGGCGCAAACGGGGTTTATGATGCTCCGAGAAATATCTTAAATGCAATACCTGGTATCAAACTTGCAGAAATGGAAAGAATCAGAGAATACTCCTGGTGTTGCGGTGCAGGCGGCGGGGTTAAATCTGCATTTCCAGAGTTTGCCAACTGGTCAGCAAGAGAGAGAATTGAAGAGGCAAAGTCTACAGGTGCAGAGGCTCTGGTTACTGCATGTCCCTGGTGTGAATTAAATCTTGGAGAAGGTGTCAAGGCTGACGGGGATAAAATTAAAATGCTCAGCCTTATTAACATAGTAACTGAAGCTTTAGGAGAATAAAGTATTTTTATGATTACACTGATTAAATTAAGATTACAAAGATTAATTTGGAAAAAATCTGTGTAATCTTTTCTAAAATCTGTGCAATCAAAAATTAGTAAGGGAGGAAAAATAATATGAGTTTACCAAAAGGAGCTTATCAGGTACTTGAAGATGTGCTTGGTCCTGAAAATATAAGCGATGATCCTGCCATAACAACAGCCTACAGCTATATGTGGTTGCTCTACATTACCCATGCTCAGAGCGGAAAATACAGGCCTGCAGCAGTTGTCCTTCCTTCTTCAACAGAGGAAGTTCAGGCAATTATCAGGATTGCCAACAGGTATGGATTCAACTACATCCCTGTAGGAAGCAACCTTCTTCCCCCAACAATTCCTGTACGCCCTGATACAATAATCATAGACCCGAAAAGGATGAACAGGATTCTGGAGATTGATGAAAAAAACATGTATGCAGTAGTTGAGCCTTATGTTTCCTATGCACAGCTTCAGGCTGAAACCCACAAAATAGGGCTCACAATCACAACTCCTGAAGCAGGTTCACAGGTTTCAGTAGTTGCAAACAACATGTTTCAGGGGATGGGAGGAATGGCCCACAAGTTTGGCTATAACCGCGGTATCCTCGGAGTTGACTGGATACTTCCAAACGGCGACCTTTTAAAAATCGGTTCCCGCGGCGTACCCAATGGAGGCTGGTTCTGGGGAGACTGTGCAGGACTGAATTTAAAGGGACTGGTAAGGGCAGATACAGGCCACTGCGGAGGCCTTGGAATGGTCACAACAATGGCTGTAAAGCTTTTTCCCTATCCGGGGCCGAGAATCTTCCCGTGCGAAGGTGCAAACCCGAACTTTGTAGCAAAATTTCCTGAAGACCGTTTTAAAATTTTTTTAATAGACTTCCCTACAAAGAGAAAAGTCTGCGACGCCATGTATGATATAGGCCACTGCGAGATAGGCGCAGCAGTTCATGCAGAAGGAGCAAACTGGATGCTGGCATCAGACTGCGCTTCAGTTGAGGAGTTCTGGGAGAGATGGCCGGATTTCCAGAAGAAGTGGAAAAATATCCTGGCTGTAACCATTGCAGGCTTTTCCTCACCAAGGCAGGTTGAGTATGAAGAGAAGGTTTTGATGGAGATAATAAAGGAGCACGGCGGGAAACTCGTTGATGAAGAGCTTTATAAAGTAGGTTACAATGCAATGGGTGAAGCATTCAGGACAGGTCTTTCAAACAGGCTGTACAGACCTGCCGGAGACTTCTTTGTAATGGGCGGCTTTGGCTTTGATTCCCTTGACCACACTCTCAAATCAAGCGAAATCTTCTGGCCGATTATTGAGGATGCTTACAAGAGAGGTCTTTTTGTAGAAGATACAACAAAGAGTGACTGGATTAATTCTTACCAAATGGGGCATTTCTCAGAGGTTGAGCCAATAGTGTACTTCGAACATGACCTCAAAGCCGGTGAAGCATTCCTCCTTGGTTATATAAAGACAATTACCGACGCGCTTGCCAAAAAAATGCATCCTTCATGGCCTCTTGGGGCAATGAACTATATCACAGGTCCTGCGATGTGCAACTACCATGAACTGGTGCTGGGGCTAAAGAAACTTTTAGACCCGCGTATGACCTCTAACCCCGGCTATCCGTTACCTGAGACAAACCCCTTTGCACCGCCGCCGGAGCAGGAGAAGTAGAAGTGTAGAAGCTATAAGACAGAAGAAAGAAACCCGATAGGCGGGACATTCCTGTCCCGCCTAAAAGGCATTAGAAAAATTCCCTCTACCTCTACTTCTTGTTTTCTTTCCTTGATTCTTTTTCAGATTCTTTATTTTTTAAGGGAATACCTCCACAACCACATCCACAATCCTTTTTTTTCATATTTATCACCTCCTTCTTCTTTGGTTTACTTTTTATACACCCACAAATACACTTTTCTGCAAAATTCTTTGGCAGCCTAAATTCCTGAAGCTTTTCTTCAGCCATTTTAACCACTTGTCTCTGGAGGTTCTTTTTTCCATCGTGAAGTCTTTTCCTTAAAGCGGTTTCTGCAATTCCAAGAAACTTAGCTGCTTCTTTATAGGACATATCATCTATATAGCAAAGTGTAACAGGTATGTGGGTCTTAATACTAAGGGAATTTAATATCCTAATTATGTTTTTATAAAAATCACGTTTTTCAATTTTCTCATCTACAGATTCTAATTCTGATATTACACCTTTTGTCTCTGAACAATTTTCCTCAGTAAATAAATCCTTCTCTTTTTTTTGCTTTCTTAGCCACATCCTCGATGTATTAACTGTAATTTTCTTAAGCCATGCGGGAAAACTCGAAGGATTTTTTAATTTGCTCAAGTTCTTAAATGCTGTAATGAAGGTTTCCTGGGCAATATCCTTCGCCATAAAAGGATCTTTTACTATGGTCAATGCTAATCCATTTACTACTTCTTGATACCTTTTTATTAATACTGAAAAATCTTTTAAATTCCCATTAAGGGTAT
>MGDB01000100.1:0-4715 GCA_001790645.1 Candidatus Schekmanbacteria bacterium GWA2_38_11
AGCTGTTTTAGTAAAATAATCTCATCAAAATGCACAGCAATAATTAATGTTCCTATTCTAAAAGACCATGAACTTTCCGGCGTTTCACTTGCAATGAAAAACTTTTACGGTGCAATCCATAACCCCAATAAATACCATGACAGTAACTGCAATCCCTATGTAGCGGATCTTTATTCTCATCCCTTTATCAGGGACAAAGTGAGGCTTATAATCTGCGATGCAATAAACGCACAGTATCACGGAGGGCCTGGATACAAACCTCAATGGGGATGGAATTTTAACGGCATAATCATGGGGACTGACCCTGTTGCCCTTGACAAAATCGGAGCAAAGATTATAGAGGATAAAAGACGGGAGAAAGGGTTCCCATCTTTTAAAGATGCCAAAAGAGAACCAAAATACATAGCTACAGCAGCCGATTTAAAACTCGGTAACGATGACCCTTCAAAGATTGAAGTGGTAAGGGTGTGAGGCAAGTGGTCAGTGAAAAGTGAATAGTGAATAGTGAGAAGTAAGATGTAGAAACGGGTCTTTAGACCCGTTAGTAACAGGCTATCAAAACAAGCCCCCTTATATCTTGAACCTTTTTAGCAACTTGGGTTAGAAGAAACAAAAATGACAAACAGGATCTCAAGGAGAAGATTTTTAAAAAGTACTCTCGCCGGAGGTTGTGCCTTCTGCTTTCTTTCAGGTCTCCCTCTGGCAACAAGACCCTCCTATGCCGGAATATTTTCTGATGATAAAAAAAAGGAGATAAAGCTCAGGGAGTGCATGTTCTATGATAAAAAGCCTGAGATGAAAATTGAATGCCAGATATGCCCGAGGAAATGTGCAGTTGCTGATGCAGAGAGGGGGTATTGCGGCGTCAGGGAAAACCTCAAAGGGACTTATTACACCCTTGTCCATTCCTATCCCTGTTCAATCCACACAGACCCGATTGAGAAAAAGCCGCTCTTCCATTTTTTACCCGGTACTCTTGCCTATTCCCTTGCAACAGCAGGCTGTAACATTGAATGCAAGTTCTGCCAGAACTGGGAAATAGCGCAGTTCCGTCCTGAGCAGGTGGAAAGCATTTATCTCCCTCCATCTGAAGTCCACAAAAATGCAAAAGCAGAAGGAGCATTGACTATTGCCGGAACCTATTCAGAACCAACTATCTTCTACGAATACCTTTATGACATTGCAAAGCTAAGTCAGAAAACAGACATCCGCACTGTAATGATCTCAAACGGTTTTATTCAGGAGAAGCCTTTAAGGGAAATCACTAAATATTTAGCCGCAATAAAAATTGACTTTAAAGGTTTCACGGGAAAATTCTATAAGGAAATATGCTCCGGTGAGCTAAGGCCGGTGCTTGAAACCCTCGTGAGGCTAAAGAAGATAGGTATATGGACTGAAATTGTTGTTCTTATTATCCCAACCCTTAATGACAGCGAAAAAGAATTTAAGAATATGACAAAATGGATTGTCGCTAACCTGGGAAAAGATGTGCCTGTACACTTTACGAGATTTCATCCAACCTATAAGATAAAAAACCTTCCTCCAACACCTGTTGCAACCCTGGAAATGGCAAGGGAAATTGCACAGACGTCTGGAATAAACTTCGCCTATGTTGGCAACGTCCCGGGCCATCCCGGAGAGAACACATACTGTCCGAAATGCAAAACCACTGTCATTGACAGAGTGGGCTTCTACATCCGCGAGAACAACCTCAAAGCCGGCAAATGCAGCAAATGCGGCAATAAGATTCCAGGGGTGTGGAGCTAGGTAATTTCTTGTCTCCGTGAGAAATTTCTTGATTTTAAAGGGTGCATTGATATAAAGAACTTCAAAAAATGTAAAATAGAATTAGTGATTGAAAAGGCTTAGTAAATTTTCTTCTGAGGAAGTAAATCACCAAAATATGAAAGTCATACTTTGATTTTTTTTGATAATTTAAAATTATCAAAGAAAAAATAAAGAAATTTCTATTATAGGCTGATACTTTATTTAGAAATAATAATCCTTTAAAAAATATATAAAATATTATATAATAAATAATTATATTTCAGATTTAATAACTGCAAAAGAATATGGCTATAAAAGCTGAAAAACTTCAAAAGCTAATCTTAGTATGTATATATGATCCCTTACCAATTCAAAAAGTTAGAATTGACCAAATTAGGCAAGAAGAACTATTTGAATTAATATCAATCATAGAAGAAAAGGGAATTTTCCTTGCAGATCAAGCTAAAAATACAGAAATCTCAATTCAATTAACACGTTTGGAGTATACAGATTCAAATAATTTAGCATTTGATAAAAGAAATTTAGAAATTTACGAAAATATTGTACAGCTTTTGCCACCATTACGTGTAAAAGCTGTGGGTATTAATTTACACTACACGCTTATACGGGATGAAGATAAACTTGCAGCTGAATTTATAAGAGACAAGTTCTTAAACGAAAAAAATATTTTGCAAGATATATTAGGTAATAAAATTATTGGAAACTCGACAAGAATTTTTTATGGTGAACCTGATGACCACTTTGACATAAGAGTTTTCCCTGTCGATTTAATCAGTAGAGAAATAGGAATAACTCTCCATAAACACAAAGATATAGATATCGCTGACCAAAAGCTATTAATCCAAACTACAAAAGAATTATTAATTAAAACCTGTGAAGAAAATATTAAAATTATGTATAAATTATTTTAGGAGTAATTTTAATTATGTATAATAAATTATTAGGAGATAAAAATAATATCTTGAAAAAATTACAAAATATAGCTCCTAATTTGTCTTCTGAAAATTGTCGTGAAGATGCTTCCGTAATAGAATATCCAAATAGATACAATGGACTCTCAACCATTTGTGTAACCAAAAGTGGCTTTTCAATTACAAAAAAAGTTGAATATCTTCAACCTGCGATATTTAAACTTTTGGATTTGTCTCCCAAAGATTGTCTTGAAGATGATTCCGTAATAGAATATTCAAATAAATACAATGCACCCTCAACCATTTGTGTAACCAAAATAAGCTTTCCATTTACAAAAAAAGTTGAATACCCTCAACCTGCAATATTCCAACTTTTGGATCCATCCATAAATTTTTTAATTTTAAAAATAGAAAATATTATTGTCTCTTATGAACAATTACCAGTGTCTTACAATCAAGTAATGATTAAAGGAGCACTTAGATATTGTGCAAAACTACTTTGCAAAATCTATGATTCTTCGGAGATAATAGTGAAAGTAAAAAAATTTGTTAATTTAATTGATGGGTTAAATCAGCAATGCGAAGTACCTACAACATTTTCTCACCTTGACCTAACATATATAGAGAATATATTTGAATCTATAGAGCAAGAAGCTTCTAAAGACGGATATCTTCCAAAACTCGAAGACATGTCTCTTTGATATTCTAAATGATGATTTCTTTTTCAGAATATGAATTTGTTATATATGATGCTAATTGCATAATATATTATTGTTTTAAAACTACACTTCTATCAAGACTGGGAACATCAGTTGTTATAGACTCCCCTCGTTATACTGATATTACAAGAGATCTTACTGAATATTTAATCGCTAAAAAAATAAAAATAAGAACTATTCTTGCAGTATTTGAAGAAGGAAACAAAGATACACTTTCAATGGCAATTAAACAGCGGATTACTGATGAAAATCTTAGGAGAGAATTAGGGCTTGCTCGTGGGGAAAAATTCCCAGAAGATATAGAGTATAAACTTAATAAAAAAATTAGACAGAAAGTCACCAAAATACAATATGAAAATTGGTTCGAACTTGATAAAAGTTATATACCTGACCAAATACTTCTAAGCAAAATTAAAATTTTTTTTAATGAAAGAAAGGTTTCTGCTGAACGCAAAGGAATACCTTCGCAAAATGACATGTGCTTGATTCTTTATTCAAAAAATACAACTACACCACTGATTTCTAATGACAGCCATATATGTAATTTTAGAGAAGATTTAGAAAAAAAGGATTATACTCATAAAATAGTTCCATTGAAAGATTGTGTTAAGAAAAATCTTATTTAAATTATTTTTCATTCTCATAAGTTTAGATAATGGCAGGTACATTTACACATTGGATGATTGTTGAAGAAGCTTTAAATAAATTCAATAAGCTTCCTGATAAGCATTCTTATTTTCCAACCATTCTCGGCAATAACCATTTTATAACCCTTGGAGCTGCTGGACCTGATTATCCCTATTTAAGCGAACTTAAAAACAATTTACTGAAGCTTCACAGTTGGGCAGACAGGATGCATTATGAGAATACTGGTGAGTTTGTGAAATGTGGAATAGTTAATCTTTCAAAATTAAAGAAAGAAGATTTTGAGATTTGCCTATCATGGCTTTGTGGATATGTAACTCACCTTTTAGCAGATTCAATTATTCACCCTGTCGTTAATGCCATTGTTGGCCCTTACCTTTTTAATTCTGGAGAGCACAGGCATTGTGAGATGATTCAGGATTCTTATATCTTTAGAAAAATTAAAAAGGTAGAGCTTAGGTATGCAGCGCCTGATGATGATGGATATATTGGATTTATTAAAATGTGCTCTGATCGCAAAAATGAAGACATAATTAATCCAGCTATTAAAGATTTTTGGAGTAGAACTTTGCAGATGAGCCATCCCAAAGCTACAGATAAGTTTGATAAAATCGTCCCAGATAGCTGGCATGAAAATTTTCTTTCTAAAATA
>MGDB01000100.1:4805-5047 GCA_001790645.1 Candidatus Schekmanbacteria bacterium GWA2_38_11
GAAAGAAAGAAGTTTATAGAGGACATTAAGCTTCCAGGTAATAAAAGCGGTAGATTTAAAGAAGACGGTTTTGATAAAGCGGTAAATAAAGTTACAGAAGTCTGGCAGAAGCTTTTTATTGATATTGAAAAGGAAAATTCTGAAAATTGCTTATCCTATATAAAAAATTGGAACCTTGATACTGGTGTAGATGAAGATGAAGTATATTTCTGGGGTTAGCCTGAGTATTTATATGAAAAAAT
>MGDB01000100.1:5228-6039 GCA_001790645.1 Candidatus Schekmanbacteria bacterium GWA2_38_11
AATACTGATACTGGAAACAAATTGATGGAAGATCTTAGCTGCAATCTAACCCATGTTGAAATTAGATTATGGGACAAAAAAGACATCTATGTCTGCACATTTGAAGAAAACTGGGAACCATATTGTAAATAGAATAATCTGGCCATAAATAACTTTTAGCCCTGATGCTTAACATTCCAACAAACAATTTGAGAAAAAGTTGTGAAGCTTGATGACCTAAAAGAAAAGCTTCCTTTCGTTCGGGCGTGGATTGAGGAAACTCTAAAATAGTATGCTAACGAGGTCCAGCCAGTCAAAAATATTACCGCAATATATATTACTTAACTCTCTGAAATATAAAATCCATAATTCTGTTTACTATGTGTATATAATCTATTAAGATACACATGAAGGTGATTAAGATAAGTAAGCAGTTAAAAGTAAGAAAACAGTTTATCCTTGACCCTGCAAAGATTAAAGCTATAAAAAAAATTACAAGAGCAAAAACAGATACTGAAGCAATAAACCAGGCATTGGATATTCTAATAGTAAATAGCAAAATAGAAAAAATGCTTATGTCAATTAAGGGAAAAGGAAAGATCAAAGATGTCTATGGCAGAGTTCCCGGTTAGGGCTATTTCTGTCAAAAATTACAAACGATGTTTTGATTGCTGTCTCAGCAAGAAGAATTGGAGCAATTGTAGTTACCCATAACATAAATGATTTTTTAAGGATAAAAAAGTTTGTGGATTTTAAGATTTATGGGTAGGTTTTAAATAAGAAAGGGACTGAAATAGCATATGGTTATCCCGGTAAATAAATATTGTGGTGA
>MGDB01000101.1:0-4536 GCA_001790645.1 Candidatus Schekmanbacteria bacterium GWA2_38_11
AACCGAAAAACCGGAGGGTATGGGATAGGGGAAGAGGATTTCAAAAAGTTTCCTATCAAGAGATTTAATATTGCAAGGATTTCTAAATCCATATCTAAGAGGGAGAATTTGTCAGAGGAATCTTTTCATAGGGTATTCTCCCTTCTTTCTGACTTGAAACTGTTGCTCTACTTCTTGGGCAATGTGTCTGATTACTTTTATGTTGGCGAAGCGAAGATAGTAGGAAACTCGAATTATCAGGAAGTAGAACTGAATACTCTCTCTATGCTTCAAGGTAACCATTATAGAGTATATCTTGTAACTATAGTATATGAAAGGATTTTGAACTTCTTAGAATTGATGAATTTCAACAAATTGACAGATCCCAGGACTAACAAGTGGGGAAAGAAATATGCGAAGTTGTGCGGTGTCGATGGATTTGATCTGATTTCCAAGGCTGAGCATGAGAAAATGATTTATTTCAGGGATCGAATTAGACGCGCAGAGATTCATGGTTTTTCAAGCGTAATTAGGCAACTCGATGCTAAAAAGTGGGATCATTTTCAGGAAGAAGAAGATATAATAAGAAATTTACTCATGAAAATTGCTGATAAATGCAATTAGCGATATAATAAATAATTTTACCGGATGTAAGAAAAAGGGGCTCTGAATTTTTACACTTTACGAGCAAATAAAGTTCATGGTATATTAAATAATACGCCTTGTTAATCAAGATTAGACACTCCTGATACCCTTCATGGTGTAATAACTTCCGCTTGACAGAAACAGAAATCAATGTTATTTTATAAAAAGAATACAATAGGCACACGCTTATGAAATATTTTGACTGGGATGATGAGAAAAATGAAATACTCAAAAAAGTGCGGGGTGTATCATTTGAACAGGTTGAATTGGCAATAGCATTAGGAGATTTGATTGACCGGGTAAAGCATCCGAATCCGGCAAAATATCCAAATCAGAAAGTTTTTCTGGTAAGGATTGAAGATTATATTTATTCGGTGCCGTATGTTGAGGATAACGAAAAAATATTTTTGAAAACAATAATACCAAACAGCAAAGCAACAAGACAGTATTTGGGAGGGAAAAAGTGAAAAAAGAAGCATACTTGAATAAAGAAGAGAGGAAATTGGCAAAATCACTTGAAACTGAAGAATGGGTTTCCGACCTCAATAAAAAAGAAAAGAAGCAATACGGGAAATACGCCATTTACAGTCTAAACAAACAAAAGCGGATCAATATCCGAATGACTGAGCGAGATTTAAAGAAAATTCGGGCAAAAGCAGTCGAAGAAGGTATCCCGTATCAATCCCTTATATCAATGTTGATTCATAAATACAATGAGGGGAAAATATCGATTAATCGATAAGAATAGGTCCGTTGTTGAAACCTTACACTTACGAGCAAATAAAGTTCATGGTATATTAAACAATACGCCTCGCCAAGCAAGATTAGATGCTCAGAGAACCCTTAATCTGAACTGTGATAAAAGAGATTGTGACATTGAACCATCCAACCCATAAAGTAACCTGTTTTGCGGGTTAGATAAATCGAACCCCTACTCGCTCATTGCAAAGGCAGTCAAAAATTGGGAGGCAAATTTAAAATAAATTTTACCACGGAGTGAAAACGGGTTCGATCCTTCGGCATGCTCAGGACAGGTAAATCGAACCCCTACAAGCGAGAAACTATGAACCCTTGAATCCTCGAACCCTAAGTTTTGACAGTTCAGTTTCACATTTCCCTAATACGCATACAGCCTTCCGTAAGGCCTGTGGCTTACAGGAATTAATTTAATAAACTTTTTTGTCATTATATCTTTTATATCAAGTCCTAAGTCCTCAGAGTATTCCTTTAGGATATTATTCAGAAATTCAAAATCTGAATCGGTCATCTCTTTAATTCCAACTTCTTTTCCAAGCTGCCTTTCTTCTACTTCCCCGCGAAGATAAATCGTTCCACCATGCATTCCGGTTCCTACGTAGTTACCTACAAAGGGCCTTTTATCTTCTTCATTAAGGCCAAGGAGCACAAGTATCCCTCCTGCCATATATTCTCCAAAAAAATCTCCGGCTTTTCCTCCGGCAACAAGCGCAGGAACTGTTTCTTTGTAAGACTTCATATGAATCCCAACCCTGTACCCCACATCACCTTTTATAAAAATTTTGCCGTTTCTCATCCCGTATCCCAGAACATCCCCGGCCATACCGTGGATAACTATTTTCCCGTCATTCATTGTATTGCCTACTCCATCCTGGGCGTTTGAATTTACTATAAGTGTAGGACCATCCATGAATATGCCAAGATCATTGCCAGGAATACCATTGATTATTACCTTTACCTTTTTATTAATACCGGCACCAATATAGCGCTGGCCATTGACATTTAAGAGTTCTATTTCCTCAATCTCTTCGTTGTAAATCAGTTCCCTGATTTTCCTGTTTAGATCCTGATAATATACACCCTTTGCATCAATCTTCACGCTCTTCACCTTGTCTAAAGGTTTGAGGTTTTCCTGAGGAAAAGAGTCTTTTACAACCTCTCCCTCCTGATATTCTCTTTTATCCTCTACAGTCTCAACCTTTATTCGCATTTTCTTGTTTCTGATAATTTTCTCCGGGTAACAGGCATGGCGAGTGTTCTACAATGGGTGAGCCATCGGCTCGCCCCCTTTATCTTCCGGCAGGCTTTACTCCCAATATATCCAAAGTATGATCTTCAAGCCCAATGCCTCTTAGCCGCTCCCTGCTTCCTCTCAAAGATTCTATTGCATTAAGGCCAAGGCTTCCTAAAACTTCCTTGATTTCTAAACTCCATCCCTTAAGCATATTCACAAGCCTCTCTGCTGCTATCTCCGGATTAAGCCTTCTGGTGAGTTCAGGCTTTTGAGTACATATACCCCATGCACATTTACCCATATGACATGTCTGGCACACCCTGCAGCCAACTGCAATCAGGGCAGCAGTCCCAATAGCCACTGCATCTGCCCCAAGGGCTATTGCCTTAATAGCATCTGCTGCTGATCTTATGCTTCCGGCAGCAATCAAAGAAGCCTGGTTCCTGATCCCTTCCTGGCGTAATCTGTCATCAACCGCTGCCAGGGCAAGCTCAATAGGAATACCAACATGGTCTCTTATAATTCGTGGTGTCGCTCCTGAGCCGCCTCTGAAACCGTCTATATAAACTATATCAGCCCCTGCCCTTACAATACCGCTTACAATAGCAGCTATATTATGCACAGCAGCAACTTTAACTGAAATCGGCTTATACCCAGTAACCTCTTTAAGGGCGTATATTAACTGCCTTAGATCCTCTATGGAATAAATATCATGGTGAGGGGCAGGCGAAAGAGCATCCGTTCCCATAGGAATCATTCTGGTTTTCGATATATCCATACTTACCTTTTCACCGGGCAGATGTCCCCCGATCCCAGGTTTTGCCCCCTGGCCTATTTTTATATCTACAGCAGCTCCTATTCTTAAATATTCATTGTGCACCCCAAACCGGCCTGAAGCACACTGTGTTACTATATTATCTCCGTAAGGATACAGGTCTTTGTGAAGACCACCCTCTCCGGTATGCATCAGTGTCCCCATCTCTTTTGCAGCCATAGCCATCGCAATATGAGTATTCAGGCTTACAGCTCCGTAGGACATCGGTGCAAATACTATGGGGATTTCAATCTTTAAGTTCTGTGGAAGCTCTCCCTTTACTCTGAATTTCCCGTCAGGTGTCTCCTCAATATCAAGATAGTCAGGCTTCCTCCCTAAAAAAGTGCGCAGTTCCATTGGTTCTCTCAAGGGGTCAATTGAAGGGTTAGTCACCTGGCAGGCATCAAGGAGCAGATGGTCCCACATAATCGGGTACTGCAGATCATTCCCCATGCCGGTTAAAAGCATACCGCCTGTTTCTGCCTGCTTCCAGATATCAAGCCTGTGTCTTACAGTCCAATTATAATTATCCTTGTAGTCTATGGGATTCCTATTGACTGTAATTGCTTTTTCTGGACAGTAAATTACACACCTGTGGCATGCAACACATTTTGAATTATCAGGTACCACCCTGTCTTTAAATTCAAAGGCATCGTAACTGCAGTTCATCACACAACGCTTACAACGCCTGCAGTGATCGTGATCTATTGTTACTATAAATTCTGATGTAATTAAACTCGGCCGCAAAGTTACTCTCTTCCTTTCTCTTTATTTTTTTCTAATTAGGGTTCAAGTGAAATTCAAAGATCAAAAATAAAAAATACAAATTAAAAATTCCATAATATTTTTGACTTTTGATATGTCATTTTGATTTTTGCATTTTGCAATTAATCACTCGATCCTTTGAATCCATAATTTTCTCTATCATCATTTAAATTACGATAGGCAGGACTTTCTTGTCCTGCCACAACGGGGTTAGAAAACCCCGTCTATCAAGATTGAAATTATGTCTTAACAGAATCATCCAGTGACACAATTACCGGTTCCCCTGCCTTGGGTGCCCAGACTCTGTCCGGGGTAGGGCATATCTCCCTGATAGCAGACTCCT
>MGDB01000101.1:4639-6769 GCA_001790645.1 Candidatus Schekmanbacteria bacterium GWA2_38_11
TGCAAAGGGACCATTAAGTAATCCACTCCCATAAACCATCCTGATCCATGTTAATGCCTTTTTCTCTTCTTCATCCGGAAGATCATCTATATCTTTCCAGAAAGGTGAAGCTAAAGCAGTACACGCTGCTCTGAAGGAAAGGCCATGTTTTCTTATGAAAAGGTCAAATAGATATGCTATCACCTCAGTATCAGTGAGAAGGGTGCATTTGTACCCGAACATTTCGAGATATCTTTTATTAATTCCATAGGAGGAAATCTCCCCGTTATGGACTATTGACCAATCAAGGAGAGTAAAAGGATGAGCGCCTCCCCACCACCCCGGAGTATTTGTAGGGAACCTGTTATGAGCTGTCCAGATATAGCCCTCGTACTGCTCAATCATAAAGAATTCTGCTATCTCCTCAGGAAACCCTACTCCTTTAAAAGCACCCATGTTCTTTCCGCTTGAAAAAACATATGCGCCCTGGACTTCGGAATTTACCTTCATTACTGTCCGTACGACAAAATCATCATCTCCAAGTTCAGCAAAGGCTTTATCAGGGCGATCCTTTTTCGGCTTCACAAAATAGCGGAAAAGCAGCGGGTGATATACTATGCTCTTTATCTTCTTATGAGGTATTACCTCCTCTTTTTCCATTTCATAGTTTTCATGGATAAAAACCTCAGCCTCTTCCTTTCCCACCTGGTCATCATACATTATATGGAGGGCATAACAGTCCTTGTGCTCGGGATAGATACCGTATGCTGCAAAGCCAGCACCTAAACCATTACCACGGTCCCGCATGGGACATATTGATTTAATAATCTCTTCACCAGGGATTAATTCGCCTTTCCTGCTTATTATTCCCGTGAGGCCGCAGCCAGAAATATCTTTTTGATAATTATGATTCACTTATTCTTCTTCCTCATCTTTAAGAATATCTTTTATAATATTTTCGTCCAAAAGTTTTTTTAGCTCCTCTACCCCGCTAACAGGGAAATCCGGAAGCTTTAATTTCTTTCTTTGAGCAATTGACGGCTCACCAACCCTGCTTGTCTTTCTGAACATCTCATGGCCCTTCTCCACTGCACTTGGCTTTATTCCCCTTGCATTTGCTAACTTCTTTAAGGCTGTAAACACTGTCTCCATGCCGAAATGCTGAGGGCACAGCTCTGCGCATGCATGGCACTCAAGGCACTGCCAGATCCTCGGATCATCAATGAGCTTCTCCATCTCACCTTTTAAAATTTCAGCAAAAATTTCTCTCGGATCATACCCCTCAATGGATCTCGCAGCAGGACAGTCATCAATGCAAGCTCCGCAGGCATAACAGGTACTGAGAGCATTAATATCAAAATGCTCCTTTACTTTCTTAATTTTTGTCATTGCCTTATCCCATTTTTCAAAAAAACTATCTGTCTTTACTCTATGGGAATCAATCCCTAATTCCGTGGGAGAAATACCAAAAGCAATCCCAATCAGTTCTGAGATAAAGAACACAGGTATATTAAAATCTTCTCCCTGTCTCTGCATCATAAACTGCTGTGTATCAAATTGTTTAAAGCAGGCAGGGCAGGCAACAGCAATGGCATCTATTTCTTTTTTATTAAGTTCAATGAGCTTCTGCCTCGTAAGGGCTTCCCCCTCTTCTAAATCACCGATATTACCTAATTCTCCGCCACAGCAGAGCATTTTTGAATCATAAGCAACACTTTCAACTCCCAAAGCAGTGACAATTGCATCAAATTTTTTTGGGAACATGGGGTCATCAAAATGAATTGCTCTGCTTGGTCTTGTCATATGGCAACCAGGATGAACAGCAATTTTTAATCCGCTTAAAGGTATCTTAACTTCTGACTGGATTTTATGAGTTCCTATTACATCATGAAAAACCTCTATTAAATGTTTTACATCAACCTTTCCATTATAACTTAAACCGATACTACTTAACCCTGTATTCACTTTGTCTTTAAGTTTCGGGTCAACGTTCAGGCTTGAGCTCACAGTCTTAAGTGTGCTAAAACATCCATTGCAAGGTTCTATCAGAGTTACGTCTCTGCCTTTTCCCCGGGCGCTCTCAGCCAGCGCAAGGTTTCTTGCTGCTGTCATGTACCAGATTTCCCGGCTTAAATTATTTATAAGCGCCTT
>MGDB01000102.1:0-4226 GCA_001790645.1 Candidatus Schekmanbacteria bacterium GWA2_38_11
AAATATTTTTATTTTTTCAACACCCTGTAAAAATCAAAATTCAAAAAAGGTTATGATTTATAAGTCATAAGTTAATTTGCAGCGGAAAACATTTTTTCAAATTCGTTTATTTGAGAAAAATATAGATATTTCACAGGTGATACTTGATCAAGGGAAGCAGAGGGAAGTTTAAAATTTGCAATATTAGATAACATCTCAAAAATCTGCTCAAGGGGTTTAACCGGTTCTTTAATAATGATTGGTTCGCCCTTTATCCCGGCAAGTTTACCAGCCAGCAATTTTGCATATTCAAAACCGCCGAGTTCATCAACGAATTTGATTTTCTTTGCCTGTTCACCGCTAAAAACCCTTCCATCTGCAAACTTTTTAACCTCTTCTAAACTCAAATGCCTGCCCGATGAGACAGCACCCAGAAATTGAGAATAAACATTATCCACAGTCTCCTGAAGAAGTTCCCTTTCCTCTGTTGATAAATCCCTCCAGACAGAAAGCATATCTTTATATTTCCCGCTCTTTATAATATTATATTTGATCCCGTATTTTTCTGTTAACTCTTTGAGATTTAGCGAACCTATGAATACACCTATGCTTCCGGTAATTGTCCCGTTATTTGCAACTATCTTATCAGCACCGCAGGCAATATAGTATGCTCCAGAGGCTGCTATATCTCCAAAGGATGCAACTACTTTTATCCCCTTTTTTCTTGCCTTCTTAACTTCATCATATATCTCCTGGGTTGCACCTACTGTTCCACCCGGACTGTTAATTCTTAATATGATTGCCTTTACTGCCGGATTTTTAGAATAAGCCTTTATCTTATCAACAACAGCGTCAGCACCCCTTCCACCAACTCCAAAAGGAAGTGGTGAAACAGGCTGGAAGGAGATTTCCCCATAAATATCTACTACAGCAATACCCTCTTTGGCAGAAACTTTCCTGAAAAGTCCGCTTACCCCGGTTTCTTCTTCTACCCCATAAATTGCTTCTTTTTTAAGAATTAAAACTCCGAATATTACAGCAGCAATACAGAGAATCAATATGATTAATACTATAAACCTTTCTTTACGCATCTCTCCTCCACAGCCTCTCCTAAAACTTGCTAATCCCCCCACCCCACCTTTAGAAAAGGGGGGCGAAGGCGGCTTCTGATTCCCGCTTGAATCCTGGAACACTTCTATTTTCAGTATAGTTTAAGAGATACTCTTGTCAATCAAAAACTTCGCGGCTTCGGAACTGATTATCAAGAATATTGACACAGCAGGAAAAATCGCTTATTATTTTTAAAAATTTCTTAAACCGCTAATGATACTAACATATATTTTAACATTTGCCTTATCGTTCCTCCTTTCCATCTATGGAACTCCCATTGCCCGCAAGGCTGCTCTCCAGGTTGGAATTGTTGATAAGCCTGACGGAAATTTAAAGAAACAGGAAACTCCTGTTCCCTACCTTGGAGGGTTGAGCATCTATTTGGCATTTCTACTTTCTATAAGCTTTACCTTTGATTTCAACAGGGAGGTCTTAGGAATAATTTTGGCAGGTACTATAATCCTTTTGCTCGGGCTAATAGATGATTTTGGTGTATTAAGCCCCCGGAACAAGTTCATAGGTCAGGCTATTGCCGCATTTATACTCATTAAGGCTGGTGTAATGATAACTGTTGTAGCTCTGCCGCTATGGTTAGCTGTTGTTTTGACCTTTTTCTGGATAATAGGGATAACAAACGGGTTTAATATTATAGATGTAATGGACGGCTTATCAACCGGTACAGCTTTCTGGGCATCAGTTTTTTTCTTTATTGTAGCAGTCTTAAACGGCAAAGCAATGATTGCCACGTTGACAATGGCTTTAGCTGGAAGCCTTCTGGGATTTTTGAGGTACAATTTTGAACCTGCCAAAATCTATCTTGGAGATGCTGGCAGTATGTTTATAGGAATTATCCTCGGCTCCCTTGCCATGACTGGAAGCTATTCTTTTGTCAACAATGTAGGCTTTATTGCTCCCCTTCTTATCCTTGGTGTACCGATCTTTGATACTTTTCTTGTTATGTATATACGTCTCTTAAGAGGGCAGTCAATTTTCAAAGGGAGTTCAGACCACTTTGCCTTACGTCTGAGGAAATGGGCTTTATCAAAAAAAACAACTGTAATTACAAGCTATGGCGTGACAATCTTCCTCGGAGTCATGGCGCTTACTATAATTTATACATCAAACTTTATAGCTCTTACAATTTTCTCAAGTATAATCTTACTTGCGCTTCTTACTGCTTACTTGTTAAAGAAAATAGATATGGGATTATAATAAAGGGTTCGAGGATTCAAGGCTAAAAAGTTAAAAACTAAAAGTGTAAAGCTCAAAATGGTTCGACAGGCTCACCATGCAACATCCTGAGCTTGCCGAAGGACTAAAACTTAAAATTAAAAACTTCTCAAAAATTTTAAACTTTACACTTTGGTTTTGCACTTTTCGCTTTAAGTTTTATTTTTTGACTCATTTTAATAACAGGTCATTACAGACTAATAATTTTACTGCCTGCCTGACGGTAGGCAGGTAGGGGCCGCCTCCGTGCCTGCCTGCCGGCAGGCAGGCGTGCCCTCTGAAAAATAATATTAAATCATGGGGACAGGGACAGAGTCCGCCCCTAGCCAAAGGATATAACAAGGTGAAAACAAAAGTCATCCATATTATAACAAAATTAGAGCTTGGCGGGGCGCAGCAGAATACTCTCTTCACTTTGAAAAACCTTGATAAGAAAATTTTTGATTTAGTCCTCGTATCAGGAACAGGTGGAATTCTGGATGAAGAGGCAAAAAAGATTGAAGGAATAAAAACCTATTTTGTCCCGGAGCTTGTAAGGGAAATAAATCCATTAAAAGACCTGATAGCTTTATTTAAAATTATAAAAATTCTTTCAAAAGAAAAACGCCTTGTAGCTCAGAACTCTCAACTCCAAACACAGAATCCCCCCACCCCACCTTTACCTGCCTGCCGGCAGGCAGGGGAAAAGGGGGGCAAGGGGGGATTTGAGCCGGAACACCGAACCCAGAACGTCGAACCGGGCGAGTCATTGACTCGCCCCTACCCTATCATCGTCCATACCCACAGCTCAAAGTCTGGAATCATTGGGAGATGGGCTGCAAAGTTTGCCGGTATTCCCTATATAATCCATACCTTTCACGGCTTTGGATTTAATGACTACCAGATTTTTTTTAAAAGGAGTCTTTTTATATCGCTTGAACGTCTGACAGGGAAAATAACATCATGGTTTATCTGTGTCTCAAAAGCTAATATTGAAAATGGGAAGAAACTCGGTATTTTTACTGATAAAGAAATATCACTAATAAGAAGCGGGATTGAAATTGAAAAGTTTATGAACACAGCTAATAATTCGAAAGCAACCCTTGCGTCACAACAGGGTGGTAGTGTTAATGAGAATAATTCCACTCCAGCTTCCTTTAGTAAAGATTTAATCCCCCTCAGTCCCCCTTTACTAAAGGGGGAGTCAGGGGGGTTTTTAGAAGGAATTAGAGAAAGATTAGGAATAAAAGAAAATATCCCGATTGTAGGAATGATTGCCTGCTTTAAACCTCAAAAAGCCCCCCTTGATTTTATAAAAATAGCAGCAAGGGTTAAGAATGAGCTTGAAGCAAAATTTATCCTTGTAGGTGATGGCGAGTTGCGTAAAGAAATTGAGGCTGAAATTGAAAGATTAGACTTAAAAGGCAATGTAATTTTAACAGGTTGGCGGAAAGACATACCTGACATTTTGAAATGTTTTGATCTATTAGTTCTGACATCTCTATGGGAGGGACTGCCAAGAGTTCTTCCTGAAGCATTAGCCTCAAACATTCCTGTCGTTGCCACCAATGTAGATGGTGCAAGTGAAGTAATAAAAGATGGAGTAAACGGCTATCTCCTTACCCCTCATGATATAGATGGTTTTACTGAAAAAATAGTCTACCTTTTAAAAAACAGGGCTGTTTTTACCGGGCTCGCCACCAAGAACAGGGATATTTTAGCGGAGTTTGACATCAAGGATATGGTTAAAAAGCAGGAACAGCTTTATACTACTATTTTGAGTCTATGATTCTCAAAGCCAAATCCTGAGAAAAATATTTTTATCTAAAAAAGATATAAAAACTAAATATTTAACCCTTATTAAGGACGTTTCTTATGGAAGAAAAAAGAACTGGAGAAAGACGAAATTTACCGGATAGAAGAATACC
>MGDB01000102.1:4269-6258 GCA_001790645.1 Candidatus Schekmanbacteria bacterium GWA2_38_11
GCCATAAATGATGAAAAATCATTAATAAATCTTACCAATGTTACCATTGATTCAGATTCTGAACCTATAAATTCTATAGCTTTAAACAAGGAATTAATAGTATCAGTTGAGGAATTGCCTTTAGCCGATGTTCAGGATTTAAATCCGGAAGAACAACCTCAAGGACCAAATGCCGCTTAAGCTTAGAATTAAGCGGTAAGCTCTGCCTGTTTATATTTGGGAGCTCCTATTGAATCTCCTTTTTGCTTCTGTACCTCTTTTGCACCCTCTTCCCTGAACCTTACAGATACAGGCTTTGATACACCAGGTTCTTCCATTGTAATCCCGTAAAGGACATCCGCAGTCTCCATTGTACGATTAGCATGGGTAATTACAAGGAATTGCGTCTTGTCGCTAAGTTTTTTTATAAAATTATTCAGCCGCAATACATTAGATTCATCAAGGGGTGCATCGACTTCGTCAAGTAGGCAGAAGGGAGACGGCTTTATCAGGAAAACTGCAAAAAGGAGAGAAATAAAGGTCAGTGCCTTTTCCCCTCCTGAGAGGAGGCTTACGTTCTGAAGCTTTTTACCTGGCGGCTGGGCAATAATTTCAACCCCTGCCTTTAAAATATCTTCATCATCAACAAGCCTTAGCTCTGCCTGACCACCTGAGAAGAAAAGCTGGAATACTTCTTTAAATTTCTCATTTATAAGGTTAAAGGTCTCTATAAATCTTTCTTTTGAGGTCTTACTAATCTTGGAGATGGTCTTTTTAAGAGCCTCAGAAGAATCAAGAAGGTCTTTTTTCTGTGTCTCCATGAAGTCAAGGCGGGCTTTCTGTGTCTCATATTCATTGATAGCCGCAAGGTTTACGAGGCCGATTTTTTCTGTTTTACTCTTAAATTTTTGTAACTCCTCTGCAAGCAAATTCACATTCTCTTCTTCACTGATCATCTCTTTGGCATCTTCAGGCTTTATTGAATAACTTTCACTCAAGGATTTATTTAAGCTATTAATTTCTATGCTTATCTCTGTCCTCTGTTTACCAAGCTCACTGAGAGCCTGGTTAAGAACCTCATGATCTTTTCTGAGTAATCTTATATCTGCTTCCAAATTATTGAGCTCAGCAGATATCTTTTCCATATCTGCTTTTCTTAAAGTAAGGGCATCTCTTATCTCGTCTCTCTCATGGCATCTCTTTTCAAGTTCCGTTTTCATATGCCCAATCGTATTATGGGCCTCATTAATCTTCTGGTCAGCATCAGTAATATCCTGATTCTCATGGAGTATTCTTTCACCTAAGTCATCAAGGGAATCTTTAAGGCTCTCTATCTGGAAATTAAGCCTTTTTTCTTCCTCTTCCTCCCTTGCAACTTCAACTTTTAATTCTGTAAGCTTCTCTCTCTCTTTTTCCAACCTGTCCTGCAAGGACCCAAGGCTTTCCTGTAGTTTAGTTAGGTCACTTTTAGCAGATTTTCTTGCTTCCTCCTGTTCAGTGAGCTTTTCCCTGTAAGACTTGATTTCATTAGCAAATTCTTCTTTCTCATAGAGAAGTCCTTCGATTTCAAATGAGATCTGTTCTATTCTTTCCTTTACTCTTTTTCCAGTTTCTCTCTTAATCTCTAAATCCTTTTCTAAATGGACCTGCTTTACCTGGATTTCCCTGAGTTCACTTTCTAAAGCCTCTTTTCTTTGTCTTTCCCCTGATATTTCTTCTTTGAGTTTGCCTGATTTCTGTTCAAGCTCTTCTCTTTTTGCAGAAAGTCCCTTTATTTCCTCTTCGAGTTCCTTTACTTCCCGCTTTTTCATTAATAGTCCGTGGTCTAAGACATCTGTGGCACCACCGGTTATAATACCGGCAGGAGTGATAATATCCCCTGAAAGAGAGGCATAGGAAAAACCGTTTCCATTATTTCTCCACAGTTCATATCCCTTCTTAAAGTTTTCAACGATTATGACATCTGATAGGAGATAGTTAATTATTCCGGCATATCTTTCAGGGTATTTG
>MGDB01000103.1:0-2268 GCA_001790645.1 Candidatus Schekmanbacteria bacterium GWA2_38_11
GTCTGGATTCCTGCTTTCGCAGGAATGACGAAAAAAGATGATACCCCGAAGCAAAGCTTCGAGGGATTCTTTGATTCAAATGACAAACTAAATTCCAATGACCAAAACAGCTATAAGCTGTAAGTCTTAAGCTATAAACAGAAAGGAATCAGATTTATTTTGACATTTGAATTTTGTCATTTGACATTAGTTCCACTCATTAATTGATTTTCTTAATTATATTTTTTGATTTTAAAAATCAAGATTATTCTTAATTCAGAAAACAGATGTTCATTTAAAAAACTTGAAGAAGGCAAGCTTAAGAGTTGGGAGTCAAATTAGTAATTGGCCTTGTAAGTAGTTTCTAACTTCCTCTATAAATTCTTGCGTCTTTTTGATGAAAGGTTCCACCTGTTCATAAGTGATTTCCACATATTCCCTATAGTCTCCACGCTGTCTTAATTCAAAAGCAGTGTTGATGGATTCACCCAATCTCTTGGGAAGGAGTCCATTCTTGATAAACTTTTGGTTAAAGTAAGACAACACCCCGCTATGTTTTGAAGAAGAATAGGGTTCGAATATCAGAAGTGCAAGAAGGGCATAGAACATGGCGTAATAAGCTCTATTTATAACAGCCCTCGGACTTTTCTTTCCTTTTAAAAGAAATTCTGCTTCATCGAGAGTTTCTTTGGCCTGTTGCAGGCGATACAAGGCCAGATCCTTTTTTTTCTCATCTGTAGTCAAATACGGATACCTTCTTTTTCGATAGCTTTATATAGAGGCGATTGATCCATGGGACCTTCTTCCAATTCTTTTTTTCCAAATATTACTGCTGATATGAAACAATCATTCTTTAAATTGATATCAAATATAATTTTATCTATTTCTGTTTCAATGTGGGGATTGACCTCAGACAATTCAATCATGACATCAATATCTGACTCGGGGCTATCTTCTTTTCTAGCTTTGGAACCAAAGAGACGGAAATCAAGAAGGTTATAGTTCTTTTGCAAGATATTTTTAAGCTCTTTAAGAGCAACTTTTTCATGTTCTTTTAGAGGCATAAAAAAATCTCCTTTTTTCTATTTATATCCAAATGATAAATTTTAGTCAACAGCAATGCATCTTTCCTTCCACTTCACTCGCCTTTGATGTGACCTGCCTGCCGGCAGGCAGTTATGGAGGGCTTGCCGTGAGCGTATCCGAACGGTTAGGGTGAAAAAAGTTTTTACTTCACTACTTTAAACATCTTCCCATTGCTGTAGCCATAGATTGTATTAACCTTAACGCAAAAATCAGCCGCGAGTGTAACGAGTCGGCTGCATTGATTTGTTATAGTGTTCCTTTCTTCAAAAACACGCTCAAACTATTATTGGGATTCTTGTCCAGATGGGAATGATAACTTTTTGAGTCAGGACCCCAATCAAAATAGACACCTGATTTTTCGTTGTTGATTTCATCCGCGAACTCTTTTGATAGATAAAGCTTTTGAGCAAAGAGGAGAATAGGCCGCTTCTCCCCAAGCAATGAGCCAAAAACTTCAAGGTTATGCTCGCCGGACAGGAAAATGTATTTCGTGCCATCTTTGGGCAACAGGAAATGGTGATTGCAGGATATTCCTTCTTTGCCCACAAATAACCCGCTGCCCCGGGCGAGAGTGTCTTTTTCGCCATATACCCAAATGTTGAAATTCTGTACGGATTCGCCTCGTTGAAGCTTGATATACATGTTTTCCAGAATGCGCCCCTTCTTTGATGTGCTGAAAAGCAATGTCCGCAGAAAGATCTTCGGAGGACCAGAGGTTCCATCAGGGCCTAAAAAAAATATTGTTGGTTGAGTCATTTTTATAGTGCCGCGATGAAAGAGGGAAAGCCAGGCTGTCAGTGCCGAAACAATGAAAGCCAAGGCGGATATTATTATTGAAATCATTGGAACCAGTTGAACATCCATAATTCATTCTCGCTATAACATTTACTTTTATACTTATTCTACATTCAACAGCAATATATGAGATATAAGCTGGCTGTCAATTATTGTTTCTATAAAAATTTGTTCAAATTGGATTAATTATTCTATAAAATGATTAAAAATTAATAATTATACTGAATCAATATAATTTATGACCTTGTTATGTTAAGCAAGTTAAAAGACTACCTTCAGGGAAATGGTTTCATAAAGAGTCAATATATCCCCTTTTCTTCCTATGAATTTACCAAAAGAGTGAAAAACCTAAAAGTTTAAAGCATACGAGTTTTCTGAAACTATAGTTTTTCGGGATGTTTTATTATT
>MGDB01000103.1:2456-25709 GCA_001790645.1 Candidatus Schekmanbacteria bacterium GWA2_38_11
TTACCCACCAAAGCCAAACCAAAAATATATATAAAAGGAGTAAAAATAAGTTTTTTTTGAAAAGCTTGTGGGTTTGCTCTATTATATAAATAGCTTTTCATAGATTACAGTTACAATTAAAAGGCAACAGATAATCTCAAACTAATATATTATATAAGCTTAAAATAGTATGAAAGTCGGCCAGTACTTATTCAATAAACTGTATAAGGCAAATGTAAAATACGCCTTTGGGATCCCGGGGGATTTTGCTCTTCCTCTTTATGCGTCTCTTTCGCAAAGCCCTATAATTCCTATTGTAACAACCCATGAACCTTCTGCCGGGTTTGCAGCAGATGCCTATGCACGCTTAAACGGACTGGGCCTTGCAGTTGTTACTTATGGCGCAGGGGCATTAAATATCATAAACCCTATTGCACAGGCTTATGCTGAGAAATCCCCGGTAATAGTAGTAAGCGGCGCTCCTGAGATTAAGAACCGGAATCCAGACCTTCTTCTCCATCACAGGGTCAAAACCTTTGAGACCCAGATTGAGATATTCCAGCGCATAACAAATATCTCTGTTCTCCTCCAGGACCCGCACCTCATAACCGAGCAGATTGATGATGTTATTGACACTGTATTAAGAACAAAAAGACCTGGCTACATTGAAATCCCAAGGGATCTTGTTTATAAGGAGATACCAAAATTCCGGTGTAAGCACTCCAGGCGTCCGGAGAAAAAATTAGAAGTATTTAGTGAGGCCATGGAGGAGATAGTTTCAAGGATAAATGCGAGCAGGAAACCGGTAGTCATTGCAGGAGTTGAAATTGAGCGCTTCGGGCTTGGAGGGAAATTTATTAAACTTGTTGAAAAATATAATTTTCCTGTTGCCACATCTATTATTGGCAAGGCAGTTTTTCCGGAGCACCATAAAAACTTTATAGGGACATATATGGGGGCTGTCGGTAACCCGGCAGCAAGGAAACTGGTTGAGGAGTCTGACTGCCTCCTGATCCTGGGAGAGATGATAACTGATACCAATACAGGACTTTTCACAAGCCATATAAAACGGGAGAACCTGATCCATGCGTCTTCAGAACATATCGCTATAAGCCATCACAATTTTGATGAAATAGATATAACAGATTTGATAAATTATTTATTAAACAGCAAAAAGATAAAAAAATTCTCATTTAAAAATAGTTTTGCTCAAAAAAAGGCTCCACCTGTTAAAGACGGCAAGCTTACAATAAAAGCCATTTTCCGGGAGCTCTCAAGCCTTCCTGACGGTAAATACTCCTTTATAACAGATGTCGGGGACTGCCTTTTTGGATGTGTTGACCTCAATGCAGATATAATCCTGAATCCAGGCTATTACGCCAGCATGGGGTTTGGGGTTCCGGCAGCAATCGGCGCATTTCTCGCCCTGCCAAGCAGGAAACCTATTTCCCTTGTCGGGGATGGAGGGTTTCAGATGACCGGGGTTGAGATTTCAACACTTGTTAAAAGCGATATCCCGGCTCTTATAATTGTTGTCAACAACGGGGCTTTCTCAAGCCTTGAAGCCATGGACAGGAAAAGAGACTATTTCACAGTCCATAGCTGGGATTATGTAAAGCTTGCTGAATCATTAGGGGCAGAGGGGATAAGGGTCAATACATTAAAAGATTTCAAAAAAGCTTTGGAATTGGGAACGCAAAAAAACAAAGCCTTTCTTATTGAAGCTATAATTGAGAGAAGTGATATTTCAGAAACATTGGAAAGAATAGGAAACGCAGTTCACAGGAAATTTTCAAGGAAAAAGTAAATATTTCTTCAATTTCCCGCTATAAAACTCTTGACAAAAAGGATAAGTGTTATAACTTTAAGAATTAACTTGAAAAATTTTTTATTTTCAAATTTTTTTATTAAAAAAGGGTAAAAGGATTTTTACCTTTTTTTTATTTTTTATCAGCAACTATGAACCTTAAAGAGAAATTGATGTCTGAGCTTAAGGACTCAATGAAACAAGGCAATAAAAGCAAGGTTTCTGTTATTAGGTTATTGCTTTCTTCAATAAAAAATAAGGAAATTGATAAAATGGGAGAACTGTCAGATGGAGATATGATGACCATTTTGTCGCAGGCGGCAAAAATCAGGCGAGAGGCAATAGAAGGGTTTGAAAAGGGAAACAGAGATGATTTAGTTAAAAAGGAGAAGGAAGAGCTTGAAATAATAGGAACTTATCTGCCTGTGCAGATTTCAGAAGAAAGACTCAGAGAAATTGTTAAAGAGGTTATTTTAGAGGTAAGTGCAACTTCTGCTAAAGATATTGGGAAGGTAATGAAGGCCTTAATGCCAAAAATAAGAGGCCAGGCTGATGGAAAGGTAGTAAATAAAATCGTTCAGCAGGCATTGGAAAACCAGCAGTGAGACCTTTGCTGTAGGGTTGGTTCACCGAACGAACCGAATGAAATAATTATTTTAGGCACATTCGGGGAATGTGCCTAACATTTTAATAGTATATACCTTAGAAAAATATTCATTGTCGAAGGAGAATTTATTGGGGAAGAGAGAAAAGAGGCGGGTTAATTGTAATAAACTCTTCCTTTTTAAAAGCTTTTTTTCTGATAGCACGGTCCTCGTACCACATTTAATGTCTTTAACTTAACAAAGAAGCTATATTTTTATTCAGTAACCGGAAACGTTTATGAAATTAGGCAAAATGTATGAGACTTTAGTTCAAAGAGGAATTGACTTTGACCCGAGGGGGAAAGAGCAAATTGAAAAGTATTTAAAGCTCCAGAGGGAAGCCTATGATGAGCTTAAAGGTGATAAAAAGGAGTTCTTTGATAAGGAAAGACTCACAAACCCGTTTGCCGATACAAGGATACTTTTTGGAGATACTGAGTTAGAGGTTAAAAAGGTTTTAGTCGGGATAGACGTTGAAATCGGTGAAGTAGTCCTTGCGGACAGATTGAAGCAGAAGGGAAAGGAAATTGACCTTATAATTGCACATCACCCTGAAGGAAGGGCAATGGCTAACTTTTATGAAGTGATGCACATGCAGGCAGATATTTTAAACAAGTTTGGCGTGCCGATAAATGTGGCTGAGGGAATCCTGGAGCCAAGGATAAAAGAGGTTTCACGAAGGGTTATGCCTGCTAACTATAACAGGACTGTTGATGCTGCGAGGCTGCTGGGCATACCTCTTATGTGTGTTCATACCCCTTCGGATAATGCAGTAACAAGTTTTTTGCAGAAAGAGCTGGATAATAAAAAGCCTGAGTATGTGAAAGATGTTTTAGATTTTTTAAATAATATTCCTGAATACAGGCTTTCTCAGTCAGACCAGAGTACACCAGCTATTTTAGCAGGGTCTGAGAAAAAAAGAGCAGGAAAGATCTTTGTAGATATGACCGGCGGTACAGGTGGTCCTAAAGAGGCTTTTGAAAAACTTTCCCATACGGAAATAGGGACAATTGTAGGTATGCACATCAGTGAAGACCACCTGAAGGAAGCTGAAAAAAACCATATAAATGTAATCATAGCGGGCCATATGTCCAGTGACTCATTGGGAATGAACCTTATGCTGGATGAAATTCTAAAAAAAGAGAGGATAGAGGTTTTCCCCTGTTCGGGGTTCACAAGGTTTGTAAGAATTTAGGTATTGATAGGCGGAGTTTTCTAACCCCGCATGTTCGAAGCAAAGGGATTGACAAAATGAGCGGGTTTATCCCGGAAGAAAAGGTTGAGGAAATCAGAGTAGCCAGCGACATCTATGAAATTATTTCTGGCTACATGACCCTCAATAAAGCAGGAAAAAACTATAAGGGACTTTGTCCGTTTCATCAGGAGAAAACACCTTCTTTTGTTGTTTCTACAGAAAAACAGATGTTTCACTGTTTTGGCTGCGGACAGGGAGGAAACGTTTTTTCCTTTTTGATGAAATATGAAAATATCTCTTTTCCTGAGGCAGTTTTGTCCCTTGCAAGGAGATATGGAATACAAATAAAGCTTTCCCAAGGCAGTGATGGAGAGAGGTTTGTTGAAAAAAAGGAGCTCTTATATAAGGTAAATGATTTTGCTTATAAATCCTTTAAAAAAGCATTAAAGGAAACCCAAGAAGGGAAGGAGGCTTCAGAGTATTTAAAGAGGAGGGAGATATGTGATGACTCGATTGAGACTTTTGGAATTGGTTACTCCCTGCCGGACTGGGATTCTCTGATAAAATATTTAGAAAAAAATAAGTTTTCAAAAGAGGTATTAGTGGAATCGGGACTAGCGGTTTTAAGAGAAAACAAAAGCGGTATCTACGACCGGTTTCGTAACAGGATCATTTTCCCAATATTTCACGTCAATGGAAGGATAATAGGGTTTGGAGGGAGGAACCTCGATAACTCTTTGCCAAAATATATAAATAGTCCTGAAACATTGGTTTATAAAAAAGGAGAAAACCTTTACGGGCTACACATTGCCAAAGAAAAGATAAAGAGTGAAGGCTATTGTGTTATTATGGAAGGTTATATAGATGTTATAACGGCCCATAAATTTGGGTTTGCAAACTCTGTAGCCTCTTTAGGTACAGCTTTAACTGAAAAACAGCTCAGGATTATCAAGGGACTGACAGAAAAAATCATCTTAGTTTACGATGCCGATAAGGCCGGGATCAATGCAGTTCTCAGGGCATGGGAAGGGGTTTTTAAAACAGAGCTCAGCGGAAAAGTAGTGGTATTACCTGAAGGAGAAGATCCTGATAGTTTCTTAAGATCAAAGGGAAGTGAAGCCTTTAAGACCTTGATAAAAAATAGCAGAGATATTGGGGAATATGTTATTGACAAATCTATAGAGGGATATAACTTAAATATAATTTCAGACAGATCTCAGGTTTTAACTAAAGTCCTCAATATGTTAGAACCTGTTATTTGCCAGATGCGGTTTGCTGATTATTCGTTTTATCTGGCAGCTAAATTGGGGATTAATGAGGAATTTTTGTATGAAGCCGTCAAGTATGACAAAAAAAAGGATATAACTTTAATACCTTTTAAAGAAGAGGCTTTAAAATCAAAACTTGATCCCTTAGAGACTCATCTTATACAGTTAATTCTATCATCAAAAGAAATGGCAGTAATGATATTGGACAAGATAAGTCCTGATGATTTTGAGGAACCGTTGCTTAAAAAAATTATTTTAGAAATTGCAGATTTTCGCAAAGAAAAAGAAGACCTCGAACCCAATAGAATACTGAACCGTCTTACTGATGAAAAGACCACAGGATTAGTTTCAACCCTTTTAATCAGAGAGGAGCACTGGGGTGATATAGAGAAGGCGGCATCTGACTGTATCAAAAAGATGCAAAAAAGAAGGATCCAAAAAATGCTTTCTATTATAGAAAATGAGTTAAAATCAGCTCAAATAAAAGGTAACGAAAGTGTTCTTAATGAACTTTTGGAAAAGAAATACAAATTATATGTTTCACTAAAAGACACAAAAATTTTAGAAAATTAAGGTAAGGTAAGGTATAGTAAGTTACATTTTCATAAAGGAGACTTTTTTTATGGAAAATAGAAATCTTGCTGAAGTAAGACAGTTGATCTCAGCAGGCAAGAAAAAGGGATTTTTAACATTCGATGAAGTAAATGAAATGCTTCCTCCCGATTTAACGGATTCAGAGCAGATAGATGACATAATGATGCTTTTTGATGAAATGGATATTGAAATCATAGACTCTAAGCCAATTAATAAAAAGGAAGAAGAAACAGAAGAGCCTCTTGAGGAACCTGATGAAAAAGATAAGATTGAAGATGATAAGCTCCTTTTTCTTTCTGAGCTATACGGCAAAACAGATGATCCTGTAAGGATGTATTTAAGAGAAATGGGAGACGTATCTCTTCTTACCCGTGAAGGAGAAGTGGAGATAGCAAAAAAGATTGAGAGGGCAGAAACCCAGATCATAAATGCTGTAATTACAACTCCTTTAGCTATAAGAGAAGTCGTTTCCATCGGGGACAGGATCAAAAAAGGACGGCTGAAGATTGGCAATGTAGTTAGTGTAAATGATTTTGATGAGCTTTATTCAGAAAAAGCTAAGAAAGAGCAAAAGAGAGTTCTGGATTTAATAGATAAGATTAAAGGTAAAGAAAAGGACTATTCAAAGCTTTTAAAAGAGCTTAATAAATTTGATAGTGAGAGTAAAGAACATAAAAGAGTCAGAGAAAAACTTCTAACAACCCACAATGAACTTGTTGAACTGATAAGAGATATCCAGTTCAGCCAAAGGCAAATAGACAAAATTGCTTCAAAGCTTGAGGCCTTGCTTGAAAGGGTAGAGAAGGCTGAACAGGAGATAAGGGAGTTAGAAGAAAAGATAAAAACACTTTCTTCCCTAACAAAATCTCCTGCAAAAAAGACATCAAAGAAAAAGAGAGAAAAACCTTTAAAAGGCAACAGCAAGATTGCCAGGGAGATTAATGATGCTGAAAGGTTGATTAAAAATGGACGGCGTAAAATCAGAAAAGTGGAGCTTGAGGCGAACCTTTCAAGTGAGCAGATAAAGAATGCTATAATGCTGATAAGTGAAGGAAGGATAAAGGATAAATTAGCCAAATCAGAGCTGGCAAAGGCTAATCTGCGGCTGGTGGTAAGCATTGCAAAAAAATATACCAACAGGGGACTCCAGTTTCTGGACCTGATACAGGAAGGCAATATTGGTTTAATGAAAGCGGTGGAAAAATTTGAATATAAGAGAGGTTATAAATTTTCTACTTATGCAACCTGGTGGATAAGGCAGGCAATTACAAGGGCAATCGCTGACCAGGCGCGGACTATCAGGATACCAGTCCATATGATTGAAACCATTAATAAGCTGATCAGGACTTCAAGGCATTTGGTCCAGGAAATAGGCCGAGAGCCAACTCCTGAGGAAATTGCAGAAAAGATGGAACTCCCTGAAGAAAAGATCCGGAAGGTTTTAAAGATTGCTAAGGAACCTATCTCCCTTGAAACTCCAATCGGGGAAGAGGATGACAGTCATTTAGGAGATTTCATAGAAGACACAAAGGCTGTTTCTCCTGCTGATGCAGTGATAGGTTTAAACTTAAGAGAGAAAACAAGAGAGATTTTGAAAACCCTGACCCTGCGGGAAGAAAAGGTACTGCGGATGCGCTTTGGGATAGATGTTAATGCAGAGCATACATTAGAGGAAGTTGGTAAGGATTTTAATGTTACAAGAGAGAGGATCAGGCAGATTGAGGCAAAGGCCTTGAGAAAACTCCGCCATCCAAGCCGAAGCAAGAGGTTGCGGTCTTTTGTAAGTTTACCTGAAACTACGTAAAGCCAAGCTTGGGCCCATAGCTCAGCTGGAAGAGCCACCGGCTCATAACCGGTAGGTCCCTGGTTCGAACCCAGGTGGGCCCAAATTATTGAAGGCTTTTATAGCTTTCATTGATTACATAGATTAAAAAAGATTACAGCGATTTTATTAAATAATATATAATTTGTGTAATCTCTAAACAATCTCCGGAATCAAAGGTCGAAGACCTTTAAAAAGGAAGTAAAAGAATTTGAGAATTGATTTAAAATATTGGGATAAGAAAGGTTCTTTTTATTCCTGCAAAAAAGAGAGTGCAGAAATGCACTCTCTTTTTTTTTGTAAAAAGCTATCTTCTGAGGTGAAAAAAGGTGAATGAACAATTGAAATTGCTGGTAAATCTGCAAGATTTAGATCTCAAGATGCTGGATTTAGAAAAGCTGAAGAATAATATCCCGAAGGAAATTGAACAAAACAGAGAAAACTTTAAATCTGCAGAGGATGAATTTAAAAATGAAGAATCTGAATTAAAGGAAATCCAGAAAACCATACGGCTTAAAGAGGGGACTTTGAATGACGAAACAGAGCACCTCAAAAAAACCCAGGTTAAATTAAATGAAGTAAAAACAAACAAGGAATACTCTGCGATTTTAAAGGAAATTGATTCTATAAAAGAGAGAAAGGATCAGTTGGAAGAAGGGATAATAGTACTCCTTGACAAAGTTGAGATCGCCAAAGAGAAGATAGAAAAATCCAGGGGAAAGGCAAGTCAGGAAAAGAAAATCTGGGAAGATGTAGTCAAAACCAAGGAGAATGAATTAAAAAGTCTTGAGGAAGAAATAAAGAAGAATCAGCTTGAAAGAGAAGATTTGGTCAAGAAGGTTGATCCAAAACTTCTTCAAAGATACCAGAAATTATCAAAACATCATGATAAAGTGGCTTTGGCTGAAGTAAAAAATAAGTCCTGCCAGGGATGCTTTATTACTATTTCACCTCAGAATTTTAATTTATTAACATCCAGTGAAAATATAATATCCTGTCCAAACTGCCAGAGAATCCTCTATGTCAGGGAATGAGGGATTGTTTTCATGTCGATCAAGCGGTTTCAAAAAAATGATATAGAAGGATATTGCGGAAGGCTTGATCTTTTCCGTTTTTTCTTATTTATATGCTTAATCTTTATTACCGCGAGGATCTGGTATCTCCAGGTAATAGAAGGGAACAATTTAAAGAAGGAAGCGGATAACAACAGGATCAGAACCATCTCTGAGCCTGGTATTCGTGGAAATATATTTGACAGAAATGGTATCCCTATTGTTTTTAACCGGCCAAGCTTCACAGCTCAGCTTATCTTGGAGAACATTTCTGAAGATGTAGATAAAGGTAAGCTTATAAATAAAATATCTAATATTTTAGATATCCCTCAGGATATAATTTCTGCCAAGGTTAAGTCATTGCCAAAGCTCTTTTACTTTCAACCTATAATTCTTAAAAAAAATCTCGACAGGGAAAGTCTGGCATACCTTGAGGAGCATAAGGAAGAGATTCCAGGAGTTGAAATAAAAATTGAGCAGCGAAGATTTTACCCCTTTAAAGGAATGGCTTCTCATCTCCTCGGATATATCGGTGAAGCAACCCAGAGTAATCTGCGCAATTCCAAAGAGTTAAAATACGGGGCTTTAGTGGGGAAATCCGGAGTGGAAAAAAGACTCGATAGTACGCTGAGAGGAGAATATGGATGGAGAAAGGTGGTAAAGGATAGCCTGGGAAGGGAAAAAAATGAGCTTGCAGCCCTTTCAAAAAACCCCGGGAGGGGTAAGGATGTTTATTTAACCATTGACCTGCCTCTTCAACTTTATGCTGAGACACTGCTTGGGGACAGGCAGGGGGCAATTGTAGCTATGGACCCTAAAACCGGAAACATTATTGTAATGGCAAGCCACCCCTCCTTTGATCCTAATCTTTTTTCCGCAGGGTTACCTCAAAAGGAGTGGAAAAATTTATTCACCGACATCAGTTACCCACTGCAGAACCGGGCTATCCAAAGCCAGTATCCCTCAGGTTCGGTGTTTAAGATTGTAACTGCCTTGGCTTCCCTCAATGAAGGGCTAATTGATGAAAACTTTAATGTCACCTGCAGAGGGAGCATGAATTTCGGAAACAGAAATTTCCTCTGCTGGAAAAAAGGCGGGCACGGAAACGTTGATCTTTACAGGGCTATAGTTAATTCCTGCAATGTATTTTTCTATAATTTAGGCAAGCGCCTTGAGGTGGATACACTGGCGCGGTATTCACGCTATCTGGGGTTGGGGAAAAGCACGGGGATAGACCTTCCCTTTGAGGCAAATGGACTTGTGCCGGATTCAAAATGGAAAATGGAAGTCCTGAAAAAACCCTGGATTAAGAGTGAAACTCTTTTTATGGCAATAGGTCAGGGCTATTTACTTGTGACCCCTGCTCAACTGGCAAGAATGGTAGCTGCTGTTGCCAATAACGGGATTAAGGTAAAGCCTGAAGTTATATATGCCGTAGGAGATTTGAAAAATAATTTAAAGCCATTAAAAGAGGAAATCCCGGTGAAAAAAGAGGTTTTAGAGATTATTAAAAAGGGGATGATAGGGGTAGTTAATGAAGGAACAGGTTGGAGAGCAAGAGTAAATGGGATAATTATTGCCGGAAAAACCGGGACTGCTCAGGTTACAAGCATTGAAACAGCAAAAATTTTAAAGGCTAAGGGAGAATTTTCTTCCGAGTTAAAGGATCATGCATTGTTTGTATCCTTTGCCCCTGCTGATGACCCTAAAATTGTCCTTGCAATTCTTGTTGAGCATGGAGGTTTTGGTGGCGAAGTATGCGCCCCAATAGCTAAAGAGCTAATTAGTTTTTATTTTAATGCAACTAAAGAGGAACGAGAAAACTTACTGGCAAACAATTTAATTAATTGATAATAAAAATTCTATAGTTAATAAAATAAATGCATTTTTGTTAGATAGGCTGGACTTTCACCTCGAAAATAGGTCAGGCACCTGCCGGCAGGCAGGTCTTGCCTGACAGTTGCCCGAGGCAGGAAGCCTCGGCTATTTTTCAAAGAATCATCTGAATAATCAGGGTGAGGGGTATTTCAAGAGAAAAGGAGAAGAAAGTGGAAAAGACATTAATTACCGGAGGGGCGGGTTTTCTTGGCTCACATCTCTGTGACCTTCTGTTAAGCAAGGGTCACCAGGTTATCTGCATGGATAATCTTATAACCGGCAGCCTTGAGAACATATCCCACCTCTTTGAGAATCCAAATTTTAAATTTATCAAATATGATGTAACTGAATTTGTCTATGTGAAAGACAAACTGGACAACATTTTACATTTTGCTTCACCTGCAAGCCCGATTGATTATCTTGAATATCCAATCCAGACGCTTAAGGTCGGTTCCCTCGGAACGCACAAAGTCTTAGGACTTGCCAAAGAGAAAAATGCCCGCTTTCTTTTAGCTTCAACTTCAGAAATTTATGGAGACCCTCTGGAACATCCACAGCGGGAAGAACATTGGGGAAATGTAAACCCTATTGGACCAAGGGGCGTATATGATGAGGCTAAAAGATTTGCTGAAGCTATGACAATGGCTTATCACCGCTATCATAAAGTTGATACACGGATAGTCAGAATCTTTAATACATACGGTCCCCGGATGAGATTAAATGATGGCAGAGCTCTTCCAACCTTTATAACCCAGGCTTTGAACAACGAAGACATAACTGTCTTCGGGGACGGCTCCCAGACAAGAAGCTTCTGCTATGTTGCAGATTTGGTAGACGGGATTTATAGGCTCATTAACGCTGACTATTGCGAACCAGTGAACATAGGGAACGATGAGGAGGTAACGATCTTAGAGTTTGCAAAGGAAATAATTGAGCTTGTAGGCAGCAAGAGCAAAATAGTTTATAAGGAACTGCCTGTAGATGACCCGAAGATCAGACAGCCTGATATTTCCAGGGCTAATAAGGTTTTGGGCTGGAAGCCAAAGGTTTCAAGAAATGAGGGTCTGAGGATGACCCTTGAATATTTTAAAAAGAAATGCCAAAGATAGCTGTAGTAGATTTTCTCTTCCATTGGCCTCCTGATGGAGGTTCGCGGGTAGATTTAAAAGAAGTTTTTTCAAGGGTTGCAAAGTTTCATGATGTTAAGCTTTTTGTTCCCCATTTTACCCGCTACTACCCGAGAGGGGAGATCCTCGAAGCAATCCCAATCGATATTGAGCAGATACCGTTTAACCGCTTTACATATAACCTTATCCAGTTGCCGGGAAGAATCAAAGAAGCAGTAGATAAATTCTCTCCCGATTATCTGTTTATAGCTGATGGTGAACTTCTTAAACCCTATGTTGTTAATGCATTAAAAAAATATAAACCTATTTTAAGGTTTTATACTTATGACAGCTTCTGCATAAAGGACTACGGGACATTTTTTAGTGATGGTTCAATCTGCCTTACCAGCTTTCTTGATACTCCATTCCATTGTATCAAGTGTACTGCAAAATGGATTCTTAAGAATAAGCCGCGTATGGCACGCCATACCTTCATGACTTCCCTTGCATTTCTGCCAGGATTTTCCAATATTGTTAAAAGAAGCCTGAAGAACGCCAGTACAATAATAGTTTATAACGAATTCATAAAAAAAATTGCGGAAAAATATAACCCGAATTGTCTGATTGTTCCTTCAGGGGTTGACACCGGACTTTTTAAACCATTAAATTCAAAGGCCTCTAATAAAGTACCTGTTGTATTAATGACCGGAAGAATCGGTGATCCCGGCAAGGGGTTTGAAACTCTTTACCGGGCATGTAAGATTCTTTATGAAAAAGGAAAATCTTTTAAACTATTGGTAACCTCAGATAAAAAATTTGATGAGCCTTTTGTTGAATCCTGCGGTTGGCATAATCCTAATGATTTGCCATCTTTGTATAATCAGGCTGATATTTGCATTGTTCCCTCCATATGGCAGGAGCCCTTTGGAATTGTTGCACTTGAGGCAATGGCATGCGGTAAACCGGTCATCGTTTCAAGAGTTGGAGGGTTAATGAAGACTGTTGAGGACGGGAAAAGCGGTTTTCTTTTTTCCGCCGGGGACGAGGAAGATTTGGCTTTTAAGATAGAACTTCTTTTAGAGAACCGGACCCTTCGCTCAAAGATGGGTGAAGCGGCAAGAGAGAGAGTTGAAAAAGAATATAACTGGGACAAAATCGTGGAGAAATATTATCTCCCGTTATTCAAATAAGTTAATTAGATTGATGAAAGTAACTTTATATATTCCATGTTATAATGCCCAGAACTTTATAGAGGAATGCCTTGAAGGTGTGCTTAAGCAGACCTATAAGGTTGATGAGATACTGATTATAGACGATGGGAGCAGAGATGAGACTGTAGCCATTGCATCGAGGTATCCGGTAAAAATTATCCGACATGAAAAAAATAAGGGTCTGGCAGCTGCAAGGAATACTGCTTTTAAAAATGCCTGCGGAGACTTTGTAGCATCTCTTGATGTTGACTGTATCCCTGACCCGGACTGGCTTGAGAAGATGATGCCGGAGTGCAATGGCGAAAAAGTAGCAGGGGTTGGAGGAAAGCTTCTTGAGAAGTTCTCTGAAAGGTCTGCTGACAAGTGGCGTTCAATAAACATGCCCCAGCACTGGGGTGAAAAAGAATTGGATGAACCAGAGTTTCTTTTTGGAAGTAACAATGTATTTAAGAAATCTGCTATAGCTGAAGTCGGTTATTATAATGAGAAATGCGGGAACAATGGTGAGGACTATGAGATGTCGCAGAGGCTAAAGGAGAAAGGCTATTTAATTGTCTACCAGCCAAAAGCTGTAGCCTATCACCTCCGTAAAGATAATATGCTCTCAGTCTACAGAACTCACTGGAACTGGTACCGGGAATGGCATCGGCCTTATAACCTGAGCAATATAATTTTCAGAACAAAGCACAATATGAGGGAATCAAAAAGAAGACTACTTGAGGATTTAAAAATGCGTTACTACAAGGTCATTCAGATAGATCTTCTTCTCACCCCATATGAACTTTTCCGTGATATAGGATACTGGGTAAGGAGGAGAAGAAATTCAAATTAATTTATTGACAATAATGAATCCTAATTATTTTGGATCAGGTTATATATTCTGATTTACCTTTTCACCTTTGATATTCTGTACGACATTACGATCCTTTTCCATGTAAATTTTCCTGCCAGTAAAAAGGGCCTGAGCAAATAATAAAAATAGATCCTTTTTTTAAGTTTTGAAACACCATAATAATCTTCCATTAAGTCAAGAGAGGGGAACAGGTGTTTAAAGAAGAAAGTGATTTTGTTTACAGCTCCTTTCTGGCTAAAGAATGATCCCCACCCATCAAGAAGAACCTTGCCACTCCTGTCAGCTCTGCTGAGGCATTGCGATACGAATTCTGAAAAATCTTTTACATCCGTAGAAACTTCAGGAGAAATTTTTTCAATTATCCTTTCCAGAAGATTTTCTTTAATAACTGAGTGTGTTACCTTAATTGAATGGTAAAGCACGTCAGATAATCTCTCTTTTGAAGCAGTCAAAACCAAACCATCAATATCAATTCCTTTTCCGCTGTAACGCTCTAAAATGGCCGAGATGTCGCAGCAGTGGCGTAAAAGTATTGTCAAGTCATTGATGTGGGATTTTTTGAATATATGCATTGAGAGGTGCAGTATCATGTTCTCCGGTAATGGTATTACAACCTCCAGTGACCGGATTTTCCCTTTGCCGGTTTTTTCCCAGATCCATTCACTGCCACCCTCTCTTGTCCCTTCCGGGTAGGAGAGCTTAAAATGGATTTCAAGGGGAACAGGTTCGTCAGGTCTGAAGAAAAGGGGAAGGTGGTTGAGATTATTTAAACACCAGCTTTTATCTGCGGGATAATCTGACATCTTCCACCCTATGGGAGAAAGAATATCTTCTATTCCGTCTGAATCATTTTCCTTTATCAGAATATCAATATCGCTCAGATATCTTAAAGAAGGATTTTTATAGACATCTGCAAGCAGCGAAGACCCCTGTATAAGTATGAAAGGAATACCTTGGTGATTAAAAGTCTCTGCAATCTTCTCTAAGGATAGCAGTATCCAGGCGTTGCGCGCTGTATTAAAGTGATAAAATTTTTCAAACTTTTCCTTCACTTCCGCAGGAGCTTTTGAGAGTAGCCCGAAATTTTTCAGATGAAAATAAACAAAGGGCAGTATGTTATTCCTGAATGCATTATTTAAAATTTCTTCCCAGCTAAAACCCTCACTCTCTATAATTTTCTCAAAATTATCTTTTTCATTTTTATCAACCTTTATACGGGAGCATAAGAGAATGAGCTGGTTTGAAAGAGAAATATTGGTAAAATGGTTTTTGTCCATATTGTTTAATTTATTAAATTACGGGAATTTTTCCGGTTGTCAAGTAGATTTCTGAAAGAACATGTTCTTTCAGAAATCTACTATTAGCTTATGGCTTACCTGCCTGCCGGCAGGCAGGTAGCTTATAGCCTTTAGAACAAATAGTAATTATATTTTTTTAATAGCTTAGAGCTATTAGCTATAAGTGTTTATTAAAAACTATGATTTGCACAAACCGCGGATATTTTTCTTGTTTTAATTTTTCCGGTATGGTTAAAATAGAGATAATAATGCTAAACTATATAAATATCGTTATGGTTTCGGTAGATGGGATTCTTTTGCCCCGCCTGTCAGCATGCATGAACATAGGTAAAGAATAGGTTAAAAAAACCCATCAATCGATGAGGGGATATTCAAAGAGTTAAAGATTCAAGTGAAAATCAATTCCCCCTTTTGTCCCCCTTTTCCCTGCCTGCCGGTAGGCAAGTAAAGGGGGAATAGGGATTTATCTAACACCTGAATCCTTGAATCCTCGACCCCTTGAACCCTCTTAATAGAAAGGTAATGCATGGATTTTAAGGTTCTTGGCTGCTCCGGTTCAAGATTTCCACAGGCAAAGTTAACAAGTTTCCTGATTGATGAAGTTCTCGCTCTTGATGCAGGTGCTATTGTCTCATCACTTTCCTTTAAGGAGCAGATGAAAATAAAAGCTATCCTCCTGAGCCATAGTCACTTTGATCATATAAAAGATATTTTCTTTTTAGCAGATAACCTTATAGGCAGAAACCCTTATCCTATTAAGATTTACAGCATCAGTGAGGTTATCCAAGCATTAAAGAGCCATGCATTTAATAATATAATGTGGCCTGATTTTACTAAAATTCCCGATACCCACAACCCTACAGTGTCTTTAGAAGTCATTCCTGAAGGGAAAAAAGTCAGGATAGAAGGTTTCACTGTTGAGGCAGTCAGGGTAAATCATCCTGCTCCTGCTGTAGGATATATAATATCAAGGGATAGAAAGACAATCGTTTATTCCGGTGATACCGGGCCCACAGAGGAGATATGGGAAAGAGTGAGAGGTGTAAAGAATCTTAAAGGTCTGATTATTGAAACCTCGTTCCCCAATAAGCATGAAAAACTTGCATACCTTGGCGGACATATGACACCGCTTGCTCTTAAAAGTGAACTGGATAAATTATGGTATGTTGATTGCCCTGTCTATCTCTACCACCTAAAACCTCAGTACAGAAATGATATCCTGAAAGATATTAAAAGGTTAAGGAATAGAAATATTAAAATCCTAAAGCAGGGAAGAACGTACAGGTTTTAATTTTGGTTTTATGTGATGCTAAGAGGGTTCAAGGATTCGAGGGTTCAAGTGTTTATCTTCTAAAAATTTTATAAGTGCTTTGAGCATCCAGAGTTTTAATTCTTTGTAGTTTTTTAGCATTTCACTGGAATCCTTGACCCCTCGAATCCTTGAACCCTTCTGAAGGGAATCTTATATTATCTATCTACAATAATAACGACTTTCCCTTGCTTTAAAAATTCGCCTTCACTGTCTTCCCTCAATAATTTTTTTATGTCAGAATCCTTTATCACAACATCTGTGTGATCGTTTCCTTTTACTCCAACAGCCCTTAGAACAAGAGGATGGGGCTTAACTCTTTCATCCCACCGGGCATTGTTAAGGTCAACTTCGTATCTAACCATCCCTTCCTTTATTGCATAAGGGTAAATCACTTTTGAATAATCATAGACCGGCTTTCCCTCTTCATTAAATATCTTTGGGAAAAGAGCAGGTTTTACTCCGAGGTTTCTTGCATCAATGACAACACCTGTGTATGCACTTCCTCCTTTGGTTGTTTTTCCCTCTTTTAAAGAAGGCTTCTCTCCTTCTCTTATGGCAAGAGATTCTCTTGATGGTTTTGATGGTTGAGTTTCTTCTCTTGAGGGGATAGAGGCGACTTTAGCAGCTTGAACTTTTCCGGCAACAGGAGAAAAGGGATATACTTCGTCTGCTAATTTTCCGTAAATTTTGAGTTCCAGGGTCGCTATTGCGCGGCCATTTGGAAGCACCTCAGCCCTTGTGTCAGAAGAAACATCGACTGCCTGATTTATACTCTCTCTTGCCATGTCCCAGCTCTTTACGATGTCTTCAATCGATATTTTTGAATCAAGACGGACAGCCTTAATTATTTCAATAAGGTTTTTTCGTGCCTCAAGGATTGCAGCCCTTTTTGCCAGCTCCTGAGCTAACCTCCTGTCTTTTCCCGTGGTAAGAGATTCTCCCTCTCCCCATGCGGTTACTATTCCCTTTGTCCAGTCTATTTTTCCCTTATCAAACTTCTGCACCAGATCCCTGGCGAAGGAAATGTTAGAAAAACAAGATATTGATAGGAAAAATACCAGAAGCAGATAAAAATGCAGAATAACTCTTTTCATTAAACAATATCCTAAAATAAATTTAGTTTAGCCGAAAGAATTCCTCCCAACTTGTTGCAGAGTGAAGCATTGTTACCCGTCATTCCCGCGAAAGCGGGAATCCAGATGCCGTCCCTGCCTGCCTACCGGTAGGCAGGCGAAAGCAGGGAACTATTAAATGAATTAGGTTCCTGTTCCCCGATCGCAGTCGAGGACAAGTTTCACAGGAAACCCTGGATTCCAGGTCAAGCCTGGAATGACAAGCATATGTAATCAGTTTTAAGTATTTGATACCTCGCAGTTTGCTGAGAGGTATTTATTTTTTTATTCCTGCTACATTTTAGAATTTAAAGTATCACTAACGAATTCAGGTTGCAATCTCTTTTATTGCATCTGCTACTATTTCAATCTCACCTTGTGTGTTGAAGAAATTCATTGAGAAGCGGATTATATTTTTGCTTGGGAAATGGCGGCATATTATTTTTTTGTTTTGGTATAAGTTATTTACTACTTCAGAGGCTGCTTTATCTTTAATGGTTATTGAAATCAATCCTGAATGACAGAACCCTTCTTTATGGGGAGACAGAATCTCTACATTAGGAATCTGTTTTAAAACATGGATTAAAATCAAGGATTGATTTTTTATTCTCTCCTCTATTTTTCTTATCCCGATTGCGTTAAGGTATTCTACGGACTTTGATAGACCCGCAAGGAGAGCACAATTCCTGTCAGCCATTTCAAACCGTTTTGCTGAATCATGGAGAGCCATTTCACCTTTTTCAAAATTGAAAGCCTTAACAGACCTATAACCGGCATTAATGCAAAAAAGTTTATCTATAAGGCTCTTTCTTATATAAAGAGCCCCAGTCCCTTCAGGGCCAAAAAGCCATTTCTGGCCAGGAACGCAATATATGTCAGATTCGAGTTCTTTTACATTTACCTCGATCTGACCAACTGATTGTGCTCCGTCAATAAGAAGCAATGCCTTGCTGCCTGCAGTGGACTCTGCAATCTTTTTAACCGGCAACCTGAAGCCTGTCATACATGAGACATGGCTCAGGCATACAAGCTTTGTCCTGTCATTTAAAGCTTCTTTGAAGCCTTTTAAAAAATTAACCTCATCATTTCCTATTTTTACAACTTTTACTTTTATCCCTCTTAAATCCCTCAGATAGAACCACGGAACAATTCCTGCCGGATGCTCTTCATCAGAGATTATTACCTCGTCACCTTTTTCCCAGTCAATGCTTGCCGCAACAATATTTATTCCGTTTGAAGTATTATCAGTAAGGGCGATTTCATCATCATCAGCGTTTAAAAACCCTGCTAAGTTTCTCCTTGTTGAATTACGGATATCCTCCCGTATCTTTATTAATTCAGGGTTTGCAACCCCCTTTTCCCTTTCTATCTGAAATACCTCATCTATCCTCTTCTGGACTGTCAAAGACCGAGGCCCGCACCATCCTGTATTCATGTAAATATAGTTTTTTGTGACAGGAAACTCTTCTCTTAAATCTTCCCAGTTCATTTAATTCCCTCCGGTAATTTATTTAAGATATAATATTAAAGAAAAAATATAATGCAAATCTAAATTAAATTGAAGTAAAATAACTCAATATCGTTTATTTATTTTTCTTGTTTTTAACAAAATAATAAAGAGGTAAAAAATGAAGCTTGGAGTTAGCAAAAAACTCATTGGAGTTCCTGGAATTGGACTTACCCTCTTCCTTGTCCTGGCAATTTTCAGTTACATTAACTTAAATTCCTTTTCATCAATTCAGAAAAGAAATGATGAGCTTGCCAAAAAAGAAAACTTAATAACAGACCTTCAGAGATTCATCCACAAAATCTTAATGCCTCCTAATGATTATCTTATAACAGGGGATAAAAAGGAGAGAGAAAACTTTGCCCATCTGGTCACAGAAGCAGCATCAACTTTTGAGAAAATCAGGCTTAGCGGAGGCAGAACCAGTGAGGAAATAGCTATTGCAGATGAAGTAGAAAAACGTTTTATTGAGCTCCAGCAAAAGGCTATGGTTCTTCTTTCAACTGAAAACCCGGTTGGAAACAAAGAAGCTGCAATGCTTATGGAAGAAATGGATGCTTTTGCTGAGAGTGTAGTTAGTAAGGTTGAGAAATTCCACGATTTGATAAAGAGAGAGTTAGATGTTCACAACGAGAGAATTTCTAAGATAAGTACATGGAGCTATAGAATTTTTATTTCTTTGACCTTTGTTGCATTAGTTGGAATGGTGTTAATGATTTTGATAGTTACCAGAGGTGTGGTAAGACCAATTTTGGAATTAGAAAAAGGGGCAAAAATCATTGGGCAGGGGAATCTTGAGTATCGAATAAAAATTGAAACCGGTGATGAGATTGAGAGGTTAGGAGAAGAATTTAATAATATGGCACAATTTCTGAAAGAGAAAATCAATGAAGTAAAAGAGTATTCAGAGAAATTAAAAAGGACAAACCTACAAATGGAGCAAAACATATTACATCTTTATACCCTCTACAATATCAGCAAGACCCTTGCAACGACTCTTGAAATGGAAAAGCTTTTAAAACAGGTTGTAGAAAATGTAAGCCAGGCTTTGAAACTCCACAGAATCAATGTAATGCTTATTAACAATGACAGGACAGAGATGTATATTATTTCAGGCATTGGAATGAATAAAAAGGCAATGGAGATAAGATGCAAGGTAGGAGAGGGTGTTTATGGCTGGACTGTCCTAACAGGTCACGCAGAGGTTATTAATGATGTTTCCAAACACTCGCGGTTTAAACCAATACAGGGGCTTGATGATGATATTGGTTACTTAATCTGTGCCCCCTTTAAAGGAAGGGACCAGGTCATAGGCGTAATAAACGCTTATAGATTAGGAAGGGAAGAACCCTTTGATAAGGCATCCTTTGATCTTTTAACTGCTGTGGCAACCCAGGTTGGAATAACATTAGAAAACGTAAGATTATTTGAAGAGACAAAAACCCTCTCTATTACAGATAGCATGACATCCCTTTATAATTACCGTTATTTTATGGAATGTTTGAATGAGGAATTTGAAAGGGCTAAAAGATATAAAAGGCCCCTCTCTCTTATAATGATAGATATAGATTTCTTTAAACAATATAACGATGCACATGGCCATCCCAAAGGAGATGAACTTCTGAGGAATATTGCTGAGATTTTTAAAAAGACAATGAGAAAATCGGACACTGTTGCCCGATATGGAGGAGAGGAATTTACAGTAATCCTGCCTGAGACTGGAAAAGAAATGGCTTTTACAATGGCAGAAAGATTGAGAAAGGAAGTAGAAGCAAATGACTTTGAATGTGCTGAAACCCAGCCTTCAGGAAGGCTCACAATAAGCTTAGGAGTGGCTTCTTACAGCGAAGAGTCAGAGTCCTTTGAGGAGGTCATAAAGCGTGCTGACAATGCTTTATATCGTGCTAAGGAAGAGGGAAGAAACAGGGCCTGTATGTAGGGGAGAGGGGATTTTATGGATAACAGGTTTTCAGAAATTGATAGAGAACTTGAAAGCTCTATAAAATCCATAGGCAAAAAACTTTTTTCAAGAATTCAGGCAGAAACTGAGACCTTTATCCACTCCAAATGGTGGGAGGCGCAGGTACTTGAGTGGTGCCTGAGGGATGATTTTTTAAAGACCCGAATCCTCAAGTTTATTGATGTCTTTCCTTCTCTTAAAACCCCGCAGCAGGTAATCGCTCATTTGAGGGAATATTTCCCTGAGTCAGAGCACCGCCTGCCAATACCATTGCGTCTTGGTGTTTCAGCAAGTAAAATACCATTCCTCACATCAAGGGCACTCTCATCCATAGTAAACTTAAGTGTCACAAAAATTGCAAAGCAGTTCATTGCAGGCTCTACTGCTGAAGAAGCCTTTGAAGCTGTTAAAAGCTTAAGGGAAGAGAACATGAGTTTCACCTTTGATGTCCTCGGTGAGGCTACAACAAGCGAAGCTCAGGCTGAAGCATATATGAAAAGCTATATTAATCTGATACATGATCTTTCAAGGCTCTTAAGGGAGAGTGCATGGAAACATAGTAGCACACAAGAACTTTATCCCATAAATGTCTCGCTTAAGCTTTCATCTCTCTATTCACAGTTTGACCCTGCTGATGCTGATGGGACTGGTATGGCAGTAAAGGTGCGGTTGCAGGAAATATTCCGGTCAGCGAAAGAGAACAATGCTTTTATAAATATTGACATGGAGCAATACTGCTACAGGGATCTGACTGTAAAGATTTTTAAGGAGATTCTTGAGGAGAGAGAGTTTTCAGATTTCAGTGGTGCAGGTCTTGTAGTCCAGGCTTATCTGCAAGACTCCAGAGAGATGGTTGAAGATCTTTTAGGCTGGGCAAAAAATCACAAAAAAGATTTATCTATCCGCCTTGTGCGAGGTGCCTACTGGGACTATGAAATAATTCAGGCAAAGCAGAAGGGATGGCCGGTTCCGGTTTTTACTGAAAAATGGGAGACTGATGCTAATTTTGAACTTCTTACTGAAATTCTTCTTAAAAATAATAATCTTGTAAGGACAGCAATAGGAACCCACAACATCAGAAGCATTGCTCATGCTATTGCCCTGGCAACGCATTTAAATATTCCATCGGACAGGATTGAGTTCCAATTGTTGTACGGAATGGGTGACCCGATAAAAAAGGCTATTGTATCCATGGATTTTCCCTTAAGGGTCTATATCCCTTTTGGTGAACTCATCCCGGGTATGGGTTATTTGGTAAGAAGGCTTCTTGAAAATAGTTCAAATGTATCGTTTCTGATGCAGAGTTTTTCTCATAGTTTAGATGAAGATGTCCTGCTTCAAAATCCACTGTTCCATAAACCAAACAATCTTAAAACAACCATGTCTCGACATGGGACAGAGGAATATGAAAATTTCCATCGGGTTAGGAAACCCGATGCTGACATTAATCATGGGGGTAGCGGCAGGTCTCCTGACCTGCCATTCACAGAGAAAACTCAGGAGATTAGGGGTGTAGAGAAAAGAGATGGCAGCAAGGAGGTGCCTTTCAGGAATGAGCCTGATACAGATTTTTCAAAAGCAAAAAACAGAGAAGTCATGGTAAAAGCGCTAAAGGCTCTGCAAGCAGATCTTTCTAAAAACCCTTTCTCCGTACCTCTTATAATTGACGGGGAAAAGGTTTATGCACAAGAGGTGATGGAATCTTTAAACCCCTCTGATCCCCGTGAGGTAATTGGGCGGGTTTCAAAAGGAAAACCAGAGCATGGTGAGATGGCTATTGATGCTGCATCTAAGGCGTTCTTGTCATGGCAGTATACCGCGGCAGATGAACGCGCTAAATACCTTTTCATGGCAGCAGAGCTTATGCGGAAAATCCGGTATGAGCTTTCTGCTCTTGAAGTTTTAGAAGTTGGCAAAAACTGGAAAGAAGCTGATGCTGATGTGGCTGAAGCAATAGACTACCTTAACTATTATGCATCTGAAATGCTGCGGCTCGATGAACCAAGAATCTTGCAGTATATACCCGGAGAGACAAATGAGTATCTGTACCGGCCAAGAGGAGTGGGTGTTGTAATCTCTCCCTGGAACTTTCCTTTGGCAATCCTTACAGGGATGGCTTCAGCAAGTATTGTTACAGGAAATACAGTAATCCTAAAACCAGCAGAGCAGTCTTCTGTGATAGCTTCAAAGCTTGCGGAAATTTTTCTTGAAGCAGGTTTACCTCGCGGAGTTATAAATTTTCTCCCCGGGGTTGGTGAAGAGGCAGGAGAATATCTCGTCCAGAGCACAAGGATAAGTTTTATTGCATTTACTGGCTCCCGTGAGGTCGGAATACATATCAATACTGTGGCATCGCAGGTAAAGGAAGGGCAGGATGGGATTAAAAGAATAATCGCAGAGATGGGAGGGAAAAATGCAATAATAATTGATTGCGATACTGACCTTGACGAGGCTGTGAGAGGGACCCTGGCATCGGCTTTCGGCTATCAGGGTGAAAAATGCTCTGCCTGCTCAAGAGTGATAATCCATGAATCTATCTATGATCTATTTTTAAACAGACTTGTGGAAAGCGCTAAAAGTATAAAGATTGGAAACCCTGTTGACCCTGGTGTAATAATTGGTCCTTTAATTGACAGTGATGCCTTCCAGAGGGTA
>MGDB01000104.1 GCA_001790645.1 Candidatus Schekmanbacteria bacterium GWA2_38_11
TCCTCAGTCTCCCCTTGTTGTTGTATGGGCAAGGGTTCTATTTCATGTTTGGGCTGTTTAGTCCTTACGACCTTCTTTTCTACAACAACAGGCTCCGGGTTCGGCTTATATTCAAGTAGGCCTGATACAGGCTGTATACCTTGCATTATCTCTGATAACGCATCATAAATGTCGTATCCTTGCACCGGCTCACCACTCGCTTTCTGGGTTAGGAATCTTAACACCCGCAGTTCCGGGATGGATAATTTAGATAGATCATAAGGTGACTCTATTTCATCATCCTTGTCAGAATCAGGGATCAGGCCGGAGATGTTCAACGCTCGTAGGTCTGCCCGCAAGCTATCACTAACCCGTAAATAATCCATCAAATATGTTGTCTCGCCACCAATAGTAAGACCCTGTAAAGCCATCATCAAACGGTACTTGTTAACAAGTGGTACAATTTCAAACTCCTGCTCAGGCTTGTGTTTTTTCCCATACCACCCTTTAAGACGCCGCCTCAATTCCTTCTCAAACCTCTTTGCGGCTTTAGTAGCAGGGCGCCGTCCATCATTAACTTCAAGTTCTAAAAGTGAATCCACTAACCCTGTTTCCTTTCCCTATACATTACATAGCCTATCAATACCCTATCCCTGCATAAAAATAGGGGACACTATTTTTATGAATACATTATTAGTCAATCAATTCAATGAGTTAACTTATTTTATTTTAATCAGTCATATTAAGTATTAAGCCCCCTTACCTGTAGCCTCAGTTTATTACCTCCCTGCACTCCTCCAATAACTGTAAATCCGTCACCAGACACCATGCCTGCACCGGGTCATGGGACTGCATAAACTTTAGATGTGCGATAAGGCTATGTAGTTCATGTACTTTACGTTCATAAGTTGATGCCATAAATTCATAGTATTCAACTTCATGTTCTAATTTCTGTATATGTAGCTTTACTGCATCCATTGTCTATAACCCTATAAAACCACTAAAAGTAATAAATCTATTAAACATCATCAAACTCATCTTTTATTGACCGTTCCATTACTCGATGAAGGACTCTACTTTTCAGTGAACCATTATTTCCTGTAGCATCTGTATATGTAGATTTATTAGTTTTATTAGTTTTATTGGTATTTATACCAAATCCTTCATTTATATTATTTTCACTATTATCAGATTTATTACTTTTAGTGGTTTTATAGGTGTTTAACACATACTGCCCATATCCCTTTTTAATTACTATTCCAGTTTTTTCTAATTTAGATAATAGCTGTGCTACATTGCTCACAGACTTATCAAGAGCCTCAGCAATCTCTTTCAGCATCATTGGTCTGTCCTTTTCTCTCATCACTTCGATAATCTCCCGACGTTCCGGTGTAGTGTCCCACTCATCCGCTTCCCCTAATAACTTCCAATGACCATTATCAGGACAAAATTCAATTGAAAGATTCGGACTATCTGCATCACGACTTGTTATCTTTAGAATAGCTTCATTTTGCCCCCGCTTCCTGTCAAGTAGCAGGATTGTGTCTGCCGCCCCTAAATGTCCCATAGTTCCACTTATTTTCTCAATCCAGTCCGCCGCATCGGCTTTACGTGTGTGATGTAATATTAAAATGGCAATTCCATATTTATCTGCTAAACGCTTAAGTATTCCAATGGCATCATAATCATCTGAGTAAGGGTTTCCACGTAGATTACGGGTCTGCCTAATTTTCTCCAGAACATCTACAACAATGAGTTTTATGCCATCATGTTTCTTTAAGAAATCTTCCATAGCCTCAATGCCACCGGCCCCTACTTGTGGCCAGATTGTGTGAAAGTGTAAGTTATCAGGCGGAAGCTCACCCATTAGCATATACAACAGTCTCTTCTTTATACGGGAAAAAGAATCTTCTAAGGCAAGATAAAGCACCCCACCTTGTTGGACGGGTTCACCTAAAAACTCACAGCCAAATGAAGTTGCAATTGCTATTTGAAGGGCCATCCATGATTTTCCAATTTTGGGCGGGCCAGCCAAGAGGTCGGCCCCTACTGATAGTAAATCCTTTACATGAAAAACTTTATCCGGTAAATCCATAGAAAGGAGCTCATTTGCCGTGTGTCCTTGTAGGGAAGATGACATTCCTTCGTTGACCTCCGCCATGAATTCATATAGTTTCGAGTAAGCATAGTCTATGTTCTTTATGTCAAGACCTTTACGAATATTACTTATAAGTGTCTGTAACTCTTTTTCCTTAAATAATTTCTTCGCCTCATCCAGCAAGTAATTCACATTAAGTTCCTCAGCAGTATTCTCATACTGGTCTGATAAATCTGAAAGGACTTTCTCTGTATACTTCTCAGTTGACTCATCTAATTTACCCTCTCTTACTTCCCTTTCAAATATATCCTCTATGTGTTTTCCGGGAGCCTTTTCATACTGCTTATAATAGTCAATACACCACTTAGCTACTGTTTCAGCACCGGAGCCATTCAGGTATTCCTTCTTAAAAATTGGAATTATATTAGTAAGAAACTGATCTGATACGATCATGTATGTTAAAATCTTCTTCTCTTGTGAAAGGTCTACTTTAATTCTTCTTATTTCCATCTTCTCTTTCTTCCTGCTCCTGTTCAATCTTTTTCATATAATCTTGCACAGCAACCTCTGCCAAAAGCTTTACGATCTTTGCCAGTGCCGGATTAAGATGATTTTTATTTTTTATCATTAAAGACAACCATTGCCTCGCACGCCGTCAGAAGTCCGGGGTCAACATCAAGAGCCTTCGATAATCTCATCACCATGTTCGGGCTCGGTATTACAACCCCCCGTTCAAGGTTAGAGATCATCGCTGGAATTGTCCCGACCTTGGCCGCAAGTCCCTGTTGCGTTAAGCCTCGATCTATCCTTATCAGTTTCAAGTTTTTCATCATGGCCAACTCCTTTATAAATATTATATGGAGATACTCATTTTCATTTGACACTGTTCCTAAAAAACTCCTTTTGTTAATCCTATTTTTTATATATAATAAGTATATAGTTAGCCTTACAGAAAACAGGGTTTGTTAAAATTTCGCATAAGATGGGGTTATACAGATGAGTGATAATGGCTGGATAAATTGCAGTTCGGCCCATAAATGGGGTGTTCTCTACATGGAGACTAAAGTTAGTGATCCTGAAAAGCTGATTTTCGTTAACGTCCGCTCACAAGCCGGTACCTGCCATGTGGGAGAGATTTCCCTTTTTAAGGACGATTTGAGTTATGATGGTGGCAAAGAAAATTGGGGTCATCTTTTGAAGTACGGATGGAGAGTACCTTTAGGCGATTACATTGACATTATGCAGGATCAGGAAGATGGAATTTATTTACATTCATGGACAGACCTTACTAAGGCATCAGGCAGGGGCAAAACTCGTATTCAACAACTTATCAATTGTGGCTCGCTTGATGAGATTAAAAGAGATGGGCCTGCAATAATCTCCAGTAAGCCACTTGAGACTTTAGTAAAAGATATTGAAGACATTACCAGAACTGGCAAGATAAAAAGAAGTGAAAATTGGAAGTTTAGGTGGGATAACACAAATACTAATAGTGGAAAGGAGCTATAATCATGATTGTAATACCAGCAAAAGTCAAAGATAGATTAACTACAGGTATAAAAAAATACCAACCTGTGCTTGTAACAGCTAAATCCCGTGATATAAACGAGTCGGATACAGTCACAATAATTACGGATATTCTGTCAGACGTTTTTGGATTTGATAAATTTTTGGAGATTACCTCTGAATACGCCATAAGAGGTACCTTTGTTGATCTCGCTATTAAACTTGGGGGAACGCTTCAAATTCTAATTGAAGTTAAGGCTATTGGCTTAGGTTTGAAGGATTCATTTGTAAAACAAGCTATTGACTATGCCGCTAATCAAGGCATTGAGTGGGTAGTATTAAGCAATGGAGTAACTTGGCAAATTTATAAGGTATCTTTCAGCAAGCCTATCAGCTTTGATCTCATTCTTGAAATTGACTTCCTGAGTTTGAATCCGAGGAACCCAGACCATCTTGAAAACCTATATCTCTTGACTCGTGAAGGCATTGGTAAATCAATTCTTGAGAAGTATCATGCACAAAAGCAAGCACTGAGCCGATTTTTTATCGGAGCAGTAATTCTTAGCAATGGGGTATTAACCGAAATTCGAAAGGAACTCCGTAAAATATCACCTGATGTCAAAATTGATACTGAACAGATCAAAAACGTATTGGTACAAGAGGTATTAAAGCGTGATGTTCTGGAAGGTGAAAAGGCCGATGAAGCACGTCACAAGATAGAAAAGATGACTAAAAAGTTGACAAACAAAAAAAATCCACCTGACGTGAGACAGGCAAATAATCTGAATGAATCAATAACAACTACAGATAAGGCTAATAGTCCTACCGTAGCGCAACCCTTAAATAAGTCTTAAATCCGGCCCCCGCTACCAAAAATAGCAAAGGGTTGTGGTATTTACCACAACCCTTTTTTTATCTAAATTGGCAAGTTAAAAAGTTCTGTTAAAGTTTTCTCAAGGAAATCTTTGTGGTTATTGCACATGCCTGCAGATATGTGATAATAGTGGCTTGAGGGCCATATGAAGTTTATAGCCGATGAGATGCTTGGAAGGCTTGCGAAGTGGTTACGCATATTGGGTTATGATACTGCATATTTCAGGGATGTCCGGGACTCAGAACTTTTAAGACTGTCTGTATTAGAAAAAAGGCTCCTGTTGACAAGGGATACCCTCCTGATCAGGAGGAGGGGTATAAAGAATTTTCTCTTTATATCATGTGACCAACTTTTTGAACAGATTAAGCAGGTAGTTAGAGAGCTTAAGATCCCCTACCCGGCTGAACCCTTTTCCCGGTGTATAATTTGCAATGACGTCCTCGAACCTTATACCAAAGAAGAGGCATGCAGAGCCGTTCCTGAATATGTCTGTAAGACACAGGATGTATTTGGCAAGTGCCCTAAGTGTCACAAGATATACTGGAAGGGGACGCATTATGCAAGGATGGAGAGAATCCTGGGAGAGTTGTTTGGTAGAGGGATTAAGACGTAAGGTGAAAAAAATATCTCTTTAGTATAAAATACCCTGTGGAAAACCATATGCCATATAAACTTCCATCAGCCGAGTCTGAAACTGTCGAGTTCAAAAACGGCTTTGACAGAGAAACTATCGAAACCCTGGTTGCCTTTGCCAATACAAAGGGAGGGAAAGTATTCATCGGAATATCTGATAACGGAAAAGTTGCAGGAATCCAGCTTAACAAAGAAACGATCCAGACCTGGATAAATCAGGCGAAGCAACTTACATCGCATGCTGTTATCCCTGATGCTGAGGCAATCTCTCTGAAGGGTAAGCAAGTTGTTATTCTCTCAGTACCAGAATCCCCGATAAAACCTGTTGCATGTAAGGGACGATATTATAAGCGTATCAAAAATGCCAATCATCAGCTCTCAGTCTCTGAAGTAGTCAACATGCACCTCAGGACTTTTAACTCAAGCTGGGATTTTCACATTGATGAATACCACACCGAGAAAGAGATTTCCCTCGACAAGGTTCAGAATTTTATCGAGCGTGTCAATTTAAATAAAGAAATGTCCATCATGGATGACCCCCTGACCGTATTACAGAAATTTGAATTAATGCGGGAGGGGAAAATAACGTATGCCTGCTTTCTCCTTTTTATGTCGGGACAGTCTGGGATAAGCACCATCGAACTCGGCAGGTTTCAGACAGATATTATTATCAAAGATGGCGCTACTCTCAAAGCCGACCTCTTCTCAGAGGTAGATGGTGTCATGAATTTTATTAAAAAACATATCAACAAGGCATACATTATCACCGGCAGGCCTCAACGGGAAGAGCGCTGGGATTATCCACTCGACGCAATCCGGGAAATAGTCATCAATGCAATCATCCATCGCGACTATAGGAGTACACAGGATTCCGTCGTCAAGGTATTCGATGACAAGATAGAGATATTTAACCCAGGTGGACTACCGTCAGGCATTACCATTGAAAAACTGCTGAAAGGCAAATATATTTCAGATGCCCGCAACAAGAAGGTTGCAGAAGTCTTTAAGGCAGCCGGACTGATTGAGAAATACGGCTCAGGGATAAAACGGATACTCAATGCGTTTAAGGAATACGGCCTGCCTCCTCCTGACTTTGAAGAAATGAGCGGTGGGTTTATGGTGACTGTTTATAAGAAGACCCCTCCAGTCACCGAACAAGTCACCGAACAAGTCACCGAACAAGTCACCGAACAAGTGGCGCGGCTTGTTGCATTGTTTCCAGAGACAGCATCAAGCACTGGCGAACTTATGAACCTGCTGGCACTGATGCATCGCCCCTCTTTTTTATATACCTATCTGCAGCCTGCTCTGGATAGTGGTTATATTGAGCGAACTATTCCAGATAAACCTCAAAGCCGGCTCCAGCGCTACAGATTGACTCAAAAAGGTAAAGAATTCCTGGTGAGATTAAAGAAATGACAGCACCTGATTATTTACTTTGAATTATTATATAACGTGGCCTTTTATTTCTCACTCCCGCCCGCGTTGAATGTGAATAAATGCCTTACCCTTTCCCATGCCGATCAGAAACGTGGCCAGGATATTTATAACGCTGAGTATCAGGGCACCAAGGAAGGCGGCCAGATAGCCTGTGACTTGAAATCCCTCGACAATGTTACCAACAAAATAGAAGATCAGACCATTGATCACTAAGGTAAATAGCCCCAGGGAAAGGATATTGATAGGAAGCGTCAGGATTATAAGTATAGGCCGCAGGAATGTATTTATGATCCCGATGACTGCGGCTGCCACTACTGCGGTCAGGATGCTATCAATCTCTATGCTCTCCATAGTCTTTGATACAATGAGCAGTCCAACTGCATTGATCAACCAGCGTATAATGTAATTCTTCATAGCCATTAGTTGTAAACTCCAAACTTTCTAAGGGCCTTCATTAAGGCATCTACAGGCAGGCCCACGACATTATTATAATCTCCCTCGATCTTTTTGACTATAGCCGCCCCAAGTCCCTGAATTGCATAAGCGCCTGCCTTATCCAGCGGCTCCCCTGATCTAACGTATGAATCAATCTCCTTCATTGTCATCCTCTTAAAATAGACCTTTGTAACTACTGACCTTGACACACTTTGCCCCTCTCCCGTGTCTATAATAGTAAATCCCGTAATGACATAATGATTTCTGCCATTCAGAATACCAAGCATCCTTTTAGCTTCACTATAATTATGCGGTTTTCCAAATACTTTATCATTTAAACAAACAATAGTGTCGGCAGCTATGATAATAGCATTCCTGTATCTGCCTGCAACAGCCTTTGCCTTTTCACAGGATAAATACCTTGCGAGTCTTCTTGCAGGCATTCGCAGACTCAGATCTTCTTCATAATCACCTGCATCCACCATAAACTTTAATCCTGTCCTTTCCAGAATCTCTTTTCTCCTCGGTGATGCAGATGCAAGGATAATCCTCTTTGTGTTATACATACTGCCCTGCCGCATAACCTGATGCCCAGGCCCAGTGAAGGTTGTATCCACCAAGCTGTCCTGTCACATCAATCACCTCACCGATGAAGTATAGGCCCGGTACCTTTTTTGCCTCCATTGTCTTTGATGATAATTCGTCTGTATCAACTCCGCCTCGTGTGACCTCCGCCTTTTCGTACCCCTCAGTACCGGCAGGCATAACAGTCCAGTTATGAAGCATAGATGCAATCTCCCTGAGTTCCCTGTCTGAATATTGATTCACAGGCCTTGATGGGATGTATCGGTTACACCATGTATGGGCTAA
>MGDB01000105.1:0-6183 GCA_001790645.1 Candidatus Schekmanbacteria bacterium GWA2_38_11
CCCCTCACCCTTACCCTCTCCCCTCACCCTTACCCTCTCCCTCCAGGGGAGAGGGAACTTCATAACTTCCCAACTTCCCAACTTCCATAACTCCATACCCCATGCTCTTTGCCCTTTGCCCCTTGCTCTTCATCTTCCATCTGTCGTGCGTCCATGCCCACTGTGAAGGATATTCACTTACCATCATCTCAATGGCTTTTGTAAAGTTTGCAGTATTGACGTAGATATCCTTTTCCCTGTCACCTGTATTTACTACCTCTGCAGGAGGATAAAACTTGACGATGTGCCTATATTTATTTTTCCTTATAACGCATCCCGGAAGAACAGTTGCCTCGGTCCGTGCAGCAAAGATTGCAGGGCCTATAGGCGCAGTAGCTAACCTGCCAAAAAAATCCACACATACAGAACCCTTTCTTGTGTATTGGTCAATAAGAAGGCCGAGGATTCCGTTCTGGCGCAGGGCCTTAAGCGCTTCTTTCATCATCTGGCTTTCATAACCTTTTTTCCTTATTATCACATTTGTTCCGTGGGAAGCCCTGAAATTTTTTATCATCCCGTCTATCCACGGGTTGGAATAACGCCGTGCAATTATTGTAACAGGGTATCCTATCATAGAGACTGTTGTGGAGAAAAGTTCCCAGTTTCCCAGATGACCTGTTATTACAACTATCCCTTTGCCTTTTCTTAAACCTTCTTCCACATGTTCCAGCCCTTCAAAAGTGATATAGTTTTTTAAATTTGAGAGGTTAAGCCTTGGTATATGAAGAGCTTCAAGAGCATTTCTTCCAAGGTTAATGAAGGCAGTCCTTACTATTTTTCTGATGTCATTATCAGAATATTTACTGCCAAGAGCGAACCTGAAATTTTCCATTGCCCTCCGGCGGTCCTTTTTTAAAATCAAAAAAGATAAAAGCCCTCCAGCAGCACCAATAGAACTTTTCATCTCAAAAGAAAGATACCATGTTATTCCTATGAGCGTTCTTGCAGCAAGATAAACTAGATATCGCCGTATTTTTTTTACCATATTTTTTATTTCAAGCCCGGGGATGATGTTTTCTGTAAATCTCCCTGATTTTTTCTGTTGTGAGGTGGGTGTAAATCTGGGTAGTTGAGATATCGGCGTGTCCAAGCAGTGCCTGGACAGACCTTAAATCAGCGCCCCCTTCAAGAAGATGGCTTGCAAAGGAATGCCTGAGCGTATGAGGGGAAATAGGTTTTTTTATTCCGGCAAGCCTTGCATATTTCTTTATAATTTTCCAAAACCCCTGCCTTGTCATCTTTCCACCTAACCTCGTGATGAAGAGATAAGTGGAATCTGATTTTTTTAAAAAAGAAGGCCTTCCCTTCTCAAGGTATGAATTTATACAATTAAGAGCGATTTCTCCAAGCGGGACTATCCTTTCCTTTGACCCTTTGCCAAAACACCTGAGAAAGCCGACTTCAGAGTTTATATTGTTTATTGTAAGCTCAATCAGCTCGGAAACCCTGAGCCCTGTTCCGTAAAGAGTTTCAAGCATTGCCTGATCTCTGAGCCCACGAGGAGTCCCGGTGTCAGCCTGGGAGAGCAGAGAATTTACCTCTGAAACGCTCAGCGTTTGAGGCAGTTTTTTCCAGATTTTTGGTGATTCTATGGCAAGGACAGGGTTCTCTTCGATGTCGCCCTTAACCTGAAGGAATTTAAAGAACCCCTTCATGGAAGCCAATTTTCTCACTATTGATTTTGTTGAAAGATTCTTTTTCCTTAATGCCGAGATGTAGGTTCTCATGTTTCCTGCAGTAATTGTTCTGATGTCCCTGATTTCCTTTTCATCAAAGAAATTTATGAAATCAATCAGGTCACGGGAGTAGGCTTCAAGACTGTTGCGGGATAATCCTTTTTCAACAGCCAGGTAGTCAAGATAACAGGACAAAATCTCATCAGTCTTTGTTGTTGCAAGAGAGACCATAGTCAGGGATTATCTTTCTCGATTTTAAAATGTTTAAAAGCGAAAAAAGCAATTAAGTAACTTATGAGGCTCGCAAAAGATCCAAGTATCAAGGCTCCTAATGCAAATGGTTTTGCAGCAGTCAGAAGTGCTGAAAAAAAAGATTTGAAAGTTGATAAATCAAGAGAAAGAAAAGCTCCGCCAAGATGATTCACAAGATCAATGATGTCGTGAATCTTAAGTGATGAACCATCACCAACCAGATAGTTTCCTAAAATTAAACTCCCTCCATAAATGAAAGGCATTGTCCAGGGATTGCAGGCAAGTGTAGCTATGGCTGCGATCCTGATTCTTACACGAAATGCCCAGGCTATGCATGATGCTATGATTAGATGGACTCCTAAAAAAGGAGTAAAAGCAACGAAAATGCCTATGGCAATAGCAAGGGCTTCTTTATGGGGCGGCTCATCAAGCCTAAGTATATGTTCAATTCCCTCTTCAAACTTTTTCCAAAAGTTCATTTCTTATATATAAAAAATTAGTCTTCCAGATGAATAAAAGAATATGTTCCTATTGCTCCAAAAATAACAGCAGGAGCAAAAGAAGCAATGACAGGGGGGAGACTACCTCCGTGACCAAGAGAAATTCCGACATAGTAGATAATCCAGTAGCTGAACCCTAAGGCAATACTCAATGCGACTCCCACCGCAGTACCTTTGTAACGCCCGGTTTTCAGAGCAAAGGGGATTCCGAGCAATACCATTACAGCGCATGCGGCTGGGATGGAGAGCTTGGAATACAGATCGACCACATATGTACGGTACTGGTCAGGGGCAATACCACTTCGCTTCAGTCTTTCGAGGTAAGCCTTTAACTCAAGAAAGGGCATTTCTTCGGATTTCTTTTCTACGCGCATGAAGTCGCTGAATGTCTCTTTAAGAGGCAATACTCTCATTACAAACCTGTCCCTGGTAACCCAGTTTTCTCCTGTAAATATCCTTATGACACCATCAAAGAAAACCCATTTCCCGTTTTGGTATAGAACCTTTTCAGCATCAAGTCTTTCCTTTAACTGATAATTCTTATCAAGGGTGAAAATAGTCATTTTGTCTATTTCCTTTGCAGACCTTATCAGCAAATCCATATTGTAAAAGCGGTTACCTGCCCCGCGATACCACAATTGCTGAATGGAGTTCTTTGAAGGTTTATAAGCTGGATTTTTCTTGCCCTTAAGCACGTATCCTAAATCATGGACTTTCTGATTGGTAAAGGGAAGAATTAACTCATTAACCCCAAGTGTCAGGAAGCTTGCAAGAATGCCTAAAATGACAATGGGCTTGAAAATTCTGTAAAGTGTAATTGCGTTTGAACGTATTGCAATTAATTCATTGTGGATTATGAAATTTCTGATAGTGAGTAATACTGCAAAAAGCATTGCAAAGGGAAAGACGTTAAATATCATGGATGGAATTTTATAAATATAATAGTTGAGTACAATGGTGGCAAAGGGCTGGTTTTCAATTATATCATCCATCCTCTCAAACATGTCTGCAATTAAATAGACTGAGAGAAAAATAAGTACTGTAACGCCAAGGGTCCTTAAAAATTCCCTTATGACGTATTTATCAAAAACTTTCATATTGCCTTTCTTTTAAAATTATTTTTTTAAGATACCATTTTATAAAGCCAATGTAAATATGATTCGTACAGTGTGTTGAGTACTTCGTATAGAGTTATTTAAAATTATAAATCAAGCTCTATACTTTTTGATAATTTTGCACTTTCTGATACCAGTTTCCTGGAGTTATTTCAAATAGAATGGGCGACTAAAGTCGCCCCTACCCGATTAACCCTCACCTAAATATTAATCTAACCTCCTCAAATGAAAATCGTTGTAATCTTTCCAAATCTGTGTAATCAGAGGTCTCTCCCATATTTTTTAAGAGACCTCTCACAAATCCTTTGACAGGGTAATGCATTTAAAATAAATTCACAAAGTGGAAGGGATAAATTATGAAAAGTGAGTCAGCTACGATAGAGGGAGTTCTCACCCATGTTGTTTACTCAAACGAGGAGAACAGCTACACTGTTGCAAAGCTCAAGCTGGTAGACGAGTACAAGGTTGTTACAGTTGTGGGCAATCTTTACGGAGTAAGCACCGGAGAAACTTTGCGGCTTACAGGTGAATGGACTACACATAAGAAGTTTGGTGAGCAATTTAAAATAGAAAGCTATGCCTCTATTGCTCCTGCCACAATAAACGGGATTGAGAGATATTTAAGTTCAGGGCTGATAAAAGGGATAGGTCCTGTGATGGCAAAGAGGCTGGTTAAGAAGTTCGGGTTAAAGACCCTTGATGTGATTGAAAATGACATAGAGAGCCTGAAGAAAGTGGACGGGATTGGAGAGAAAAGGATAGAACTGATAGCAAACGCATGGAGTGAACAGAAGGGGATCAGAGAGATAATGATTTTTCTTCAGGGCAATGGAATAAGCAGCGCCTACTCAGCCAAGATTTTTAAGGTCTATAAGAACGAGGCAATTTCTGTGGTAAAGACCAATCCCTACCGCCTTGCCACTGATGTCATAGGTATCGGCTTTAAAATAGCAGATCAGATTGCACAGAATCTGGGGATAGAAAAAAACTCAATAGAAAGGGCAAAGGCAGGAGTTGCATATGTGCTGCAGGAGCTGGCTGATGAAGGTCATGTCTGCTACCCCTATGAAGAACTGAAAAATAAATGCAGCGAGCTTCTTGAAATAGACGGAAACGTGATTGAAAATGCTCTGGCAGAGCTTGAAAGAGGAAAGGAGATTTATGTTGAGAGAAAAATCAAAGGAAATGATCAAAGCCCGGACGAGGGCGGTATAGTCTATCAAATCCCCTTTTATGTTGCTGAATTAGGTGTCTCCTCAAGGATAGCGAGGCTCCTTGAAGTGTCTTTTGGAAGGGAAATAAAAAATGCGGAAGGGGAACTTGAATCTGTTCAGAAACAACTTCATATAAAACTTGCCCCGGACCAGGTCAGGGCAATAAGGAATGCTATATTGAAAAAAATGATGATAATAACCGGTGGTCCTGGAACAGGTAAGACGACCATTGTGAGATCTATTCTGAAGATTTATGAGAAGTTGGGTGCCAGAGTGATTTTGGCTGCTCCTACAGGAAGGGCAGCTAAGCGGTTAGCCGAATCTACAGGGAGAGAAGCAAAAACAATTCACCGGCTCCTTGAATATAATCCACAGAAAGGGGGATTTGGCAAGAATGAGAGCTCAAAGCTCAAGGCTGATGTAATAATTATTGATGAAGCGTCCATGATTGACCTGATCCTGATGCACCATTTGCTTAAGGCAATACCTGAGACAGCAAAATTAATACTGGTCGGGGACATCCATCAGCTCCCTTCAGTTGGTGCTGGGAATGTGTTAAAAGACATTATTAATTCTGAAAGGGTTGAGGTCGTGCAGCTAAAGGAAATTTTCAGGCAGGCTGCAGGCAGCATGATTATAGTCAACGCACACAGAATAAATAATGGGGAATTCCCGGTAATTCCAAAACCTAATAAAAAAGAAGATCTCTTTGACTTTTATTTTATTGAAGAAGAGGATGGGGAGAAAGTCGTAAAGATCATCAAGGAACTCTGCATCGAGAGGATCCCAAAGAGGTTCAGGTTCCATCCTGTTGATGACATCCAGGTCTTAAGCCCGATGCATAAGGGATCAATAGGAGCAGCAAACCTTAACTATGAGTTGCAGGAAGCCCTGAACCCTGACGGTGCTGAGCTTGCAAGGGGAGGAAGAATATTCAGGGTCAATGACAAGGTGATGCAGATAAAAAATAATTATGAAAAAGACGTGTACAACGGTGATATAGGAAGGATAGCGGAGATTGATTTTGAAGAGCAGGAATTACAAGTAATGTATGATACCGTGGAAGTAAGCTATGATTTTTCAGAGCTTGATGAGATAACCCTTTCCTATGCAATATCTGTTCATAAGTCTCAGGGTTCTGAATACAATGCAGTAATAATCCCGCTCCTTGAACAGCACTATTTCCTTCTGCAGAGGAATCTCCTCTATACTGCAGTGACAAGGGGAAAGAAGCTTGTAGTTTTAATTGGCACAAAAAGGGCCATTGGAATGGCTTTAAGCAATAACAGGGTACAGGAAAGATACACGATGCTGAGGCAGAGGCTGATGGAGTAATGGCGAGTGCTGTAAGCTATAAGCTGTAGGCTGTAAGATAAGAGTGTCAGAG
>MGDB01000105.1:6243-6501 GCA_001790645.1 Candidatus Schekmanbacteria bacterium GWA2_38_11
GTGGAGAATGAATTGGGGAGGGGCAGGGGCTGTGCCCGTACATGTAGGGCAACCCTTTAGGGTTGCATTAAGCAAGACTAAAGCCTTGCCCTACGATTGACATGGTCTGGGGGGATTTGAAAAAAGAAAAAAATCTCCCTCAATCCCCATTCCTGCCTGCCGGCAGGCAGGTTTCAAAAGGGGAGTTAGTAGTTAGCTTTCTGTTAAAGAAATTTGGAATTGAAAAAGTTTTAAGTTATAAGTCATAAATTATTAGTT
>MGDB01000106.1:0-1409 GCA_001790645.1 Candidatus Schekmanbacteria bacterium GWA2_38_11
TTTATTAATTTATGGCACATGATATTGCAGTAGGAGTCAGAAAATTTTAATATCTCGCTCCGTTCAGGCGGAGTAAAATCCTTTTTCATAAGCTTCATAGCTTCATCAATCATGTCATTTGAGGCTTTTGCAAGTTTTGCAGCATATTCTATGTTATGAACACCTCTCCCTTCAGCAACGAACCTGTAATTATATTTTGCATCTTCAATAAGGCTCTTCGCTTTGGATAAATTCATGCCGTTTTTCCTTGAGGAATTATAGGTCTCGCTTGCCAGGCTGATTCTGGGATTCAGTTCATTTAAAATCTTATTTATCTCACTCCCCCATACATTCAGCATTTCATCATAGCCGGTGGTATGGCAGGCAACACAGGATCTCCTATCTGCTTTAAAGCTTTTATCTCCTAAAATATGAGTCCCCTTGACAGTCTCAATCTGCGTATGGCAACCATCACAGGCAACCTGGGCAGCGAACATCCTGCTTGGCATATTTTCAACTCCTCTTCCTGCAGCGCCCATATACATCTCTTTTTGAGCTGAGTGGAGCTTGCTATGACACCCCTCGCAAGATACCTCAAGGGTTTTCACCATTTTTACGTTCTTGTGCTCAATTGTGAGATGGCATGAAACACAGTCTATGGCATGTTTAGTAACATGATTATTATGGATGAATTGATGGTCCTCGTATTTCTCCATTCTTTCCACATGGCATGAATAGCACTTTTCCTTAGGAACAGATCCTTCTCCTTTAATCACATCAACATGGCACTTATTGCACTTTACACCTGTCTTTAAATACTGTGCAAGGTCAACCATAAATCCTCCATGTTCCACTACACCTTTAGGCTGACCATGACAAGATGGACATCCTGTTATTGCCTCACCTCTGGTAGCTCCTTTGAAATGGCAAATATAACAGACTTCTGCTGTCACATCAATGTGCCTTCCCTGTACTATCTGGGAATGGCAGCTTGTACACCTGAGCATCTTCCCTCTTACCATCCTGTTCAGATGCTGACTGTGGTCAAAATCTATTCCCTTCTTGAACTTTATCTTGCCCGGCATCATCCTTTTCTCATGGCAGCCTGACTGCAGGCAGTTTCCATTAGGTATCTCTGTTCTCGGTCTCGGGTTATAAGAGTTTGCAAAATATTTGATAGTTGAAAGAAGCATTTTAGAGCTGTTATACTCATGGCACTTCATGCAAGCCACATTCTTATGGGAAGAAGTCGCCCACTGGTCATAGTAAGGCTTCATGTAATGACAATTCAGGCAGAATTGAGGGTTCTTTGTCCTGTAAAAAACAAAAATATTTAATGCTACAGCAAAGACCAGAATCCCTGATATAATTAAAATTATTTTTCTTTTTCTCTCCCAGATTCCTTTCCCGACTTTTTTTATACTGTTAAC
>MGDB01000106.1:1418-7199 GCA_001790645.1 Candidatus Schekmanbacteria bacterium GWA2_38_11
TTAAAAATTCCTGTGGGTAGCCGCAGGCTTCAGCCTGCGTCCAATTTACCAAATCCAAATGCCAAAATCCAAATGAATAAAAATATTTCCATATTTAGCCATTTGCCAATTATTTGAACTTCGAGTTTTGGAATTTGAACTTCATTTATTCGCAACCTAAAGGTTGCGGCTACATTCTAATATTTAGCTTTTCGTTTCTTTCTTTTCCATTATCCTCTCATACTCAAGCGGATGTTCTTCCAGCATCTCATCTTTTGTCAACTTTCCGTTCCACCATACCCAGCTCATTGGAAAGACACGGGGGTTAAGATGTACATTGTAGAAATGCCATATAAGTATAGCCAGGGCACAAAGTAGTCCTTCGTCACTGTGTGCTTCTTTCGCTATATCAACAACAACTTTACCAAAGAGATTAATCGATTCAACCTCAAACCACATAATCACACCTGAACCTATCATTACCATGCATCCCCAGTAGACAGCCCAGTAGTCAAATTTCTCAATGTAGGAAAACCTTCCAAACTTCGGTCTCTCCTTTGACAAACCAAAAAAATATTTTATCATCTGTATCACATCAAACAAATCCTTTGGCATAGGGAGGAGTTCAACAAAATCCCTTCTTCCCTGCCTGAAAAATATTGTATAGATTGTGCAATGATAGGCAAACATAGCACTAAGGCCTACTGCTCCTATCCTGTGAAGAATAGTAATAACCTTTATCCCCCCAAGGGCATTTATTATAAAACCACTTATACCGGCTTCATGGAATTTTTCCGGCATCCCTGTGAAGATAAGGAGGAGTACACTTGTGAACAGAGTCATATGCTGGATTCTGAAATTCAAACCAAACCTGGTAAATGTCTCCTCTTGTTTTTCAACTCCTTCTAAAGCCCTCTTCTCTTCCCTTCTTTTTTTCTTAAGGAACTTTTCTAATGTTTCTTCCTTTGCCTTCCAAAATTGCGCCATTAACTCATCAACCATCTCTTCAGTAACCTCACCGTCTACCCCGTCATCAACCTTCTTCTCAAGATCTTTTATAAGGCTCTGCCTGATTTCTTCTTTTAGCCTGCTGTCATTGTTGCTAAAAGCCTTTTGTTCTTTAGCCTCTTCCTCTTTCTTCTTGGTTTTTTCTATATCATCCATCATTTTCCACCTGACGACCTAAATTGGTAGCCACAGGCTTTAGCCTGCGTAACATCACGCAACCTAAAGGTTGCGGCTACATAAAATTTATTATCATATTTATAGAGCAACTACCTATTCACCCTCTTTCTTACCTCTCAACTCTTAACCCTGCTCTCTTCACTCTGTTTCTTTGCTCCTTGCTTTTCTCCTGTAAAGATCAAGAAAAATATGAGTAACCAATCCCACCATTGTTAAAATAGTAAGCCACTTAAATCCCTGTGAAACGTAATATATTATCCCTGCTTCTTTTACCTTTGGATTTACATGGATCTTTCCTTTGGCAAAATTTATATTTGCACCGGGATGACACTTCCCGCAGGTCTTTGGAATATTCGCTTTGTTAATCGAAGATTTCTGATCGGTTGAAGGCCGTATATCGTGGACTCCGTGGCAGCTTGCGCAATTTGCTACAGTTTTAGAACCAAACTCACTTGCAACTCCGTGAAAGCTTTCCTTAAATGTCTCTACCTGTTCAGTTTCAATACCATATTTTTTCATTATCTCCACTTTTGAATGGCACTTGGAACATGCAAAAGCCGTATTGCCCTTGGATACTGTTGAGAGGGGATCTTCAGGCCTTCTTATATTATGCTCTCCGTGGCAATTTGTGCATACAGGAACATCTTTGTTCCCCTTCTCAAACATAACTCCGTGGATAGACTCTTTATATTCTATATAGATATTGAGATGACATTTTGCGCATGTTCTTGGTAAATTATGCCTTGATACCTGAGACAATCCATTAGACGGCTTAAAAATATTATGCGTGCCGTGGCAATCCTGGCATACGGGAGCTTTCTTATTCCCGGCAAAGAATTCCTTCCCGTGCACGCTGTTCTTGTACTCAATATATTTATCAGTCTGGGGAGCACCTGATGTATTTCCTATAAAATGACACTGCTTTGAGCAGTTAACTGCCTTTATCTCCCCTCTATGAGGAATCTCAGTGATATCAACATGGCAATCAGTACACTCCTTCTTTCCATGTACAGAGTTTCTTAATATTTTCTCATCAATATAAAGGTCCAGTATCTTCCCGTTTTCCAGAACCTTGCTGAACCCGGGCTTCCCATGGCAGGTGGTACATTTCTTAAGCTCTGCTCCGTTTTTAAGCTCCGCAGCGTAACCCTGTTCAGACCATAGAAAAATAGTAAGCAATAAAATTAATTTTAAAACCTTTTTCATAAAAAACCTAAAACAGACTTATCCTTTTATTCATGCATTAATTTCTCATACTCCAGTGGATGTCTTTCCTGCAAATCCTTCAGCGACATCTTTCCATTAATCCATGTCATATCCATTGGGAAAACATCAGGGTTCAAATGGGCATTATACTGATGCCAGAAAAAGAGAACTAAAAAAGCAAGAGTCCCCTCATAGCCATGAACCACCAGAGTTACATCCATAACCCATTTTGGCAAGGCTGCCATTGAAAAATCCTTAAACCACAAAATAATCCCTGTTACTCCCATGATAAAAGTACCAGCTATAACACCCCAGTACTGAAATTTCTGAATGAAATTAAATTTTTCAAATCTGGCTTTTTCACTGCTTATCCTCAGATAATATTTCAATGTCATTATGAAATCTTTAAAGTCATTTAGTTCAGGTCTTAATTTTAAAAATTCCTTATGGGACTTTTCTGTAAAAATGACCTGCAAGAAATGCCACAAAACAGTAAAGATCAGCACAATAGCAAAGACCCGGTGAATTCTTCCCCTCATCACAAACCCGCCTTCCAAACCAATCAGCATCTTTCCCCATGAGGTATTATGATACATCAGAGCAAATCCAGTAAGGGCTAAGATTATCATCGAGGTAAAGACCAAAACGTGCTGGAAACGAAATGAGAGAGCGAATCTTATAACGTAATTTCCTTTTATACTTTCCATTGTTTATTACCCTCACCAAAAATATTTACTACATTAATTTTGATTTTTGATTTTTGAATTTCTAATGGCCCTTTGAACCCTTCCACCGTTTACTTCCTCCCCCTCAAATACCCATACATCTCCAACCCAACATAACTGACAAAACACACTACCAGAATACTTATAAACCAGATGTAAAATTGTCTTACATAGTATTTCCCCAAAGAACTTTCTTTAGTAGCCTCTACATGGATTTTACCAAGGGCAAATTTTTTTGTTGCCCCTGGATGGCATTTACCGCAGGTCTCCGGCAGATTTGCTTTATTAATTAAAGACCTTGGGTCTGATGACGGTAGTATGCCATGAAACCCATGGCAGCTTGCACAGTTTGCAACAATTGTCTCCCCGAATTTGCTTGCCATCCCGTGATAGCTGTCAAGATAAGTCTGATACCGTGCCCCTGGTATCCCGTACTTCTCAGTCAATTTTACATCTGCATGGCATCTGGAACAGGTCTTTGGAATATTTTTGGGAGATACCTTTGAAGTAGGGTCAGAGGATGCTGCGATTGTATGCTCTCCATGACAATCAGTGCAAACAGGAGAATCCATTATGCCTTTAGCAATAGCCTGGCCGTGTATACTTTGGCTGTACTCTGCATAGACAGACTTGTGACATTTAGAGCATACAGCCGGAATATTCACTTTATTTTTTAAAGACCCCGGATCATCAATAGGCTTAATCTCATGGGAACCGTGGCAATCGCTGCAAACTGCTGAGACAACAAGACCTTTTTCAGCAATTGCTCTCCCATGAATGCTTTTTTCATAAGATTTAATAAAATCTACTCCCGGCAGATTATACTTTGCTACTATTTTCCGGTCTTCATGGCATTTCGTGCAAACCTTAATCTGTTTTATTGGCGAAGTTGAGCATTCAGGATCAGTTGCGCATAATATATAGTGTTTACCATGACAGGTTGCGCATGTCGGAAGATTTTTATCACCCTTAAGAAAAGCCTTTCCATGAACACTCTGGGTATAAGTACTGTATTCTTTTTCATGGCACCCTTTGCACTCCACTTTCATTAGTGTTTCTTTATGCGGAAATTCTTTGATCCCTTTCAGGTCAGCATGACAGTCAATGCAGTTTATCTTTTTATGGACTGACCTGGCAAATTCTTTTTGATCCACGAATAAAGATATTTCTTCACCTGAAGCTGATTTTTTAGCAAGGCTCTTATCCTCATGACATCCAATGCATTCTTCATTGGTCTGGCTCCAGGCTTGGTATAAAAAAGCAGCAAAAGAAATTAAGAATACCAAAAAGAATATTAAGGCTGTTTTTCTACTCATGCTTACTTTCTCCATTTTCTATTTCCTCAAGTTCCAGTGGATGTTCGTGTTCCATCTCCTCCTTTGAAATCTTTCCAGTTAACCATGTCCAGTTCATTGGATAAACATCAGGGTTAAAAATAACATAGTAGAAATGCCACACGATTATGGCAAGTGTAGCAAGCCATGCCTCATAGTAATGAATCGTTTCTGTTACATCTGAGATCCATTTTGGGAAAAACTTCATAGCTTCAACTTCAAACCACAGGACAAAACCAGTAGCAGCCATCACAAAAGTTCCCCATATCAGCGCCCAGTATTCGCTCTTTTCAATATAATTGAACCTCTTAAACCTGGGTTTTTCTGATGATATGCCGGAAAGATATTTGAGGTTCTCTACTGTATCAAATACATCCTTCACTTTGGGAAGCATCTCCTTAAGTTCAAATCTTCCTCTTTTTGTAATTAAAAGGAAATAGATGTGATACAGGGCAGCTCCAACCATTACAAGAGCTGCAATTCTGTGAATAAGCCCTCTCAGGTTCATCCCCCCTTCAATCTCTCGCATTGGTGCCACCCACCATGTATCAGGAAATTTCAGTGCAAAACCTGTAAGTACTAAGATTGTAAAACTGCTAAGGAGCAGGAAATGCTGAATTCTTTCTGATAAATTCAGCCTTTCATAATAAACTCCTGATTTAGTAATTGGCTTACGTGTCCCTAAAAGGGACCCGATCAATTTTCTTAAGAAATCAAGACCGTTATGAAAAGCCATGCCTCCGATTGTTGAGACTATAAGGACTATATAAAACCATTTCACATAAAAGACTGCCTTTGTACCGAATTCTCCCTCTAAAGAAGGGATCACGTGAATTGCACCTCTTGCAAAATTCTGTCCTGCCCCGGGATGGCATTTACCGCATGTTTTTGGAAGGTTATTCTTATTTATGGTTGCCCTCGGATCTGAAGAAGGAAGTATATCATGCACCCCATGACAGCTTGCGCAATTTGCCACAATATTTGACCCGCCTCTCTGTGCAAGGCCGTGAAAGCTGTCAAGGTAACTTGTAACCCTCTGGGCAGCAATTCCATACTCTTCAGTCAACCTTATTCCAGAATGACACTTGGGGCATGTAGTCAGAGAAATAGCTGCTTCAGAAACAGATGACTTTGGATCAATATGCGACTTTATAGCATGAATTCCATGGCAATCCGTACATATCGGGGCATCTGAAACGCCTGCTTTAGCAGCCTTCCCGTGAATACTCTCATCAAAGACTTTATAGATACCAAGATGACATTTACCACAGGTGCTTGGTGTATTCTTTCTTGAAACCAGAGAATCCGGGTCATTAGGAAGACGCATATTGTGATTGCCGTGGCAATCTATA
>MGDB01000106.1:7328-11224 GCA_001790645.1 Candidatus Schekmanbacteria bacterium GWA2_38_11
CCGCACATATTCGGGATGTTTATTCTGGAAACCTGGGAATTAGGGTCATCCTTACCTTTAATATCATGTGTCCCGTGACAGGAGTGGCATCTCGGGGCATCAGCAATTCCCTTTGCAAATGCCTCTCCGTGAAGACTCTTATCATATGCAGCTTTTGAATCCTCATGGCAGATACTGCAATCAACAGGCTTTAGACCGGTTTTATGAGGAAATTCTGTAATCTTTGCAAACTCGCTGTGGCAATCTGTGCAGGCAATGTCTGAATGGATTGAGCTTTTGATTGAATCTTTATCCGAATGACAATCTGTGCATTTAGTGTTATCTTCTGCATTTGCTATAAAGACGCAGAGCAATAAGGATAAAAATATCAAACAACCTAAGTAAAAACTTTTTTTACCTTCAATCATATCCTAAACCTAATTTTTTATAAAATTTTTTGGGTAGCTGAGGGCTTTAGCCCTCAGGTTTACCCTGCGTTATCTATGCACTATATTATTTACCATAAAATTCCCATCCCCCTTTTTCTAAAAGGCTGTGTTACAACTCATGTTTTAATGGTAGCCGCAGGCTTTAGCCTGCGCTAAGCCCATTGATATTAAAAAATTTTATTCGCAACCTAAAGGTTGCGGCTACATTATAACACAGTCTTTAAAGTAAGGAACAGTAATTATACACCATCCCAAAATAAAAAGGGGTATTGATTTCATTTTTGTCAACATGATTCAATACCCCTCTCATTTTAACCCCCAAAAGCGTCACCATCTCCACCATTCCCTCAAATCCTCATTCCCTCTTATCTTTGTCGCTAATGGGGGTTTTTGATCTTTTGCTATTCTCTGGCTCCCAGATTTCTTTCTCTTTTTTTTTATAAAAAGGACATTCGTGATACATCTCTGACAAACAGTTGTCCTTTATCTCCCGCTTGCTTGGCATCTTAATACCCCCTAAAAATGCCTTGCAGACTTTTATAGGCTCATCAGAGTAATAAGGGCATTTCATATTTATGTCTATTTCCTGTAGGGTGCATTCCCCGAATACACCGCCTCTCAGCTTTTTATTTTTTGAGTTCTCTCATCTAATTTTTATTGCACAATCTGTGCCAAAAAATAAAAACAGATGGTTAAATTTCTAACCATTTGTTTTTAAAAAGATATTTAAACTTTAAGAATAGAAAAAGGAATCCTTCCTTTCTTAAAAAAGACAAATTATTTTGTCATTTAAGATAATAATATTTTACTACATAAAATGCTTCAACAGTTACTTCACCTTTGGTATTTTACGTGGCACAGTGTACATAGTTCAACGGTCGTTGGGAAAAGAAGCATACGTTTATACTCAGTACCATGAGCCTTGTGGCAACTAAGGCAATTTACGGTACGTGTTTTATCCCTTGGATCCGCTACATTGTCTCCCATAGGATGTGAGACATGGCCCTTCCAATCATGACAACTACCGCAAAGAACGATAACAGATAATTGCTGCGCAAGGTGCTCAGTATCAGTGGCATGTGGTGAATGACAGGCTATACAATCCCCATCTTTAACAGGCGGATGCTTGGTTGGAAACTTATCCTGCCTTGCAATAACATCCGCATGACATTTACCACATACATCAAACAAAGAATTTCCTTTAAGAAGTGCTCTCTGGGTAGATGCATGGGCACTGTGGCAATTAAGACAACCAGAATCAACCTCCAAAGCAGGGTGTATATTTTTTTTACTCTGTATCTCGTTAACCAATTCATTATGACAAGTCTTACACAAATCAGAGCCTTCATTTTTGGTCTTAAATGGATTCTTTGGGTCAGATGAATCATGACACTGATTACACATCCTGCTGGCAACAGGTTTATGGACATTAGTTAATAATAGTGCCGCCTTATCAGAACCGTGAGGGTTATGGCAGGTAGTACAGCGCGCCTTTCCTACAGGAAAATTCATGTGTTGCTTTGCAAATGCAGGTTTATCTGTCTTATGGCACTTTAAACAAACAATCGGTACTTCATCTTTTAACAGAAACTCGTTTTTGGCAGACGCATGCGGGTTGTGGCAGTTAAGACAACTCTTTTCAACAGGGGTATGCTTAAATTTAACCTGTTTTACTCCATCTTCTATATCTTTATGACAACCAAAACAAAGCTCATTGCCTGATTTTAAAAGATTAAACTTATTACTTGAGCCATGTGGATCGTGGCATTTTACACAATTACCTTCTGCAACAACCTTATGGGTGCTTAGTGGTTTATCAGGAATAATTTCTTTATGGCAAGTAAAACATATCTTGTTTGTATCTTCAGATAACATCTTTCCATGTGAAGATGCGTGAGGGTTATGACATCCCGAACATTCACCTGTTCGCACAGGGGTATGAACAAAAGGACTGCTAATCTTTTCCTGAAAAGTCTCGTGGCAATTCATGCATAATTTGCCTTTTGCACCTGGTCTGAGGTTGAATTTATCCTGTGAGTAAGCCAGTAAAATAACAGAAGAAAAACTTACAAGAAAAAGTGAAAAAAATATCTTATATTTTATATTCATCCCTTCTCCTTTATTTTTTTTCTACCAAGTGACACTCCCCACACGCCCTTTCAGCAAATGGAGGATGTACATTGACCTTGAATAATTTCTGATCTTTTGAAGTATGAGGATCATGGCAAACTCTGCAATCTATCACAGACGCATCAATACTAATATGAGCCTTATTGAAAGAAGGATCCTTAAAGTCATGACATTTACCACATAAGGCTGGAACAGGCTTTGCAATCAATGAAAGCTCTGTGGAAAAATGTGGTTTATGGCATGTAAGGCAATCTTCTGATGCCGGTGGATGCACCTTTTCTTTCTCCAACCTTGCCTTAATCTCTTTATGGCAACTCAGACATATATCCGGGCTTATAGATAAAAGCAGGTGGTTTATTTTTGATTGATGGGGGCTATGGCATTTAATGCATTCACCAGCAGCAACAGGTAAATGTTTACTTTTGCCTCCTTTTATTCCTTCATCAAGATCTGAATGGCAGGAGAAACAGATTTTACCCTGACTATCTGCAAGCATACCAGCAACATTGCTTCCATGGCTATCATGGCATGCAAGGCAGTCACCATCCTTGAATGGTATATGGGCTGTGCCCCCTTGTATTTCTTTCATTAAATCACTATGGCATTTCGCACAGAGATTGGACCCGGCTGCTTTAAGTAATTTACCCTCATCTGACCCATGGGCATTATGACAGGAATTACACAAACCATTTTTTACCGGATCGTGGGTGTTTGTCTTTATAAACTTAGATTTAGCATCAGCATGACATGTATAACAGACATTATCCACTCTCTCCTTTAAAATACTCACAAAATTCGAGCCGTGAGGATTATGGCATGATATACATCTGTTATTCTCGAAAGGTTTATGGACGACTTTGACTTTCTGAGAATCTTCTTTTACCTTTGCATGGCATGTAAAACATAGTTCCTCTTCTTTTTTTATCAGGAGTTTTTGGTTACTGGCAGCATGTGGTAAGTGGCATGAAAGGCATCCCTTCCCGGTTGTAACCGCACCATGAGCTGTTACTACCTTTTCCTCTTTTTCACTATGGCAGGTAAAGCAAACCTTATTGCCCTCCTGAATTAACAATTTAGGATTTTCTGAAGTATGGGGATTGTGACATGAAAGACACATCCCTTCCTGAAATGGCTGATGTACAATCTGACCTCCAGCAGTAAGAGATGAGCGGTCATGACACTGATAACATAGTTCGCTTCCTTTTTGTGTGGTATCAAAGGGTTTCTGTGAAGTAGCCTGAGCATGGCAGGAGTCACAACTGCCTGAAGCGACAGGGTCATGCAAACTTGTTTTAAGAAGCTTTTGTTTTGATGATGAATGTGGATTATGACATATTG
>MGDB01000106.1:11265-18417 GCA_001790645.1 Candidatus Schekmanbacteria bacterium GWA2_38_11
TTAAATGTTGCATTACCTTTATCATGGCATGTGAGGCACAGAACAGTATCAGCTTTTACAAGAAGGTTGTTTTCATCAGAGCTGTGGGAAAAATGGCATTTCATGCAGCCATCAGATTGCATTGTCTTATGAATTATATTTTTTTCATATTTTTCTTTCTTATGGCATTGATAGCAGACTTCACTCCCCTCTGACTTAAGAAGATGTTTTGCCTGGGAGGCATGAGGATTATGACAAAGCGTACATTTCCCCTCCTTCAGTGCCGTATGCACCTTAGATTTATTCATTCCTATCTTTTCTTTGTTATGGCACTGAAAGCATATCTCATTCTCGCTCTTTTTCAGAATTAAAGCAGGAATTCTTCCGTGTCTGAGATGGCACTCCTCACATTTTTCTTCTTTCACAACAGGATGAACTTCCTTCATGTTCAAATATTTATCAGAAAAACTTTTATGGCAGTCCAGACACCCTTTAGTTTTAAATTTCCTTTGTGCTGCAAAAGTTTCATATGTAACATAAAGAACCAATCCACATAAAATTAATATAATCCCAAATATGATTTTTTTACCTTTTGTTTGCATAAAACATATATCCTTCCAAAATTTTTATCTTATTTGTTATTATAATCTATCGCATAGATTCTTATGGTAGAGTCTTTTCTAAGTTTATCAGTCCAGTCATCAACTGCTTTGCCAAGTTTATTTTTTAATACCTTGTCATAAATCAAATCTTTTGCATCTTCAAAGGGCTGCGGTTTTGAAGGTATCATATCTTTTATATACAGGATATAATAATATTTTTCAGGACTTACATACATCCTCAAATCCCCTGAACCTGCACCTGCTACTGCTCTCTGTACATCTTCAGATAATTCACTTGTAACAACAGGAGCGTTTCCAAAACCTAAAAGCCCTTCAGTACTTCCATCTACCTGTCCATCTGCATTTTCTTTTATAAAACTAAATTCTGCCCCTTTTTTAAGTTTATCAAGAGAAGATTCCGCATCTTGAATTTTTTTAAAAACAATGGTATCTATCTTCATCATCTGCGGAAAAGAAAATTCACTTATATGTTCATCATAGTATGCCTTAAGTTCCTCATCTTTAAGCTTTACATTAGGAGCAATAACCTTCCGCATAAATAATCCAAAAAGCACAGATATTTCATATTCATTAATCATGCTTTTATATTCTTCTGTTTTATCAATGCCCTTTTTCAATGCCTCTAATCTAAAAATCTTTTTACCCAATATTTTCTGCAATATATCTATTTTTTTCTGATTGATTTTTTTATTTTTAATCGCTTCATCTACTCCATGGAAAAATTCTTTCTTAATGGCTTCAGCCCATTCTTCTACTGTTACCGGTTTTCCGCCTTTAACCTCAGCAACAACCCTTTTATCTTTTAATAGATTTTGAAATCCTGGCTGCTTAGATTCAAAATTTATGGTGTCAATAATTTTCTTATTCAATTTTATATATTTATTGGATAACTCTCTGTTATAATTTGATAAAGCTTTAAACCTTTCTATTTCAAGAACCTTATCCCTTGCTTCATCCTTTACATCTGGATTGTCAGGGTATCGCACATCATCAAGCCTAAAAACAATATAACCCGAGTCAACAGAAATAACAGGACTTATAGAACCAGCATTCATATCAGATAAAGTCTTTATTATTTGGGGCAGAAGGTCTTTATCCTTTAAATAAACCCCTTCTTTTTTCCCTTTTACTTTTCCCTCTGTAATCAAACTCTCTATTCTTTCATCAAAGTTACCACCTGCCTTTATCTCTTCTTCAAATTTTTTAGCGTCATCTTCTTTATCAAACAACACAGATTTTATCTTCCACTCCTTAACCATCTGCTTATATAGCTTATCTACCTCAGCCTCATCTGCCTTCAAATCCTTAACATATTGACCCTGTAACAGCGAAAGCAGGGTTGACTTAGCATATTTGTCAACCATGTTTTTCACTTCCTCCAACTCGTCAAACCCCATATTTTTTGCCTCTTGTACAATAAGCTTTGTGTTTATAAGCCGCTTTATAATCTCAGAATAATCTTTTCTTGATGATGTCTCTTTTTTCTCCACCCCACCATGTAATCTCCCGACAGCTTTTTTTAAGTCTTCAATGGTTATTGGTTCATCATTAACAATAGCAATAGGAAAGATTGAAAAGGAGGGTGAAGAAATCGGAACATTTAGGGCAATTTGTTCTTCTCCGTTATCCCAACCATTTTCTTTGACCTTCTCATCTGATTTGGCAACTTTCTCATCAGATGCATACCCTGGCATTGCAACAAACAAAAAAATTAGGGAAATAATCCCATAAGCTAAAAAAAACTGTTTAGTAGTTTTCATTCATTTTTTCCCTATAATAGATTTTTCATTACACAAAATATTAAGTTCATGTAAAAATATTTTCTCTTTATTGTTTTACCATAGACTCTACAGCAATCCGAACCATCTCAGATGCCATAACACTGGCTGTATTCACCTTCCCCCAGTCAAATAAAAAAACCCTGTCATCCCCTTCATTAAAACTCTTTGACCTCCATACTATTTTCCTTTCCATTTTGCTTAATAACTGTGCAGAAAAATCTACTTTTGCTTTACCAAAAAACCCTATATAATCATCATAGCTCATGATTCTTCCGCTCAGCATAAGATCAGCATTTAAATCGCTAAGAATCAGATCCGCATCTGAGAGTGAAATCCCAACATTCATTATGAGTCTCATTTTAAGAAGTTCCTGCCTTATTATACCTGGCTCAATTATATTATAATTTTTCTGTTTCATCATTTGCATAACAAAGTGTAACATAATTATCTCTCCTGCATTTTTCCTTGTGCTGTCATTAAAAAAGGGTATTACTGCAACAGTGTACCTATTATCAGGACTTAAAAATGGTATATTATAAAATACTTTTGGATTGAATATTTTTTTACTTTTTTTAACACCAGCCATTTCGATATTTCCGGCAAGATATCTTCTGAGAGAGGCAGCAAGAGATTCAGTGGCTTTTTCCATAAGCAAATGAGGATCTTCTATCAGTCCTAAACCAAGAATCCCGGGTAAGTCATCACCGCTTAATCCAACGCTATCCATCCACAAAATCACCGGATTGCTACCGGTTGAAACCAACCGACAAATTAATGCAATCTTTGATGGATCTGTTTCATTATACAGTTCCACTGAAGTGATTAGAACAGCGTCAACGCCTATCTCTTTCTTAAATGCCTCGGCTGTTGCTGCGTCTATACCCCCTGTATATCGTACCCTATTTCGTGCCATGAACTTTTCAAGTTCTTCATTTTCAAAAATAGATAGTCCATGTATTTTAAAGTTTTTTATTAATGATTCCTTTATGTCTTTTATTGGTGCAGCTGTTCCGCTAAGGTTTTCTATTGGAAGGACAACAATGCGTAAATCTTGTTTAAAATCTTGAAAATTCTCAGATAAGTTTTTTTTTACAAGAACACATTCTGAAAGACAAAAAATACCTACCAATAAAATAGCAGCTAACTTACTTAAAAAGTTTATCGAGAAGATCATTTACAGCCTTTACAGTAACAGTATTCATCGGTTCACCACCACCGCCAAAGAGGCGGTCTTTGATTCCTATCCCGCCTTTGGTTGAAGATGCAGACCATACAATCCGTCCTGTCTGTCCCTCTATCATCTGCACGCTTAAAGAAATTATATTAGCAGAGGTAGTGCCTGACCTTAACTCTCCATATTCCTTTACAACTCCTGTAATCACAGCATTTGCCTTAATTGCATTAGTCAATTTGATAACTTCTTCTCCTGTTGGAGCTGTCGGGTTTAAGACTCCGGTAGTAGCTATTCCCTTTGCAACCTCGCCAGGAGGTATTACATAAATACTCCCTGTTGACAAAAGCATAGTAATGAATACATCTCTAACCCTTTCAGAAGATGTTTGTTCTTTTGAAAAATTTGCAAAAGGCATAACCGCAACAGTTTGTATTGACCCAAAATCCATAGTGGAATCCCTGTATACATCACTAGCACACCCAAATAAAAAGGCTACAATCAGAGATGCTAAAATTATCTTTTTAAAATTTATAATTCTCTCTTCTGCCATCAGAAATCTTTATAACATTAATAATATTTTTTGAATTTAAATAATTTTTGGAAAAAGCAATTTATATAGAATTTATTTTACATTTTTTTGATACTAAAATAAAGTAAATTTAAATTCAAGATAAAAAGGCTGGTTTTTTTTAAACCAGCCTTTTTATATCCTGAGCGTGTCTTTATATGCTCTTAGTATATTAATCCATATTATGGCACTTATTGCATAAAATCCTCTGATAAGAAGCAAAAATAGTCGCAGGCCTATCATAGTATGCTGCCTGTGTTTCTGCCCCTAAACGCCCTAAAGAAAATTCTGGGTTATCCGGTGTTGTATCAGTCCCTGGCCAGAGGCTATTGTAGACAATAAAATCTACCTCATTACTCCATCTAAACATATGGTTCCATCCTGTTGCATGTGCCCTGTGGCAACTTAAGCACATTACCTGAGAGTTGGAGGCAGGACCTGAAAGCGGAGAACTACCGCTTTTCCCTGCTATTGTTTTGAGACTTGAATAATCAGTAGAATTCTCTTCATATGGCACCAATGAAAGGTATGAACTTGCCTGGACACCTGTCGTGTCCCCAGATTTAACATAGGAATTATAATTATTAGCTAAGGACGAGCCAAAAGTCCGATCGCAAGGATGAAGTAACTTACCTGTATCACTATGCATATCAGAATGGCAGTTTGCACACCATCTTGACATACCTTTTCCATAGGCAACATAGGTCTGGGTAGAAGACTCTGATCTGTTGTAATTAGATGGTGCCACTGCTGTTGGTGGATTTACCGTAAACGAAACATTGCTGGTTTTAGAATTGGTAAAGCCAATACCACCAAGAAGCCTGTAAACACCTACAGCTGTTTCACCTGCTACAGGGTCAGGGCTATTATCGTAAGAGCCTGATGCCATAATAGGTGCACCTTTTGTAATAATTGTTCCATCCCCGAGTCTTCTATATTTCCCATGGGGATCATGACAGCTGATACAAGAAAAATCTGATGAAACAAATGATCCTCCAGGGGCTGTATTGTTTGTATTATCTGCTACATAATTTTTATCAACTGCAACTATGTTGTGTCCGTGTCTTTCCCCTGACTCAATAGTTGTAACATTGCCAATTGTAATAGTGTAGCTCTTCTTCAGCCAGCCAAAATCTCCGCCAGGGGTTCGCTGTTTGGGTGGAACACTTGTTGGCATATCAGAATCAGCAGTGCTAATATGATAGTCGGTTGGACCTGTGTCGCCTGAGTTTTCATGGCAAATCAGGCATGTTGAACTCTGGTCCGTTCCTTTCAAGCAATAGTCACCATCTGATGGTGTTGAATGCATGCTATGGCATCCTGTGCATTCCCCTACACCGCCATTATGAAACGCATAGCTTTTTCCACAAAGCAGAATAATTAAAAAAGGCAATATAAAAACAAATAAACTTACCATTTTTAAAATCTTCATCTTCCCTCCTTTATCCACCCTATTACTTCTTCCAAAAAATGTTTTTAATTTTAAAGCTGTTAATATTTAAGTTTTTAGAAAGTACAGGAGGGAATGCAATTTTTGTGCCAGAATTAATATTGCCTTTGAAAAAAATATTTATTACTATTTATCAAATAGTTAATATGAATAATTTGATAACAATTATTGTGAGGAAGGAGAATAAAGAGATATTTTTGTTAATATTAGTCAAATAATTAACATTGAAAGCCTCAATCTAACAGCAAAAACCCTACAATATCTTTATCATTCATTGAATTGTAGAAAATTTACCAAGGCAATAAACAGGTAGGTCATTATGATATTTTATTTATACAGAATTTGATCTTGCGGCAAACTAAAACTGTTCTATAGCCTTTTTTATAATCCTTTTTCTTCACAGGCTAATCCGTGATTATAATAAATGCATATGAATATTACTATAAAACACATTTGAGAAACATCTGATTAGTGTTGCTGTAACCTCTCTTCCATATTATTTTTTATTATTAATATATAAGTTCTTTATGTCATATGTCTTATAATAATTAAGAATATAAGGATGAAAGAATTCATTTTCCCTGGATGGCTTTAAGGTTATTGACTATTTGAAGTTCTCTGGTTTCCTCTTCAAAACGTCCAAGCTTATTATAAATTATTCCCATGTTGAAATGTGCCCCTATATCTTCTGGCTTAGCCCTTATAACAGCCTGAAATTCTTTTAAGGCTTCAATGAATTTTCCCTCTCTTCCGTAAATTGCCCCCAAGTTATTATGCGCTTCAACAAAATCAGGTTTAAGCCTTATTGCAGTCCGGTATTTTTCTACTGCTTCCTCAAAAAAACCAAGCTTCCGGTAAACCTCCCCTAAGTTATAATAAGCGCTGGCATCACCGGGATTAAGTTTTATAGCAGTCTGAAATTCTTTAATCGCTTCTTCAAAACGGTTCTGTATTTCATAAATCAAGCCAAGGTTGTAATGGGGCACAGCATATTCAGAAGAAAGTTTTATAGCAGTTTCTAATTCCTCTATTGCTTCTTTAAAGCGGCCCTGCCTCCCGTAAATGTTGCCAAGGTTGTAATGTGCCACAGGATAAAAGGAGTCAAGCCTTACAGCAGTCTGAAATTCCGTAATCGCTTCTTCAAAACGGTTCTTCCTTCCATATACAACTCCAAGGTTACTGTGTGTGCGGGCTATTAAAGGACTCTTCTTTACCACATCTTCCCAGAACCTGATTTCATCCCCCCAGATATTATTTCTCGCATATGTTGCAATTGAGAGGACAAGCACTGCTATCACCAAGGCTGGTATAATCACATAACCTGCTCTTAATTCCCTGTTCTCTAATTTGTCCTTAACCATAATAATAAAAGTAACCATAGCAATGAAAAAACCTACAGATGGCAAATATACCCTGTGTTCATAGATTACATCTGCAATGGGAATCACGCTGGATTCAACCGAGAGTGTTATAAAAAACCAGAAAGTGCCAAAGGCTATGAGACGGTTGCCTGAGTCATTGCCTCTGCGCGACTTCACAAACAGGAATATTGATGTGCAAAAAATACACAGGAGAAC
>MGDB01000106.1:18438-26965 GCA_001790645.1 Candidatus Schekmanbacteria bacterium GWA2_38_11
TAGCGTAAACAAAGAATGATAGATTGGATAGTCATAATCGAGAGTCTGGTTAACAGGAAAAAACAGCAACCTCAAATAAGTAATTATAACGCTAAACTGTGTAACGAGGTAATCCCATCTTGATATGCTTGCCTGAGCGTTTGCCGCTTCACTCACATCAGATATAATTGCTCCCACAGGCTTATGAACGTTTAAAATGCTGATCGGAATAATAAGGAGTGTAAGAATTACAGGTATCAGGGGAATAAGCCTTTTTTGAATTGCTGACCTGAAAAAGAAAAATTCATAAACTGTAAGAATTATTGGCAATGTAAAGGAAATCTCCTTGGTTTTCATTGCAAGAACAATCATTACCAGCGATAAAAAATAAAGGATGAGGACTCTGTTGTTTGATGGGTTCTCAGATTCCTGGAGAATTCTCATCCTTGCATAAAAAACAAGGGCAATCAGATAAAACATCGTTGCAAGAGAAGCTACCCTTTGAACAGTATATGTTACTGCCTGGATCTGGACCGGATGAACCACAAAGAGAATTGCAGCAAAGATGGCTATCAAATCAGAAAAATGAACTAACCGTGAGTCCTTCATGCAGGAAGTTCTGAGAGTCAGGATAAGAAAGGCATAGATTAGCATGGCATTTGCAATGTGAACCATGAGATTAAAAATGTGATAGCCGGTCACATCAAGCCCGCCATGCTTATAGTTTAAAGCAAATGTCAGATAGCCAATATATCTACCAGGATTCTCACTGTATCCTTCCTGTTTAAAAAAGAAGTTATCAAGGTTTCTTATGACAGGGTTTCGTGTTATAGAAAATTCATCATCGAAGACAAAAGGGACATTGAAGGTGTTAGAATACGCTATAAGGCCTAAAATACCTATTAAGAGGATATGAACAATCTGTTTTTTTTTGTTTATCAAGATTCTATCTGGGAATATAGATTAAACCCCGGCTTCACCCTTTTCATGGATTTTTTCAGTGATGATTTTCTTTATCCTGTTAACACCAGTTTCTGCTGAAGGAAATTCTTTCCCCTTTCTAAAAGCAATCTCTGTTTCTTCTTTGTATGCAGAACGAATATTAATCATAACATCATTTACAAAGCCATTAATAAACCTATCCATATTTAAACCATTAACATACAACTGTCCGTATATAACCCTTGATGCATTATCCGCGAAAACAATTGCAGCCCTTTCATTGCTGACCGGGACCAGCACTGCAGACAATTCAATCACAATCCTTGCCCCTGTTTTATCTAAAAAGACAAGACTTGTATTTTGCAAAAGCCTCGGCTCCATATTTATTTTATCCGTGTATTCGCTCTTTAAAAGCCTGTACAGTGCAAGCCACGGGTATTTATTATTCAGTTCTTCCATCAGCATATTAAACTCCGGGGAATAATACTTTCCTCCAAGAAACAGCGCCTGAGCCTTTCTTGCAACTACAAAAGCCTTACTGTATTTTCCCCAATTTTTAATCTGTTCTGCTCTCATTTTCTCATCCCTCATTGGGACCAGATATGGCAGGACGCTTTCCACATTATCAGCAATTGCATTAGCATTGTCCTCCATAAGGGAATTTTTTCCGATTGAAAAAGGAGCTGAAAACTCAAGATACAGATTGTCATCTGTATTGACAACTCCGCCCTTGCTGAAATTCCTCATAGCAGTGGATCCCATAACGAAATAGCTCAGAAGGTCTGTCGAGGAACTAATCGAAATTCTTTTCATGTCAGCAGAAATTTCTGACCTTGAAAATCTCCTTTCAAGCTCATTCTCATCAATTGTAATTGGAGAGTTGCTTCCCACAAGTTCTGCATCGTCATAGGTTAACCAGAGCATTGTGTATTTGAAGTTTTCAGTGAATGTCTTGACAACTGATTTTATGTTCTCTGTAGTCAGTTCATAAATTGGCAGCCAATGGCACATTATCCCACCCGGCTCAAGGTGTTCGGAAGCAAGCTTGAAATATTCTGAGGTATAGAGATAGCCTGCCCCCCTGAACCATGGATGTACCGGATCAGCGGTAATTACATCATACCTGTTCTTAGTCGTCATCAGAAAATTCCGCCCGTCGTTAAAGACAATTTTCAGTTTTGGATTTTCAAGAACATGATGATTATAATTCCCGAAAGTTTTTGCAACTCCAATCACTTTTGGCTCTATCTCTACAAGGGTGATTTCTTCAACACTCGGATACACGGATGTTGCCCCCAGCGTCATCCCGCTCCCTGTTCCAATCAGCAACACTTTTTTCGGGTTCCTGGCTAAGAGCATTGGCAGATGTCCAAGCATAAACTGGCACTGCTGACCCTCCATAGACGTTGTTGCCTCAACTCTGCCATTGGTTATAAAGGACTGGTAGCCCCCTTTTACCTTGATTGAACTCACAATAGATTCCGCACCCTCGGCGTAATAGAGGACATCTGTGTTTTCAACTGCGTCTTTTATCTTCTCAGGGGTGTCAAATGCTTCAGGCTGGTTACTTCGAAAAATAGCAAAGTAGTTTAAATCCCATATCCTCAGTGCATTATGATTGATGCCCAGAAAGAGCAGGATAACAAACCCTGCTATTGGAAATGACCAGTTCAACATCTTATTATTCTTAACGCTGAAGGCTACGAGCAATCCAAATACGATATTAATAACCGTCAGCATCTGGAGAGACTTCTCAATGCCAAAAAAATAAATCATAACAAACCCGCTCAGGGCAGCACCCAGAATCGCCCCGATTGTGTTGTACGCCAGCACCTCGCCAACAGCGCTTCCTACCATTTTTTTATAAACAGCATGTACCCTGCCTGCAATGGGAAAGGCAAGTCCCATGAAAAAGGCAGGAAAAAACATATAGAAAAATGCAAGGGTAAAATTCGTCGATATTTTAACTTTAAAAAAATCATTCCAATATTGTTGGAGATAATTTCTTAACATAAATGAGACTAACGGAAGACGGTGGATATATGCAGTTACCACCAGGGAAGAAATCCCTATAATAACCTGGACTATTCCGAACCAGACAATAGATGTTTCTATCTCCTTTCCCTTTGAAGGAAAAATCTTTGGCAAAATCCCGTATGCCCCACTGCCTACCGCAATACCTGTTAAAAAAGCAGCCAGCATTGTTGTAAAACCGTACACGCTTGCACCAAAAACAATGGCAAGAATCCTGGTCCAGAGGACTTCGTATCCAAGGGCACAAAAACCGCTGACCCCTATTCCCCAGAGGACTAACTTGAAAGAAAAAAGATTTTCATTTGTTTTTTCAGGTGCAAAACTCCTGGATATATTCTTTGCAGTCTTCTTTTTCAGCAAAGGTTCTGCCTGAGTATTGGTAAGCACCAAAGCAGCCTTATCCTGAAGCAGAATGCTTGAAAGACCTATAAAAAGGTTTGTAAGAATTGCTATGCCCATCGTCGTGCTGACAGAATAAAACCTCAGGAAGAAAAATCCTGCAGCAATTGCCCCTGCTACTGCTCCGAGTGTGTTAAGCCCATAGAGAAAGGACAAATGGCTTCTAAGGTTATCCGGGCGTCCGGAAATAAACCTTGATAATACCGGAAGAGTTCCGCCCATCAGCGATGTAGGGACTATGAGGGCAACGATAGAAAATATTATGCGGATTAAGAAAAGATAAACAGGATGCTCATCCCTTCCTTGGGCAAGGGGAATGTAAATATAAGGGTAGAGTTTAATCAAGCCTAAAAATATTATTGCAAAAATGCCTATCAGTAGTTCAAGAAATCCGTATATCCTTAATGGTTTCTTCATACTGTCTGCAGATTTTCCAATTATGTATCCGCCTATTGCCAGACCTGCCATAAAAATAGAAAGGACTGCAGCAACAGCCAGATGAGAGCCACCAAAAATCAGGCTTAAAGAACGCACCCACAAAACCTGATACATAAGCGCTGCTGCACCGGATAAGAAAAACATTAGATAAATAAATCCCACCAATATAAATCTCACTGTATATCCCTTTTATTCACTCTATCTATCTTATATTTATTTTAATTATTTTTAAGCTTCCTGCTGCAATCTGCAAAATATCAACTTCTGAATATCAGGAGTTATCTGTCATTCCACACTCGATGCAGAATCCAGACTTTCCTGTAAAAACAGGAATCCATTTCATTTAATAATTCCCTGCTTTTGCTGGAATGACATCTGGATTCCCGCTTTCGCCTGCCTGCCGGCAGGCAGGCGGGAATGACAAGGAACATGATGATACTCAAAAGCTAAGCTTCGAGAAATTTTTCTGATTAAAATTCAGTTATCCACTTCTTAAAAAAAACCTAAAACGACATCCTTAAATTTACATTAAAAATCTTTGAATCTGTTTTCAGCTCATCAGTTTTACTCTTAACTATAAGATAAGTAATATCCAGATAGGTCTTCCTGTTTATATTCCACCTCAAACCAGGACGTATTAGTGTATCAACACCATTATCCTGAGACCTCAAGTTCTGGTTGTATTCAAAACGCAATTGGAGGTCTCCATCCGGGAAAGGGGACCAGTTTATACCATAATTCTGGAGAGTATCCTTCCTTCCATCCTGAGATGACTTGCTCAGGGACGCAACAATATAAAGTGTCCTTAAAGGACGATAGGATGCAGTAAATTCGCTCCTGCTTGAGGTAGTATTAGTTTTCTCCTTGCCACCACCCGACTCATCTGTATCTGTAGAATAGTAGTTAATGTTTAATGTCAGGGCATTGTTGGGAATAATATTGGCTCCAAAATTGACACTTGTTGATTCCTGGTTCCTCTTAGTCTCCAGCTTTGAGACATTATAACCCAAATTGAGATATGTATTTATCCCCTTATATAATTCAGCTGTGCTATATAAGAATATGTTGTTTTTATCGCTCTTGCCGTCAGGGTTTTTTTCAGTACGTTTGCTGAAATTGAGGCTATGGCTGAGTGTCTTTAAAGGAACCGCATTTAAAGAAGCATTATAGATATAAGCGGTAGTATCTCCTCTTTCTTCAACATCGTCCTCACGTGCAACCCTTGCATCAGTAGAGAAAATCTCATTAAATCTGTGGTTAAGAGAAAAGCCATTTAAAAGAGTTGACCTCTTTAAAGAGGAAGACCCATCAATTTTATTCAAATAGTATGAGAAGTCATAAAAAAGAAACGGCTTATTTAAAATTCTTACCCTGCTGTTTATATTATAAATCTGGTTTGTTGTAGAAATCTTTCCGCTTACCTCTGAAGAAGCCTTTTTTAAAAAAGCCTGAATCTCTGTAACGAATATTTTATCCGGGTCTGTAAAAGTAGGCACCGATAATGCCACGCTCTGTGGAAGCGGGGTTATAACAACCTTTATATACCTTGCCTTAATTACATTAATAAAATCTATTTCAAAACGATTTTGAGAAGAATCATATTGTAATATTGGTTTATTCGGCACTAGAATCCAGTGCTCATTATCAGAACTCGTATAAGCAGAAATAGCAACACCTGATAAAAAGTACTGGTATATTTCTTTGGGAAGTTCTCTGTTAACATAGAAAAAAATGGAGTTGACTTCTGTCGTACTGCTAAAATCAATTCCAATGTTTCTCTGCCTGGTATCTCCAACAAATCCTATATTGACTTCAGGACTTTCCGTAATACTGGCAGTGTTGCCATCAATTAGTTCTGGTGCTGGAGGGTTTGTTGAATTCAGTACAACCAAGGTTGGTGTATCGCTTATACCAGTAAGAGCTGAGAAAAGAATAAGCGGTATCCTTACCTCACCTTTTCCTGTTTTACCTGTGGAAACATCTATTGTTCTGCGGTTAATATCGTAGCTTGTATATAATGTAATCCGGTCATAGAAAAACCTGGTATCGTAAATTATCTTTCCGCTGTTTTTTATATTCTTGGTCTCAAGGTTGTTTAGTTTATCATCTAAGTCATCGTAGTTAAACTGATACCTCAGCAAGAGGCCTTTCAAAAAATCATATATAGATGAAAATTGAATTAAGTCATTTGTGGTATCTCTTAAAGAGCGTTTCTTATCAAAGTTATTTATTCTTGAAAGCCTGAGATCAAGTTTTGGAAACCCATCTGGCCTCCATCCGAAAATACCATCATACGCCTCACTAACATTGGTTATAGAAGAGGATCCCGATACATCATCCTTTGTCTCTCTTCTGTTATAAAGAATCCCTGCACTGTACAGGGGATTGCTCATTCTCAGTTCAATGAACGGTTTTAATATAGTGGTTGTGGCTTTTGTACCGGTATCGTCAGTGTCAGATTTTGAAGCACTTCTGTCAAAGAGACAATTAGCAAGGAGTCTGAGATTAGGATAAAAGTTTTGGGACACGTTAAGGTAGTATTGTTGTCTGAAGTTGGTAGATTTTGTATCTGTCTTTTCTCCGGATTCATCATTTGTTTTAGAATCAAGATTAGAGTACGTAAAATCCAGATAACCGCTTATACTTCCGGCTGAAGACTTACCCTGCAGGGATAGAAATATAAAAAAAAAATATAAAAAATATTTTTTGAATGAAATAAGCGCCAACAATCGCTATACAATCCCATTATTAGAAACGACCTATCTTTCTCCCATAATGGTTACCCAATACGAATCCTCACCTGTATCAATTTCTGAAACAATCCTCCGGTTAACAAGGTTAAAAACTGCAAGAGTCCTTTTTTCAGGTATAACCAGATAAAGATTATTCTCTTCCCCATCTATTGTTATATATTCTGCAGCCCCCTCTGACAGAATGTAATCAACAGGTCTGAAAGAAAAGGGATCATAGATTGCTATCTGAGTATCATATTTTTTGCTGATATATAACAGATTTGTTATACTATCAACCTTAATAAAGCTCATCCCCATTCCTATAGACTCCTTTCTCAAAATAGAAAGATATGGAGGCTTTGACGATTGCTTTAAAACTACAATGTAAGGAAATCCCCTGTGGATGACATAAAGCATTTCCCCATTCCTGCTGAATTCTCCCCTTAATGGCTCAGGACCTGTAGACAGTGTATCAACCACTTCCATTGTCAAAATATTTATAACAGATATGTTATTGGAGAGGGTGTTAAAAACATATGCCCACATCCCTGTCTGATCAATCAAAACAGAATTAGGGTTATCTCCAACAGAAATTCTTGCTACCTCTGATAATGAACCGGTGTCAATTATACTTACAGTGTCTGAAGCGGTATTTACAGTTATAAGGGTTTTCCTGTCAGGAGTTAAAGCAAGTTCCTGAGGATTATCTCCGGGATTAAGATTAATTCTACTTATAATATTATTTTCTGATACGTCAACCACCTCAACTGCATCTTCACCATAAAGGGCAACATACGCTCTGTCAATTCTCTCATCAAGGGTTATACCCTTTGGACCTCTTCCGGTAGCTATAACTCCGGTAACCTCTATCTTTTTTTTATCAAAAACTGTTATTATATCAGAACCAAAATTAGTAACATACCCAACAAGGCTGTTAATTGGCTTTTCAGGAATAAAAATAGAAAATACCGGGCTAAAACTAAAACCGGATTTTATTGATTCCTTGTATTTAAATGCCATAGAAATGACAAATGCCTTATTTCTCTCAACATTAAATAAAAAATCTCCTCTTGCAGGCACATCAGGTATATTGAGCGCAGCCTCTCCGTCTTCTATCTTCAAGGAAGCACTTTTGACCTTAAATACAAAACCAGCATACCTGCCCGGGGAAAGCCTGCAAGAAGCAAGAAGTCTCTGTCTTTTCATATCCTGCAATCTTAACTCTGGTAACAAAACAACAAGAGGAAACTCCACACCGTCATCCCTCAGGACAGAAATCCCTTCAAGTTTAAAACTGAGTCTTTCAGCTTCCTGTGAAAAAGGCTGGAGATAGATAAATACTTCGCCTTCATCTTCAAGAGACGGTCTTATATTGAGAAACATTGCCTGACAGCCTGAAAAAAACAGACAGGCAATAAAAGCCATAATGACAAGACACTTGCCTTTTTTCATAGTTATAAAATCATACGACAGAACAAATTATAATTCAAGAATAAATCCCTGCAGAGTTTTTTTGTTAAAGAGGTATTATTGGGTTTCACTAAAACTTATCAATTTTGATGCAGAATGGAGACTATTAGGATACTTACTGGTTTGGTAAATGAGAAGTTACAGTCCACCCTTTTGTTACAAAAATTTGTGACCGGCAATTTAAAGCTTCTCAACTTCCCGAATTAAAGCACTGAGGTATGAGGCATTGGCTCTGATTTGGTCCAGCACCAATGTCATTCTTACACACTCCAAGCACAGCCTCCTCTGCAACAAGCTTAACTTTTTTTACAGTTGGGGTTGTGTAAGGTTTTTTTGTTTTAGTCATGTATATATCCTCCTGGAAAAATTTCATTTTTATTTAGAAACCCCTTAAACAAGGAATATCACTTGGAGGACGATTCTCTTTTTCCCAAAGTGAACTGTATTTTGAGTCAAGGACATTTGACAAATTTTAATGTAAAATCTCCATCATAGTCTGTGTATGCATTTTCAGGGTCAGGGTTGTCTTTTTC
>MGDB01000107.1:0-12787 GCA_001790645.1 Candidatus Schekmanbacteria bacterium GWA2_38_11
AGACAAAAACCATGTGAATATATTGGTTGTCCCGCTGCCATCAGAACGGTGGGCAACAATTATTGGTAAATCAGGCATTTTCAAGCCCGGATTAATTTCTCTAATTCTTTTGTCACTCCAGTTAATAATCTTTTTAAGAAAAATATCAGCAACCATCTCAGAGGTAAGTTTCAACCCTGACGGGATTCCGGGAATATTGTAAATCATTGCCACTGCACCCGCTACCATTGGAAACTGAATCAAATTATTTTTTTCGAGATCTTCCTTCATTAATGGTGCATCGCTTGCGCCAAAATCAACTGTGCCTGCCTTTACCTGCTGAATACCGCCTCCACTGCCTATGGATTGGTAATTAATTTTCACTCCTGTAGCTTTCTCATATGTGTAAAACCATTTTGAGTATAATGGATAGGGAAAAGTTGCTCCTGCACCATTCAGGATTTCCCCTGCCCCTGCAATCCAGAAAGGCAAAATCAATACAATTACCAATGTTAAACTTGTAAGTATTTTCATTTTTTCTCCTTTTATTTCACATATTATATTTAGCCTGTAATTGGCATGTTAACTCCGTGTTAAATCTATGTTAAATCTTTTAAAACTTTATCTGGAACTGAACCCTGAAGCGGTTGTCCTGTTTATCATTACCACCTATATCTTGGGCAGTCAGGTAAGAATAATCAGCCTGGACCTTCAGATTGTGCTTTTCAAAGTAATAGTTTAGTCCAAGAGTATGTTCTTTTTTAAGATCCTTAATGTCAGTTTGATCACTGATATTAAAATGCGGGTCAAGGTACCCATACCTTGCTACTGCTTCGAGCTTTTGAGGGATTATAAAATAACCTGCCTGAGTGTAAAAACCAAAGGACTTGTCATCAGCAAGGCTCTTTCTTGATACTTCAAGATTCCTCCAAAAGTATTCACTTCTGAAAGAGAAGTCGCGCCACTGGAAATCTATATCAGCACCGAGTCCGTTTATATCCACATCTTCTTTTTTATCATCATCATTTATGTCAATATCATCTCCGGTAAAATACCAGTTGGCTCCAAGAGAAAGCTTTGGGCTTGCCGGCCTATCAAGAGCAGCTTCCTTTGTCCCTATTCCCCACTCACCCTGGTTATAGGTTCCAAAGGGATTAAAGGTAATCCTTGCTGCATACATCATTTCATTATCTTTATTCTCTGCATTCTGCCCCTGTCCATTAAAGATTCCAATAGCATATTCAAAGAGGTCATTTTGGGTCGTTCCAAAGAGTGATAATCCGATGTCTCTACTCGGTGTGAATTCATCTGATACTTCAGAACGATCAACAAATTGCTGCTCTCCAGAAGAAGTTATCTCCTGCCTTCCAAATGGGACTTTATACTGACCAAGTCTGAGAGAAGCATACTTATACTTTGCTACATCAATATACCAGTCCTTCATCTCCACATCATCTTTGGCAGCATCAAACTGAATTTTATATTTAAGCCATGGTTCGTATGCATGACCTGTCAAGAAGAGCCTTGCCCTTTTTATGGTGAAGGTCTGCGAATCATCCCTTTCCTCATCCCTTCCTTCATCCACATTATTGAATGTGTAGCGGACTTGAAGTCTTGCTCCTAAGGTTAGAGAAAACTTATCATCCTTGGTCTTAAGGTAGAAACCTTTGCCCTTGGCATACCCTACATCAATTTTATCAAGAAAAGTTTGTTTTGCTTCAATCTCCTTTTTTGCTTGCTCATACTCTTCATCAGTAATGATTCCCTTTTCCCTTAAGATCCTGATAGATGTTGATTCTTCGGCCTCTGATTCACCTGCTTTGGCTATTGGAACAAGGTAAATCATCAAAACTATTATACAAAATAGAAAAATAAATTTTTTCATCTAAAATTTTCTCCTTTAATTTTCATTTTGGTAGCCGCAGGCTTTAGCCTGCGTATAATTCTCAGAAACTCACTCATCCTTAAGCAGCCATTTGAATTTGTCTCTCTCTACCTTTAGATTTTCCTTTAAAATTTGCCTGAGCTGCCTGGTAAAAAGGACAATTTTTGTGGTTTTCCTTTGAACAGTATCCCTCATAACGGAATTCTACTGGATACAGGGGTTCCTCAAAGATTGAATAACATTCAGGGAAACCAAAACTCTCTTTTAAATGTTGACATTTCATTAAATCACCTCCTTTGAAATTATTTTTTTCAGTAGGTAATTTAATAAGGAGTTATTACAAACGAATTATGAGGATGTTAAAAGGATGTTAAATTTTTGAAGTCTCTCTCTAAAATAAATTCTAAATTCTAATATCTAAATCCTAAACAAATTCAAAATGCTAATGATCAAAATTCAAAACAATTTGGAACATTTAAATTTTAGGTTTTGATATTGTTTAGAATTTAGGATTTCGTATTTAGAATTTTATAGAGTTGAAAACAATTATTTTTTTGGCAGGGTGAAGATAAATTTGCTTCCCTTATTTAGCTCACTTTCAACCCTTACCTTACCACCATGAGCTTCAACGATATGTTTAACAATGGATAGCCCTAATCCTGTACCACCGAGCTCCCTTGAACGGGCTTTATCAGCTCGATAGAACCGTTCAAAGATCCTGTCTATTTCATTAGACGGTATTCCAATACCTGTATCAACAACCCGCACCTCAATATAATCTTTCAGGCTTCCTGCCTCAATCGAGATTTTACCATTTCCAGGTGTATATTTTATTGCATTATCAATAAGGTTATTAATAGCAAGTTCTATTTTGCTTTTATCCACAAAAACCCATTCGCTTTCTTCTTCTATCTTAAGTTCAAATGAAAGCTTTTTTCTATTAAGTTCTTCTTTATAAGATGCCAAACAACTTTCAATAAGACTTCTTAGAGAGTTTCTTGATTTTGTCACCCTGTAATCCACAGATTCGATCTTTGCAAGTTCAAGAAGATCTGAAATCAGTTTGTTCATTCTCTTAGCATGGGAATCTATAATATTTAAAAACCCTGTGAGACTTTCTGAATCATCTTTTGCACCATCAATCAGGGCTTCGATATAACCAATAATCAGAGTAAGCGGCGTCTTAAGCTCATGAGATACATTGGCTACAAAATCCTGCCTTACTCTTTCAAGTTTTTTCATTTTTGTTATGTCATGAAATACAATTACCACTCCTGACGGAAATCCTGCTTCACCTTTAAAAAAGACCGATTGAAGCCTCATTATTTTTTCATCAGGCTGCCACAGTTTTACTATCTCACTTCTCCCCTCTTTGTTTTTAAATGTATCGTTTATTAAGTTTGCTATCTCGTGATGTCTGATAATTTCAATATACGGTTTGCCTAATGACTTTGGTCCTTCTAATCTTAACATCTTCTCTAAGGCCGGATTTGCTAAGATAATATTACCATTTTCTTCTATGGCTATTACTCCTTCTACCATGCTTGAAAGAACAGCTTGAACCTGAGATTTCTCCTTATTTATTTCTCTTAACTTTATGCCAAGCTTCTCTGCCATCTCATTGAATATATCACCTAACTCCTGCAGTTCGTCTCCGGTCTTAATTTTTATTCTTTGGGTTAAATCTCCTTGAGAAATTTTTTTTGCGACCTTCATCATCTGACTTAATGGAGAGGTTATTGTCCTTGAAAAAACGATACTTAAGACTAAAACCACGACGAAAACAGATACTAAGCTGTAGAATATTATTAGTCTTAGGCTCTTTATCTGGAAATCCAAATCTCTCAGGGACTTGGCTATCCTTGCAAATCCTATTATTTCATTTTTATCCTTTATTGTCATAGCTAAATAAGCCATATCCATTTTTATGGTATCACTGTAGCGGATACTTGTGCCAATCCCTTCTCTTGTTGCTTCTTTTATCTCAGGCCTGTTAATATGGTTTTCCATATTGAGAAGATCTTTCCCGCTTTCATAAGAATCTCCCAAGACAATCCCTTTTTTATCAATTATGGTAATTCTTGAATCTGTCTCAAGTCCGAGGGAGTCTACTAAAGGATCGATTTCTTCAGGTATTGGATTTGTGCTTAAGGGCCTTGAAAATATTTCAGCTAAGAGATAGACCTCTGCCTGCATAGCATTTTTTGTCTGGCTGGCAAAGTTTCCCTTGACTGAAAAAAGGATGAGTTCACCTGTTATTGAGATAAAAATCAAAAGAATTAAAGAAAAGATGAGAAAAAGCTTGAATCTTAATTTAAAGTGAAGAAACATAATAATATTGTTATTTGTGCTTTGGATTTATTTTGCCTGCCTGACGGTAGGCAGGAATTTTGAACTTTGGTATTTGAATTTTCGACGCTAAGGGTTTTCTTTGAATTTATATCCCAGTTGCTTAACTGTAACGATATATTTGGCTATGTCTGGAAGTTTTTCCCTAAGTCGCCTTATATGTACATCAACAGTCCTTGTAGTCCCGTAGTAATCATAACCCCATATATCATTCAAAAGCTTGTCCCTTGTCAGCACTCTTTCCTTGTTGCGCAAAAGTGCTTCAAGAAGCCAGAACTCTTTTGAAGTAAGGTTTACATCTTTGTCATTAATCCTTACTTCATGACTTTCTAAATCAAGTATGAGGTTTTTAAACTGATAAACCTTTCTGCCTTCTTCTTTTTTTTCAGTTCTTCTGAAAATTGCTTTTATCCTTGCAACAAGTTCTCTTGGACTGAATGGCTTTGTAATATAATCATCAGCTCCAAGTTCAAGGCCTATAATTCTGTCAGTTTCATCTCCTTTGGCAGTGAGCATTATTATAGGAATAGATGTACTTTTACTATCAGCCTTTATTCTTTTGCATACCTCAATGCCGTCAATTTTGGGAAGCATCAGGTCAAGAATAACCATATCAGGACTCTTCTCTTTCACAAGCTCCAGCCCTTTTGCTCCGTCAGAGGCTGAAATGGTTTTAAAACCATCCTTCTCAAGGTAATGTGCTATCAGCTCAACAATGTCCTTCTCATCCTCAATTATCAGAATTTTTTTTGACATTTAATTATCTCTTCAATTTTTTTTAATTTTTAAATAGATTGTACAAGATAGTCAAGAAATGTTTAATGAGGTCTCTGAAAAAATACATGAGACTTCTGATTATAGTGACTAATTAAAGATTACAGAGATCAAAAGATATTGAGAATATTACAAAATCGTTGTAATCATTTTTCCAATCTGTGTAATCAAGAGAGCAAAAAAGGACTTTTTCAGAGCTCTCTTAATATTTGCTTGACATCCCTATAGCAACATATAAGATTTTTGACAATTGTAGAATAAGCATAAAAATAAATGGTATGTTTCATATGAAGCTCCTGCCTGAAGTGATGCGCCATAGGACCCTCGCCATTGTTCTATGGACAGCGTTTATCGTCAGCGCGGTTCTGATGGTGAAGTCAAGCAGCAATGAGTTGATCCCGTTGCTTCAGGGTACTGCGACAGAACCCATCTTTTCGCAATTCAAAACTGGCAATCAGATAATCTTTGACATCTCGGTCGGTATCATTGTTAGTCTACTTATCTACGTTCTTGTGGTATGGCTTCCCGAGCGATTCAAGCAAAATCGAATCCGGAGAAATCTTCAGCATCAGTACAGCTCGTTCAAGGAAGAGTGTATAAAGGTTTTTCTTTGGGCATTACACCAAACCTACGATCCTGAGTTAATAAATCGCCTCAAAAACCGTAATGAGTTTAGGAGGTTCATCAAAGAAAAAGTTTCGCTAGATCGGGAGCGGTGGCACGCGGTTCTCAATGGACTCGACGAGTATATGGTTAAGAACCTCATTGTCGATCTTGAAATCCTCAAGGCGGAGATTCAATTCACTCTGAGCGCCATAGAACGTCGAAAAGCAAGAAGTGTTCGCCTTCCTGAAGCGATGAGAATAAGTGGTTTATCGAGTTAAGAACTGGTCAGAACAAAGTGAAGAGCTGAAACAGCTTTCTCAGTTCATGTGGTCTGTTCACGCTGGATGGAGCGTAATCAAAGACTATCTTGAGAAATACGTAATAGCAGAGATGATTGAATCAATATGAAACATAACAAGTCCATCAACCGGACGCCCAAAAAGCTACGCTTTTTGGGTTTGCGCCCTTCGGGCGCCGCCGGTTATGTCCAACGTTAGCCGAAAACAAGGGTGTCATGGGTTTATTTGGAAGAAAGAAAATTTATATAAAACGGGAGGACTTTCCGGTTGTCATTAATAACATCGCACGATCATTAGAAGCATTAAGAGAAGAATATATCTTTGGCTCGTTATCCCAATTAAAAAGAGAAGGAGTGGATGTTTCCAATATATCAAGAGACATCAGCCCGGGCAGTCAGTTGGAAGATGCTCTAAAAGGGTTTCAGTTGACGTCGATGATGGGAATTACCTGGGATTATATTAGGAGTATAGAAGATAAATTAGCATTTGATCTCGCATTAAGTAAGCATATGAACGCCGAGAAAGAATCGAGAGCGTGGGATTATCGGGAAAGATACATCGATTGCCAGGGAGATATGGATGCCCTTGCAAAAACATTATCCTTTGATGTGTATAAATCCATCGGGTCACCTATACCGAGGGACGAATTTCTAATTCAATTTCAAGGTGGTGCATATGTCCTAATTGGGTTATGCCAAGCTGCTACATACTCAGCATGTGGAGATAGCAAAATGGAACGAAAAATAAGGGGAACAATGCGCTTCACATAAATGAAAGGCACTTTTTAGGCTAACAAACGGCTCCACCGGATCACCGGAAAATTTGGCTCCCGGTGAGCCGAGACGTTCGTTATAATATGAAAAGAAGTAAAGGACCCCTCAGCAAGCTGAGGGGCATTCTGGGATTAAGATATTTGAACTTTCAAAACTCATAATGTTAAACCAAAATATACGACTAACAAAGTCTTTTTAAATTGATGCCATTCATCCCTCCAGCAAGGAGGGTATTCTGGCATATTTTTATAAATCTGAATCCTCAGAATCTTAAATCCCCTCTCTGTCCATGTTCTAAGATTAGCGGCCTGAAAAAACAGCAAAAAAGAAAAAAATACTTGGAATAAATCTTTTTTTAAGTATGATAAATCTTAGTAAAACCTTAAAGGAGGAAAGGGATTGAAATTAGGTCTAATTGCTGACACCCACGATAATATTCCAAATATAAGAAAGGCGATAAAAATATTTAATGAAACGGGGATCAGGTTAATTGCCCATGCAGGAGATTTCATAGCACCCTTTTCTGCAAAGGAATTTAAAGCCTTTAAAGGTAAGATTATTTCCGTGTTTGGAAATTGCGACGGCGAAAAGAAAGGGCTAAAAGAGGCTTTTAAAGGAATTGGTGAAATCTATGAGGAAGGATTTTCTTTCAGAGCAGGCAGGAGACATATTTTTCTAACTCATGTCCCTGATAACCTCGAATCCGACTCTATGATTAAAGAGTATGACCTTTTGATTTTTGGCCACACCCATAAGGCTGAAGTTAAAAAAATTGGAGGTTCAGTTATTGTTAACCCCGGCGAAGCCGGTGGATGGCTCTACGGGAAGGCAACAATTGCTATTGCTGACCTTGAAAGTTTAAGCGTTAAGATTATAAGTTTATAATAAAATTTTATCCTATTCATACATTCTCTTTGTTTATTTTTTTTCAAAATCCGGTTTAATATCAGGAGAAAAAACTTTATATTCATCTATTATCCCAAATGTACTCCCGCCACCTTTAGAAGGGCCAAAGTATACCGGAAGGTTCATTTCCCTTATCCTTTCATCCCTGCTTAGATTTAAAAATTTTTCATCAATTGATATGTCAACAATATCCGCAACAAAAGTTATCTGGGTTTTACTTGGTCTAATCGTTTGGGCAACGCGACATTCGAGATGCTCTCTGCATTCTTTTATCCGGGGAGGCTTGACCTTATTTGATGGAATAACTGAGAGCTTTGCATATTCAAGCTCATTTACTCCTTGGGGATAAAACCTTCCTGTTTCTGCTACCTCCCTGCAAAGTTCAGCACCGGGATAATTTACCACAAATTCTCCTGTAGCTTCTATATTATGCGGAGTATGCCAATGACTGTTACAAGATAATAGTATCTGTGGAGTTTCAGGTGATGCACAAAAAGGGATAACAAGAGAATAGGGAGCAGCATTAATTCTCCCTTCTTTATCCACAGTAGTTATTATGGTAACAGGAAATGGTAAAACAATCTGGTCAAGGTGCCACAATAATTCAATATCTATGCTTTTTTTCATAACTTTTCCCTTTTAATAAATAGTTGTTCTATAGTCTCAACACCTTTTTTAGAAAAATCGTCTACGAAAATATCAAATATCTTCTTTGTAACCTCAGCGTCTGCCATTGACCTGTGAAGGTTTAATGCCCGAATCCCAAAACAACGTGCCAAGTTTTCAAGACTATTGCTTGGAAAATGGTAGTACCTTTTTGCTATGGCCAAAGTATCTATAACTAAATTTTCTGGAATGGAAATCCCCAAGTCTACAAACTGAGTCGAAAGGAAACTCATATCAAAAGATGCGTTGTGAGCAACAATTATGGAATCCTCAATAAAATTTATAACATTCCGGGCAATGTCCCGAAAGCAAGGCATTTTTCACCATCTCATCAGTTATATTATTTACTGCCTGAGCACCCTGTGAAATCTGTCTCTCCGGATTTACTAAAGTATGGAAAGAATCAATTATTTTTTTCCCTCTTCTTTTTAAAATCGCTATCTCGCAAATCCTGTCTCCAAAGGATGGCGACAGACCTGTTGTCTCGACATCTATAAAAGAAAATACTGCCTCCTCAATTAACGTATTGCCAAATTCCCCTAAGACTTTGTTCATTTTAATTCTCTATCCTGCTCCATTTTTACTATCTTCCTAAACTATTCCAGACCTATTCATCATAATTCAATTTGTCAATAAAATTCTTGATAAAGCCCTTAGCTTTAAGCTATAAGCTTTAAGACGTCTTTACCTTAGCCCAATAAGTGTGATTAACAAATTCATCACTATTAAATAAAGGACACTGAGATGGATATATTAAAAGAAATTGATGATTTTTTTGCTTCCATGAAAAAAAAGGCTTTGGATGCCTTTATAAAAATTGAAGGTAAGGATTTGGTTGAGCAAAGAGTCTGGGACAGCCCATCAGGGAGAACCGTGCTTAATATTACAAGAGGAAAGGTTTTTGAAAAAGTAAGCCTGTGCCTCACAAACAAAAGGAAAAAGATTCCTGGGTCAGTAAACCTTCCGGATATAATGAAAGACTTGGAGAAAAGTAAAGATACTGAAGTCATAATGAAAGTTTTTGAAATATGCAGCCACATGGCAAACCCAAAAGTTCCGGTAGGAAACATAAGCCTCCGTTACCGTAAGGCAAAAGAGGGAAGGTTTGCAGGCGGGACGGATTTATCACCGTATTTTCCATTTAAAGAAGATGTAGAGTTCTTCAGGAAAGAGATGCAGAACCTGTGCAAAAGACACGGAAAACAATACGAACCAATGAGGGAACAATTACAAAAAAATTTCTGGCTGAAGTATAGGAATGAACCAAGGGGCGGATGCAACGGAATCGGTTTTGATGTTTCTGATGAAGAATTCCCATTTATCAAAGACCTCGCAGAAACATTCTTAAAGACTTATATTTCAATAGTTGAGAAACGCAAAGATGAACCTTTCACTGAAGCAGAACGGGAAAAACAACTCTATAGAAGAGGCAGGTGGGTAGAGTTTAATCTGGTTGAAGACGAGGGGTTCAGGTTTGGTCTTGAAATGGGAATTGACCCGGAGATTATGGTTCTCCAAACCTTACCACCGCTTGTAAGGTTTTAAACTCAAAAATCAAAGATAAAAAATCAAAAATTTCAGTTTTATTAAAAAAACAAAGATTATGAATATTTTCTACTTCAATTGGAATGCTTCATTAAATATCATTCTCTCATAAGCGGGAATCCAGTAAAATTAACGTTCTCAGGATTCCTGCTGGAGTTTACCCCGTACTTGATACGGGGCAGGAATGACAAAGAGAAAGTGGAAGATTTATCAATCTCCTTTAACTGTCAGCACCGGACATTCGGCAAGCCTGACTACTCTTTCTGCAACACTTCCCATGAGAAGGTGAGAAAATCCTGTTCGACCGTGGGTACCCATTACAATCAAATCAGCCTTAATTGATTTCCCTTTTTCAAGGATATCCTGAAAAGGTTCACCAATCTGAATATTATATGTTATATCTTTGTAACCTTCTCCTTTTTCCCTTATTAATGATTCTAATCTATCCTTAACTTCTTCCTCCATCTTTATAATTACTCCTTCACTTGAAAAATATTCACCATAATAATAGGGATAAAAAGATATGGGCTGCAATACATATAATATATGTATCCTGGCATTGAACAATCTGGCCAGTTTAACTGAAAGTTTGAATCCCTTTTCAGAATGCTCTGAAAAGTCTACAGGAACAAGGATATTCTTGACGTCAAACTTATCAAAGTTAATCTCATTACCAAGCTTGGTAGTTAGAACAGGGCACGGAGAAGTTCTTAAAACCTTTTCTGCTATGCTCCCTATAAATGCATGTTTCAAAATCTTCCTTGCATGAGTTGCCATAACTATCAAATCAGCTTCAATCTTTTTAGCTGATTCAACAATTTCAGAGGCAGCATAGCCTTTTGTAATTAAAGTATCAATCTCGCTTATCCCTCTGGCTTTTTTAATGTAAACTTCTCCCATTTCCTTTTCTATCTTGCCCTTGATCTCTTCAAAACTCATTTTTTGATGGATATCAGAAGCATATAAAGGATCAATTATTTGAGGGTCGGAAATTATGTGGGAGAGATAGATTTTTGAGTTTTGTTTTTTAGCTAACGATAAGGCAAGATTAAAAGCATTGGTACATCCGTGGCAAAAATCAACCGGAACAAGAAGTTTCCACATTTTCTCCATATATTCTTTCCTTTAAAAATCTGGTTTCTAAAACTTCTGCTGGTAATTTATTTTTTTAAATTACCAATTTCTTATGTTATAGAATTTATTAATAAAACCCCTATTGTCAAGGTAAGAATTTCTCTGAACTTTAGCTAATAGGATATAACGGTTAAGGATTAAAGTTGGCAAAGGGTTTGACTTTCTTATTTTAAGCAAGGATAGGCGGGACATTCCTGTCCAGCTAAAATAAAATGGCGGAGTTAGAAAACCCTATCTATCGGCTGATTTATATAAAGTAAGACTGCTTCGCTCGCAATGACTCCAACATAGACCCTTTTCCAACAGCCTGTAAGAATTTTTGTTATACGTTTGTTTTTATACCATCTTTTTTGGGTTTCAATCCCTTTTCCGCAGCTTCGCACAGTTCTTTGTCAAAACTATGGTCTAAAGCAAAAACTCTGTAGTGAATAATCTTTGACGGTATATATTCAAAAAGCTCTTTTAGCATCTCTGTGGAAACTTTTTTTGTTATAGGGTCAAAGATGTAAATCTGCCTCTGCTCCATGGAAACAGGATTTTCAGGTCTTGGGTCCTGGACAGCAGTGTCTACTAAGAACTTATGTTCTTTAAACTTTGTTGGAAGATTAGCTCTTATCCTTTTTTCTAAATCTTCATCTTTAATTACTGTTCTGCCAACCTCAAGTTCTTTTATTGAAATGGTTTTATCATAAACCATTTTCCATTTTGGCTGCCTCTGGAGGATCATATCCCATTCCTTTGAAAGCTTTTTCTTATCTTTCTCTCCAGAATGTTTCCACAGCATCACCTCTTGCGTTAAGGACCAGTCAGAAAGTTCCAGATATTCCTTAAGATTTTCTATAGGGTTATAGGGAAAAATTTTTCCGATTGTGTCATTAAAAATTTCTTTGAGGTGCATATCAATCGCCCTTGTTGTTCTATGATAATATACATTAGAATAAAGGTATAGCCTGGCGTTTAAAAACATTGTAAGTGCTGAAGTTCCTGATTTGTGAAGAGTCAGTCCTTTTTCTGTATAAAAAGTATAATAAATCAGCCTGTCAATATCCACAGGTCCGATAGCAACACCACACATATAGGAATCCCTCAAAACATAATCCATATTATCAACCGTATAGATCCCATTAAATAAAGGAAGAAGCAGTTGAAGCCATTTGGGATAATAATTGGTAGTATTAACTTCAGTTTTTTTAATGAGGAATGCCACATATTCAGGGTTTAGTCTTTCATTTTTTCTAAAAGAACCACCCGGGCTTCGCCTTATCTGTTTGATTATTCTGCCAAGTTCCTTTATAATTATTGCCTGGCCTATATCTTCATGCGTAATTCCAAATTGATCCAGAAAATTCTCATCAAAGAAATGTCCAAAGGGACCGTGACCAACATCATGCAGGAGGGCTGTGACTCTAAGAAGTTCCTCGATAAAATTTTCTGACGGGCAATTTTTAGCAATTTTTTTAAGGGTTGGATATAAATGTTTTGCAAATCTACCCGCAACATGCATTGCTCCTATTGAATGCTGGAAGCGGCTGTGCTCAGCAGAGGGATAAACCCACTTGGAACTCTGCAGTTGACATATCTGCCTTAATCTTTGAATCCATGGAGAATCAATAAGATCTTTTTCAGCTTTTTCTCCAGGAGTAACCGGAATTGTAAAGGCTATATATTGATGGATCGGGTCCGCAAAGAGGGCCATTCCATCATATAATAAATTCAGAGGATCTCCTTTCAGTATTTTCTCTTTTCCAATCTTCACACTCACCTAAAATATTTTTTTAATCCTCGACCAACATCCAGGGTTCAAGAATATCTTGAGAAATATCAGCAATACACCTTGATGGTTTTGACAAAACAACTCTGGTTGAATTATC
>MGDB01000107.1:12823-22993 GCA_001790645.1 Candidatus Schekmanbacteria bacterium GWA2_38_11
TCTTTAAGTCAATGAAAACCCTATTCTGTTGGAAGTTAATAGATTTGGTTAGTACTAAAACTGTTAGATACAGGATACGAAAAGTTTGTTACTGACAGAGTGAACAAAACAAGAAATAAAATCGTTTGAAGAAATAGCTTTTTAAAAATATATAGTCTTTTCTGTTTATTTAAAGAGTTGGGCTATTACTGCTATCAGAATTAACACTATGAAAAATATAACTAAACCAATGAATATATATTTTGTCAATTTTGAACTTGATGGCTTAACAGCACTTTCACTTTCCTGCTTATTTGTTATTTCTTCTTCTCTTTTTTTCTTGCTGCTGTGGCTCTTTATCCTGTCTTTCTTTAGTTCATATTCGGCTGGAGAAAGCCAGATTAAATTTCCTGAGCCATCAACAACTGGTATAAATCCTTTTCCTTTATAATATTTCTTCTTCTCTTCATCAGCTATTTCAAGGCGCCTTAGATCATCTCTCTTCTTCTGATCTTTGTCTTTTGATTCATTTTCCTCTTCTTCTTTTACTTTTCTGTCACGTTCAAACGCTTCGAGTTTTTCTCTCTCTTTTTCCTCTAATTCTTTTCTGATTTTTTCTCTTATTGATTTTTCTTCTTCTTCTGAAATAGACATTTTAATCCTCTGAATTTAAAACTCTGTTTTTTGATTTATTTCCTAAAACAAAGATATCCTTACTTTCTCCCCTTATTAATATAGGAGAGCCTATATCATACTTAAATAAGAAAAGAATCTATAAATGTTAATACTTAAATATAAAAATGAATTACTATTGTCAATACTATGATTAGTGATTATTGTAATATTTGAGCAAATGTTACGAAATTATACGGATTTTAAAAGTAAAACTTTATTATGGTATGTTTACTATTTAGCTGATTAAAAGGGGTTAAATGGAACTTTTGTCCTCTCACTTGAACCAATTAATGAACCTATTGAACTCTTAAACCAATTGGCAAAAAAAGAGAACTTGAGAGATGCTATCATAATCTTAAGACATGGAGAGTCTAAGATTTTTAATATTTGATTTAATCCTAATTTTTTTTATTAGATTTGAACAAAGGCTCAGCTTTCGTCCTGATTTCATCTTTATTCTGTTCTACTTTCAAAGAATCCCTGAAGATAAAATACTCGCAGTAATTCCTTTTTTCCTTATCCCCTACCCATTCACTGTTAGGTTCGCTGCATTTATTATGCTTCCCTTCATTATAAAATTTACAGTTTATGCATGAATGAAGGTCATTCTTGCAAAAAGGACATATTTCGTCTCTTCTAACTCTATCGAATATCTCTAACTCTCTTTTGCACCAATAGCAACTTTTCATTTTCGTCTCTATTCAAAATTTTATTTTAAACTTTTTCATAACACATGGGAGAAACTTGTGGAAAAAATGTTAAAAGTGTTATTTAACTGAAACAATAAAAGAGCTTTTTCCACTTTGCACCATTTTGCAGCAAAAAATGTTTTACAATATTTTGGTAATTTTTCCTCTCAAATAATTTTCTTATAATGAAATCCTCTCCATAATTTTCTTCTCAACAAAATCTATTATTTTCTCTTCTAATCTCATACCATAGAGTTTATTTATAGGAATTATTCCTGCAGGACAAGTAACATTGATTTCTGTTAGCCTCTCACCTATCATATCTATCCCTGCAAAATAGATCCCGTCTTCTAAAAGTTTCTTAGATACAACTCGACAAATCTCTTTCTCTTTTTTTGTCAGCACTGTTTTTTTATTAATTCCTCCAAAATCAGGATCACTCCTGAAGTCATTCTTTCTTGGAATCCTTGAGTAATACCCTAATACTTCTCCTGAAAGAACAACTACTCTTTTATCTCCGGTCTTATAAACCTTGCTCAAAAATTCTTGTGCCATTACATATCTAGTTTTTGATTGGGTAAGCCTCTCAAAAATGGGATAAACATCTTTCTCTTTACTTGATAGAAGAACCAGCTCCTTACTCGCATACAGGTTCAACTGTTTAATAATGATTTTCCCAGCTTCTTTAAGGAAATTTTTTAAAAGATTTATATCTTTTGTAACTATTGTTCTTGGAATGAATTTTGAAAATTGTAAAGGATATAGTTTTTCATTTGCATCTCTTAATCCTCGTGGATCATTTAAAATAAATGTTCTTCCACCAATAAGTTGTAAGATTTGGGTTATATAAATATAATTTAAATCATAAGGAGGTTCTAATCTAATTAAAACTGCATCTAAAGATTTTAAAGGCTCTGTTTTTCTTTCACCTTTTAAAAAATTAAATTGGTCATCAAATTCAGTATAGTTTAAATTAGCCATTGGTTTACCATTATCCCAAAAGATGTCCTCCTGGTGGATATAAAAAACTTGGTGACCTCTTCTTTCACACTCTTTTATAAATAGAAGGCTGGTGTCATCTCCGATAACTAATTTTTCAATTGGGTCCAAAATGAAGCCAATTCTGAATTTAGCACTCATATCTTCGAAAGTTCAGCTATCTCATAACCTTGGGTAATGGTGGAAATGAGAGATATAAACTTATATATTTTAATGTTTTCGCTGGAAACGTTAGACCTTACATTTTTACCAAAACTATCAGAATTCATTGGGCATAAGTTGTCTGATTCAAATAACATTCCCCTTGTATTTAAATTCTCTTTGGTTGTCCTTTTAGTGTTAAGCCTGAAAAAACCTCCTACTGGTTTTTCTCCAATTAGATAAATAAGTGGCTCAGCAACATAGCCATCAACTTTGTCTATTGTTGGAACCCCTTCTTGTATAATCAGACTCTCCACCGGAGTCTTACCCTTTCCAAAAGACATCTTATTTCGAGTAGCTCTATTCATATTAGTAAAATCTCTGCCATTTTCAGCATTCATTATAGCCATTCCATAGGTTCCAGCATTATTTTTAACAAATACAAATGGTTTTTCTTTTATATCATATTCCTCATATTTTTTCTTTATTAATGTGATAACCTTACCAATTTTATCGCCTACCTCTTCAAAACCCTTTCCTGTCTTAAAATCTATATCATCAACATAATCATAAAACTCTGATAAAAACCATTTATCTATATTAAAGCTTAATGAAAATTCTTCAATAAGCTGGTTATATATTCTGAAATGGTTACTCTTTTTCCTTCTGAACCATCCCAAATCTATTTGCGGAACTATTGGTTGAATTATACTTTTCAGTGCCACAGGCTCTCCCTCGGTGAAATCATTATTATCAATTATAATATCTGGAACAAAATCTTTTACAGAAGCTTTGTTATCCCTTATCTGAATTTTGTAAATTTTTATCTCATTCTTCTCTGCTGTTTCAAAGCATCTGCTTTCATCAAAATCACCTTTTAGTACCCCTATTCTTATTTGAAATCCTGCGGCTTCCAAAATTGACTTTAATGAAAAGAGATTCTCAAGATAAAATTTATTCCTTGTATGTTCCTCAGCAATTATTAAAATCTTTTTAGCGTTTGTAAAATCCTTAGCAATATATTCAGCAAAATATGAAGCACTCATTTTTTTGCTATTTTTACATAAATTATTAAATCCACCAGGGAAAAGATTCGCATCCACTGGTGCAACTTTAAAGCCACTGTTTCTTATATCATGAGAAGAATAAATTGGAAGCCTGACTTTAGTTAAATGTAGTTCAATCCAATCTCTTATCTTTTTACTCTCACCTAAAAGCAACCCGTGTAACTTCTGTACAATATCCACTCTCTATCTCCTTAACTTTCAAAAGCTTTCTTACTTATAAGTAGGATATGTTTCTCTTTTATCTAAAAAACATCATAGTTTTTTACAAGCCTTAAATCAAGCTAAATCTCCTTTGAAGTTTCCTGAGTTTTTCAATGGCGTATAAGATTCTACACACTTCAATTCAAAAGAATTCTTATAAGTATTTGAAATAGTTAGGCCATGATTTTTGGATTTAAAAAAATAAATAAATTTTTTGTTCAAAAAATCCAGGACTCTCCAAAAATCTCCTAATTTGCGTCTTTATAAAATGGTTAAAAAAATGTGGTTTACTTAGAGGGGATTATAGGTTTGTAGGCAATGTTTAAACTTATCTATCCTTTTGGTCGAGTCTGTTTAGACAAAGTATCTTCTTTTTCCAAAATATCTTCCATTAGTGAATCAACTATTATTTTCTCTGCAACTTTCTCACCATCTATTAAATAATTACCTTTTTCTATTCTTTCTTTTATTTCTTTTATAGTCTTTTTTCTGACTTTAGGAATAACTCCAAGATAAGCTTTCTCATTCATAATATTTTTAGAATCTGTAATTTGTTCTTTCCTTAAATCATTAATGACTGACAATATTGCTTTTTTATTCTTCTTACCCATATACTTTTCGTTTGCAGGTGTTTTCTCGACAAAAATTTTTTCTACTTTAGGCTATAATTCTAAAAAAATGAAGAACCCTGCGGCAAGCCGCAGGGTATCAAAAATTAGAAAATAGAACGAGTCTGTCATTCCTGCGTAAGCAGGAATCCTGAGCCTTTGTTCTTTTTCTGGATTCCCACTTTCGTGGGAATGACGGCACAAAGGAAACCCCGTGGCAAGACCACGGGGAATTAAAATATTAAATAAGAGAGATAATTTTTATATTTTTTAGGTAGGAATTTTTATTACATAACCGGTACCCGTTTCATCATTTTTGACTAATGTTATATCTCCGCCAATTTCTTTCTTTAACAGCAAATAGGCTATTCCTGCTTCAGCCGCTTTATTAAATCCATTAGCGCCATCTAATCTTTGAAATATATCATCAAAAGACTCAACATCTTTAAAATCATTTTTATAACTTGTATCCCAACTTATACTCTTTAAGTAAATTTCGACAAATTTTTGCCTCTCACTAAAAGATGCAGTCATCTTTAATTCACCACCAGGCGAAATACTTCTCTTTGCATCTAATAAAAGGTTTAAAAAGGCATGCTGGAAAAATCCAACTCTCAATTTAATTAAAGGAATTTTTTTTGACTCAAATCTTATTTCTATCCCCTTTCTATCAAATCCCTTTTTTACCAAACTTATGCTTTGTTGAATTACAGAATTCAAATCAACTATGTTCTCATCCATTGGATTACTTTGGAGATAAGATAATATACTCTTATTCATCTCCTTTAGTTTTTCAGAACATGAAATTACAACCTCAAAAGATTTTTTTATATCTTTCTCATCATTTGTCATTTTTGCGATCTGTGTAAATCCAAGCATAGCTCCTACAACATTGTTGAATTCATGAGTTATATCTGAAAACATTAGCCCCGCAAGCGCAAATTTTTGAAGATGGATAATATAGTCTTCCAAATTTCCGTTTTGCTGTTGAAACTTATAAGCTACTTTTCTGTTAGCCATAAAATTTAAAATTTTCTTTATAAATATTCGATTAATTTACATTGAAATTAAGGCTTTTATTATAAACACTGATGGCTATTTACTTTTTATTCTGAAAATAATTTTTTTAACCTTGCTCCCAAAAGGATAATCGCTTTTGTATGAATTTGTGAAACCCGGGATTCAGTAATATCTAAAACCTTTCCTATCTCTTTCATGGTAAGTTCTTCATAGTAATACAACGAAATAACCAGTTTTTCTTTTTCTGGCAACCGGTTTATACCATCACCAACCACCCTTTTCAGTTCTTTGAGTTTTATTGAGAATAAAGGGCTTTTATCCTCGCTATCAGCTATAAGAGACAATAAGTTTTTAGTCTTATTATCAGGATTATCTCCTAAATCATCTAAACTAAAAAGTATTGCTCCCCTGCTTTGGCTAAGAATCTCATAAAACTCTTCAATACTTAGCTCTAATGCTTCAGCCATTTCTTGATCACTTGCAGGCCTTCCTAATTCCTGCTCCAATTTGTAGTAAGTTTCTTCAACTTGGCTTGTCTTCTGGCGAAGAGATCTTGGAAGCCAGTCTAATGAGCGAAGTTCATCAAGAATTGCCCCTCTTATCCTAAACTCAGCGTAAGTTTTAAATTTAATCTCCTTTGAAGGGTCAAACTTTTCAATAGCATCAATTAAACCTATAATACCTGCATTTATCAAATCATCAACATCAACATTTGCAGGTAGCCTCATTGACATTCTTTCAGCTATGCTGCGGGTAAAGGGAAGAAGTTTTAGAATTAATTTTCCTTTTGTAATGGGTTCCTTTTCTCTGTCGTATTGTATCTTTTCGTTCATTGACTTTTGCATTTTATCCTCTTTGTAGTGACTAATTAATTTTAAATAGTTTTTAAGTCCTTTTTTTATTTTTTTTTTCTTCTAAAAGTTGCTTCCAAAAAAACTGTATATTCCCTTTTGGAAGTTCCTTAGACTGGAAAGCACAAATTTTCTCTGCAATTTTAAAGAAATCCATGCTAGCAGTTGAATCAGGAAAAGATTCTATAACAGCTTTCTGTTTCCTAACTGCTTTTGATACATTTCTGTCATAGGAAATCTGGCCTAAATAATCTACTGAAGCTTCGAAGGATTCTTCTATAAGGGACATAAGCTTCTTAAAAACTTCAAACCCTTCTTTAGGATTTCTGACAAAATTAACTATTACCTTAAAGTATTTTTCATCATAGTTGGATGAAAGTATTTTCATTAGCGCCAAAGAATCATGTATAGAAGTTGGCTCCGGTGTAATAATGACAATTATATCTTGAGCTGCTATATTAAAATACATCACATTTGAGGATATGCCCGCTCCTGTATCAATTATTAAAATATCAAATGCACCATTTAAAGATTCAAGTTCAGAGAGTAACTGTAATTTTTGATTTTCAGAAAGATTTGTAAGCTCTAAAACCCCAGAGCTTGCTGGTAGAATCTTAACACCCATAGGCCCTTCAATTATCATATCCTTAATGTTCTTCCCTTCCATCAAAACATCGCTTAAATTCATTTTTGGTTTTAATCCTAATAAAATATCAAGATTCCCTAACCCTAAGTCTGCATCAAGCAAAAGTATCTTTTTACCAAACTTAGCTAAGGCAATAGCGAGGTTAGAAACTATATTGGTTTTCCCAACTCCACCTTTCCCACTTGTTATTGTTATTACCCGATTTTTCGATCCATTCGTTTCCATTCCAACCTCTTAATCAGAAAATATATTAACTGCTACCTTTTAAAATGCTTTTTACTTTTCTGTTAAACTTATAAGCAAATAACATGCCAAAGTTGTTTTGGGGTCTATAATTAGAATATTTATTCTAAAATCCTATGGTCTTCAAAAATTTATTTCTGCCGTTATTAATTGAAATATATGGGGATTTTTAATTACAAAAAATTAAAAAGATTAAGAATAAAACAAAAGAAGAATGAAGGAATAAGTAAATATCTTTTTAGGGAAAGATGTCAACTTTTAGCAATTTTAACGTCAAACTTTTAACATTAAAACTAAAAAATGGAGAGGGAATTTTTTTAATTTTTGGTTATTAGAAGAGAATCAAAAGAAATTAATATACCTTATTTTCTAATTTTCTATTCTTTATTTTTTGAACAAGCGTTGTTCTGTTTAAATTAAGTAATTTTGCTGCTTTTTCTTTAACCCAACCCGTTCTATTCAATGCTTGAATTATCAAATCATTCTCTATTTGATTGAGCAAAGTATTTATACAAAGACCTTGCTCTGGCAATTTAAAATGAGATAATGGCATTCCTTCTTCTTTATTCTGAAATTTGTTTGGTAGGTCTTGAATATTAATAATTTTCTTTTTACTGTTGAAAATAACTAATCTTTCAATTAAATTTTCTAACTCCCTAACATTACCGGGCCAGTTATATTCCATTAAGGTTTTCATTACTTCAGGTGAAACACCTTCAATATCCGAAGATCTCTCCTTATTAAAGTACTCAATAAAATGCTGAACTAATAAAGGAATATCACTCTTTCTGGTTCTTAGCGGTGGAATAGTTATTGGTATAACATTTAACCTGTAAAAAAGATCTTCTCTGAAAGTCTTTTCCCGTACACCCTTTTCCAAATCATGATGGGTTGCTGCAATCACTCTTACATCTACTTTGACACTTTTTGTCCCTCCAACGGGAATAAATTCTCTTTCCTGAAGAACTCTCAAAATCTTTACCTGCAGGTTCAGACTCATATCACCAATTTCGTCTAAAAAGATTGTCCCTCCATTTGCCAATTCAAATCTGCCGATCCTTGAAGATGTTGCCCCGGTAAAAGCACCTTTCATGTGGCCAAACAACTCACTCTCGAGTAAATCTTCTGGTATAGCACCACAATTTACAGGAACTAAATATTTATCTCTCCTTTTACTATTATAATGCAGAGCCTTAGCCACTAATTCCTTACCTGTACCACTTTCTCCGTAGATAAGAACAGTACTGTCACTGTCAGAAACAGTCTCAATTACCTGAAACACTTTGATAATTTCATCACTATTGCCAATAATATTTTCAAACTTATATTTTGTTTTCAGTTGATTCTTGAGTAGTAAATTTTCCCCTTGGAGTCTTTGATACTCGATTGCCCGTTCTATTATCAATAGAATTTCATCCAAATTAAATGGCTTGGCTACATAATCAAATGCACCTGCCTTCATAGCCTCTACAGCGCTATCAATAGTTGCATAACCTGTCATTATTATGCAGATAATGTTCTTGTTTACTGAGTGCAGATCCTTAAGTGTTTGAATCCCGTTAGCATCAGGCATGACCAAATCAATGAGTGCAAGATTAAAATCATTCTCTCGCGTTGATTCAACAGCTTCTTTGTTATTTCTTGCAGTAAAAACACTGAAGCCTTCTTTAACCAGAAATGTGGATAACATATCTCTTATATTATCTTCATCATCTACAACAAGAATTTTTGCTTCTGACATTTTATTTTTTCCTTTTCATATAGGGACCAAAGAAGAATGTTAATCTATTTTTAATTGCTTATTATAATTTATTATGATATAAATTTTCAAGAAAAAAACAAAGAATCATCAAGTTTTCTAAAATATAAGTGCTCTTACTAATAAAATCATGAACAGAGAAGATTTGTTGGTACTCAGTAAGGAAACAATTTTTTCAATAAACTTAAATGGAATTGTCACGGAATGGAGCTTAATCGCTCAAGAATTTTATGGCTACAGCCCTGAAGAAATAATAGGAACTTCTATATCATTAATCCCCGAAAAACTATTTGAGGAGATTCTAAAAAATAAAGAAAAGATAATAAAAGGAGATAAAGTATCAAATTTAAAATCCAAAAGAATGCTTCAGGATGGAAACTTATTGGAAATAACTTTAAGCTTAGCTCTAAAAAATTCACCGCAAGAAAGCAGTCCAAAGATCTCATGTATAATTGAGGAAATCTCACCGGCAAAAATCTTTGAAAATGGCAAACCAACAATCTCCTTAAAAAGTAAAGACAAAGTAGACAAAAATTTCGTTCGCATTAAAAAAACTTTTCTTGGAACCGGAGATTACTTGGAGAATCTTATAGCTGATTTTCCTGATATACTTTTCATTACTGAAAAAAACGGAAAAGTATTATTTTTCAGCCGCAGTGTACGAGACAATTTGGGATTTTTTCAGGAAGATATATTAGAGGCAAATGTCGAAAAGTTTTTTATAAATAATGATAATAATGAAGAACATCTTATAGAGAATTTAAGAGAAAAAGGTTATATCCAGGAAAAAGAAACAAATCTTTTAAATAAAAATAATAAAAAAATACCCGTGATTCTAACTGCCTCTACTCTGCTTAGTAAGGCAGGAAAAGCCATGGGGTTTTCCCTGATAGCAAAAGATCTTACCGAGAAACTTCAAAAGGAAGAAGAAATTAAGTACCTGAGGAGTTATCTTGATTATACTATTGAAGGTATCGAGGATGCAGTCATAACAGTAGATTTTGGAAAAACTATTCTCTTCTGGAATCGAGGAGCAGAAAAAATGTTTGGGATACCAGCACAGGAAGCTAAGGGAAAAAAGATATGGTCCTTATTCCACGACCAAGTTATAGAAGAATTATCCACAAATCTAACAGAAGAAAAAATGATTGAGAGGAATTCCTCGTATAATACTGAATTCAAAATGAAATCACAACCTGGCAGCTTTTTCCCAGCAATACTTTCTGTTTCCCTTTTGAAAGATAACTCCGGAAACCCAATAATAGGATATGTCTTTGTAATAAAAGATATAA
>MGDB01000107.1:23103-35500 GCA_001790645.1 Candidatus Schekmanbacteria bacterium GWA2_38_11
TTAGGCTACTCTCAGCTTTTGAAGCAAGCTCAACTAAAGGAAGAAGAATTAGAAATGGTAAATAAAATAGAGCTTAGTGCGTTAGGAGCAAAAAAGGTAATTGGATCCCTTTTAGGATTTTCTAAGCAGAATAAGCCTGAATTAAACTTAATTGATATCAATAATACTATTAAAAAAGTAATTTCCCTTTTGAAATATAAATTTGAGTCTAGTAATCTTAGATTAGAAACTGACCTGCAGGATGAAATGTCTCTAACCATGGCTGACGAAAATCAAATGGAGCAAGTATTTTTAAATATCCTAAACAATTCCATACAGGCCATTGAAAATAAAGTTGGGATAATTTCAATAAGATCTTTTAAAAAGGGAGAAACTATTTTTATACAATTTACCGACAACGGACTAGGAATCAAAGAGGAAAACTTGAAAAGGATCTTTGACCCATTTTTTACCACCAAACAGCAGGGCAAAGGAACAGGGTTGGGACTGAGTGTTTGTTATGGAATAATACAAAATCATAATGGTAAAATTTATGCTGATAGTATAGAAGGAGAAAAAACAACTTTTACCATTGAGCTCCCCGTAAAACAAAATAAAGCTGTCAAATCAAAGGAAGATACAAAAAATGAACCAGAAAAGGCTATTAAGGGTAAAAGGATTCTGATCATAGATGATGACCAGATAATCAGGGAATTAATGGAAATCATTCTAAAAAAAGATCACCAGGTTGAATCAGTAAATTCCGGAGAAATAGCTCTTCAGAGAATAAAAGAAACAAATTACGATTTGATAATAACTGATCTTAGAATGCCAGAAATTGATGGATTTAAAATTTACCACTGGATTAAAGAAAATAAGCCTGGAGATGAAAAGAAGATAATATTTACAACAGGGGATACTTATGAGGATAAAACTAAAGAGTTTCTAAAAATCACCCAAAACCTCTTTATTGCAAAGCCCTTTAAAATAACCGACTTTGAAAATATTGTAAAAAAGTTTCTAACTAAGTTCTAATTCACATTTTCGTATCATATCTTCTAAAAAAATTTTTGTAACTTTAATTAGTTCATCCACATTTTTTAAATTCTTAATGACCAAAGAATTTTCTGAAATGAACTTTAAATAATTTTTCTTATCGGAAATGATCTGAGCTAAAACATGAGGGGATATCTGAAAACTGTCTGAAAAACTTATAATTATTCCTTTTTTTGAAAATTCCACTTTTGATGCTTTAATTTTGTTTCCCAAGATTCTTAATGAACTAACCTCAAACAACAGCTCAACTGCTTTCGGGAGATTTCCAAACCTGTCTTGAATTTCCTCTTTAAATTCTTCAAGAAGAGCTAAATCCTCTATTTCAGCTAATCTTTTGTAAATACTCATTCTCTGCATTGAATCCCCTATAAAATCATCAGGAATGAATGCTTCAAAATCAGAGTTTATTGAACAGGTTATTTTTTCTTTCTCCACAGAAATCCCATTTAACTCACTTATAGTTTCTTCAATTAACTTACAGTAAAGATCAAATCCGATGGATATAATATACCCTGACTGCTCTTCCCCTAAAATATTCCCAGCCCCCCTTATTTCTAAATCTTGGGCTGCAATTTTAAACCCTGAACCTAAATCAGATAGTTCTTCAATTACCCTTAGTCGTTTCTGTGATTCTTCAGTAAGAACAGTTCTGGGAGGAATCAAGAGATATGCATAAGATACATGTCCATCTCTTCCTACTCTTCCCCTAAGCTGATATAAATCAGCAAGTCCAAAGCAATCTGCTCTATTAATTATTATTGTATTTACTGATGGTATATCAAGGCCTGATTCAATAATAGAGGTGCATAATAAGATGTCATAGTCTCTTTTTATAAATTTCATCATTACCTCTTCAAGCATATTCTTTTTCATCTGTCCATGTGCAACTCCTATTCGTATTGACGGGGCAAGTTTTTTTAACATCCTCTCTATGGCATTGATACTCCTTACCCTGTTATGTACAAAGTAAATCTGGCCACCTCTTTCTAACTCTCTCATTATTGCCTTTGCAATTAGTTCTTTGCTGAATGGTGCTACTACTGTTTTAATCGGTTGGCGATCCTCAGGTGGAGTATCTATTATACTCATATCTCTCACACCCATTAAAGAGAGTTGTAGTGTTCTAGGGATTGGTGTTGCAGTTAAAGTAAGAATATCTACTTCATTACGAAACTTTTTCAATTTCTCCTTGTGCTTAACTCCAAATCTCTGCTCTTCATCAATTACAATAAGGCCAATGTCTTTAACCTTTACATCATCAGAAATCAGTCTGTGGGTTCCAATCACTATATCTACTTTCCCTTCTGCTAAGCCCTTAATTATCTCCCTCTCTTTTTTCTCTGAGCAGAACCGAGATAGTACCTCTATCTTTATTGGAAACGTTGAGAAGCGGTTTACAAATGTTTGATAATGTTGCTGGGCAAGTATTGTAGTTGGGACTAAAACTGCAACCTGCTTCCCATCTATAACTGCCTTTAGAGCAGCTCTTAAAGCAACCTCAGTTTTACCATATCCCACATCCCCGCAGATTAATCTATCCATAGGACTGTAGGACTCCATATCTCTTTTTACGTCCTCTATTGCCTTTAGTTGGTGAGGCGTTTCTTCATATTCAAAAGTGCTTTCAAACTCCTTCATCCAATTATCATCTTTTGAAAAAGCAAAACCTTCTTTTATTTTTCGTGCGGCGGAAATCTCTAATAATTCTTTGGCTATCTTGCAGATGGACTCTTTGGCTTTCTCCTTTGCCTTTTCCCAGCTTTTTCCACTTAAGTGGTCTAATTTTGGTACGGACCCGTGAACACCTATATACTTTTGAATTAAATTTAAATTTTCAACCGGCACATAAAGAAACTCATTGCCAAGATATTCAATAGCTAAAAAATCTCTTTGACTACTGTTTACTCTGATTTTTTTTACACCCTGAAATTTACCTATCCCATAATCTATATGTACTAAATAATCCCGTAGAGAAAGATCACCGAAATCTGATATAAATCTGCTGCTGTCAAAAGTTCTCCTAAACCTCCTGACAATTTTTTTCCCGAATATCTCTTCATCAGATATAATGACAAGACCGATTGAACCAAATTCGAATCCTCCTGACAGTTTCCCAGTCAATATCTTAGGTACATAGGGCGGGAGCTTGCTCCTATTCGTTAATAAAGGCGTTTCAGAAAGAATGTCTTCAGGGCTTAGTTCGATCCTGTTTTCATCATTAAAAATAACATCTGTGTCATATTCTTTAAATATTTCTTCTAATCTCTTTGCATATCCCTCTGTTGAACTAACAAAATATACTCTGTAATTATTTTTTTTAAAACTCTCAAGTTCTAAAAGGCAGGACTTAAGTCTATCAATTCCACCATTTAAACCTAAAAAAGAGATTGTTTTAACATCAAAGTTAAATAAATCTTTTATGTGTATGTCACCCTCTCCTGCAAGCAAGCTAACAAAGACCTGTTCAAATTTATTGGTCTGCAGTTCTATCTCCTCTGGAGATATGTAGAGTTCTGAGGGGCTAAAACAAGGAGACTCTTTCTCTGTTAAGATTTCCCACTGGCTATTTATTTCTTTATAAAATTCATCAGACTTTTCTCTTATTTGAAGAGGTTCATCAAAGACTAACAGAGAATCTTTTGGAATATAATCAAAAATAGTTATCAAATTATCAAAAAATAATGGGCTGAAATATTCGATACCAGGAAAGTATGTATTCTCTTTTAAAATGGCTAAAATCTTGTCATAATTTTCACTTTTATCCCTATAAGAATAAAAGTATTTTTTAAACTTTTCCGCTATCTCATCAACGGAATCAGGATCATAGAAGATTTCCCTTACAGGAAGAATATTAACCTCTCTTAGCCTATTAACAGATCTTTGAGTATAAAGATCAAACTCTCTTATGGAGGTAATCTCGTCGCCAAAAAATTCAATCCTCAAAGGGTTTTTGTAGGAATAAGTGAAAATGTCTACTATGCATCCTCTTGAGCTAAAATCCCCTATTTCTTCTACAATGTCTTTTCTCTCATATCCGCTTGATGTTAAAACCTCTACCAAATTTTCCTTTGTAATTTCAAGTCCTACTTCAATATATAGAGTTCTTTTCTGTAATTGTTCTCTATTCATAAATCTCTGTAGTAAACTCTCGGGAGTTATAAGAACAATTGCTGCTTCTTCCTTGTTTAATAATTTATCAAGAATCAGGAGTCTTTTAGAGGATATTTCTATATACGGAGACAGAGACTCATATGGAGTCACTTCCCACTGAGGGAAATAAAATATGTTCTCTATTGTATCCCCAGCATTATTAACGGGTATTAATTTTTTTGAAAAAAATATAAGATCGTTACAAAGAGCCTCAGCAGATTGATTTGAGGGTGTTATAAGGAATATAGGTTTTTTGAGTAAATGGTTAATTAAGATTAGAACAAAGGCCTTTGAGGAACCTGACAAGCCTCTTATGCTTATCCTCGAGTCCCCTGCTTTGATAGAATTAATTAACTTCTGAAGGGTTGATTCATTTTTTTCTTCAATTTCCATATTTAAATCAAATTATTTTCATAGCTTCCTTTATTTCTTTAATTGTTTTAGATGAAAATTCTCTCGCCTTTTTTCCACCTTCAAAAAATATATCATCAACATCTTTCCATTTTTTAGAAATATCTGATCTTCTAAACTGGAATTGCTCAAGATACCCCCAAAGATTTTTTATTAGCTCTTTTTTACACTCTACGCAACCAATTTGCGCAGTTCTGCATTTCTCACCAATCTCCTTCACCTTTTCATGGGGAGAAAATATTTTGTGATAGCCGAAAACAATTGATACCTCCGGGTCACCGCAATCACTCCTTTTTACCCTAAGAGGATCAGTCATCATATGCATGACCTTTTCACTGACTACCTCGCGGGGATCGGAGAGATAAATGCAGTTATTATAACTTTTCCCCATTTTCCTTCCATCTAATCCTAAAAGTTTTGGAGTTACTGTTAATTTAGCTTGAGGTTCTACAAATGTCTCAGTGCCATAAAGATTATTGAACCTGCGGGCAATTTCTCTGGTAAGTTCCACATGCGGAACTTGATCTATCCCTACCGGAACGACATCCGCCTTATAGATCAATATATCAGAAGCCTGAAGCACAGGATAACCAAGAAATCCATAAGTTGAAAGGTCTTTATTAGTTAACTCCTCCTTTATCTCTTTATATGACGGCACTCTTTCAAGCCATGGTATAGGAACTATCATTGAAAGCATCAGGTAAAGCTCTGCATGTTCTTTAATATCAGACTGGAGAAAGATTATTCCTTTTTCCGGGTCAATACCTGCTGCCAACCAGTCAAGGACCATTTCCTTGCTGTAAACTTTTATCTTAGAGGGATCGTCATACTCGGTAGTAAGAGCATGCCAATCAGCTACAAAGAAGAAACACTTAAAGTTTTCCTGCATCTCTCTCCAGTTATCTAAAACTCCTATGAGATGACCTAAGTGAAGCTTTCCGGTAGGCCTTATTCCACTTATGGCTCTCTGCTTTTTGCTTTTTTCCATCTCAGTACCTCTTTCTATAAAAACGGAATTCCTAACAACTTTATAATTAACGAATACAAAGGACTAATAATAGACCCTAAAATTCCTGTGTAGAGGAGTAAAATAAGTATTAAAAATCCATAAGGCCTTGTTTTTTCAAATATCCTTGCTGACTCATATGGAAGAAGTCCCATTAAAACCCCACTGCCATCAAGTGGGAAAACCGGAATCAAATTAAAAATTGCCAGAATAACATTCAACTGCGTGCTAAACAATATGAACAGTATCAGCGGCTTGATGAAAAATACCCATTCGGCAGAAAAAAAGCTCCCTCCTGACCAAAAAAAAATTAGATGATATATGAGTGCACTTATAATAGCCAAAGAAAGATTACTTAAGGGGCCAGCAAAAGATACCCAAAGGTTATCTTTTCTTGGGTTGCGCAAATTATAAGGATTAACAGGAACAGGTTTGGCCCAGCCAAAAAGAATACCCGAACCAGTAATGATAATAAAAAGAGGAATAAGAACAGTACCGATCAAATCTATATGAGCAATAGGGTTTAAAGTTATTCGTCCTAAGTTTTTTGCCGTCGGGTCGCCCAACTTGTTAGCTGACCAAGCGTGAGAGCATTCGTGGATTGAAATTGCAAGCAATAAAACGATATAACTTATTATTGATTCGCCTGATAGTCCTGTCACTTCCTAACACCTTGGTTATCAAAGTTTTCAATTCTGTTTTGCCCTTGGATAAGAGCCCAAGATCTTCAAAAAAATACATTTACTCTTTAAGGATTTTATTGCCTTCTTAACTTCTAAATCCTCAAGATGTCCCAAAAGATCTAAATAAAAAATATACTTCCATGCTTTTTTCTTTAAAGGTCTCGATTCAATTTTGGTCAGATTAATCTTGTTCTCAGCAAACGGCCTTAATACTTCGTGTAAAACTCCAGCTTTGTCCTTTACAGAAAAGATAAGAGAGGTCTTATCATCTCCGGTTCTTTCTGAAGAATTTTTGCCAATTATAAGAAACCTCGTAAAATTATTTACATTGTCTTCTATATTTCTTTTGATAATCTTTAACCCATAAAGAACAGCAGCCATACTGCTTGCTATAGCTGCCATAGATTTATTTTCTGAAGCCATTATTGCAGCCCTTGAATTACTGGAAACTTCGGTTAAAGGAATCCCATTAAGATGCTTCTCCAACCACTCTCTACACTGTGCTATAGATTGAGGGTGAGACACTACTTGCTTAACATCTTTAATATTACCGGTCTTATTTAATAAGTTATGATTGATAGGAAGTAATATTTCACCGCATATTTTTAAATCTGATTCAAGAAACATATCAAGAGTCAAGTTAATTGCTCCTTCAGTAGAGTTTTCAACTGGTACCACTCCATACTTTACAAGCTCCTTTTCCACATCATCAAATACATCTTTAATGGAATCTGCTGAATGATACTTTAAAGATAGACCAAACTGTTGGATACAGGCAAGATGCGTAAAGGATGCTTCTGGACCCAGAAAGGATATTTTTATAGGTTCTTCTAAAGCAAGAGAAGCAGATATTATCTCTCTGTATATATATTTTATTGATTCATTACCTAAAGGGCCTTTATTCTTTAGAAATAACTTTTCGTATATTTCTTTTTCTCTTTTAGGAGAGTGAATTTTTTTGCTATTTTTTCTTTTTATATCCCCTATTTTTATGGCTAAATTGGCTCTCTGGCTTAAAAGATCCAATATCTTTTCATCAATTTCATCTACTTTTTTTCTATAATTTCGAATCTCGCTCAATTTGCAACCCTTTAGATCTGATCTCCATCTTCTCAGTAATGTTAAATTTAAATTTGCTAATTTTTATTTTTAATATTAAATTTATTGAAAAAATTCAATTACTTTTTAAACTATTTGAGCATTTAAATGATGTCAAGATTTTTTTAAGAGATCTTTAATTAATATAGCAGAAAGACCTCTGCTACGGAAAATTAGAAAAATTACAAAGATTTTATCGCTAAAAAACTAATCTCTGCAAACTTGCTTTATCTTTGTAATTTAAAAATACCTGAAATCTCTTTGAATAAATTTGCAGTGGATATTCAAACTTACAAAAGATTTTTCTCACTTTTACTTTCAGGTAAAGATATCTTTTTTGATAAAAAAGAAGGTTATTTCTTTACCGAACATTCTCCTTCAAACTCACCAATAAGTTATCCAAAAATTGGGATTTATATCGGAAATGGTTCTTCTCATTCATGGCTATGGCTTGTTGACCTTTTTGAGAAATACAGACTTTATGATATAGCTTTCATAGAAGGGGAAGAGATTTTAGAAGATAAACTAAACACAATAGATATATTTATCGTTTCAGGAGGAGATACCTTTGCCATTGGTGAAGAAATCGGAGAAGTTGGTAGTTATAAGGTAAAAAACTTTTTAGAAAAAGGTGGTTCTTATATCGGGATATGCGCTGGAGCTTACTTGATGCTAAGTTCTTCAAAAATACCTCTCAAATTTTTTAATTTTTCAGGTGGAAAAATAAAGAACCTTACCTCTGCCCCCCCAAGACCCATAAACATGAGTTATAAATTCTCAATCCCTTATGGATGCCAATACGTATATCATCCTGTTAGGGGTGCAGTACAGATTCAATCCCTTAGGATCCCTCCATTTTACAGGTCAGATTTAATTATATCTCCAATATTCGGAGGAGGCCTAATTACCCCTTCTAAAGATCTAACACCTCTGGCAAATTTTCATAGCTTTACAGAGGATACAGTTTTCTTAGTTAATCCGGAAATTGCCTCTGATATATTTTTTGGTTCCTGTGCAGCAGTTATGAAAAATTATGGAGATGGAATGATTTTCCTATATAGCCCCCATTTTGAACACCCCACTTTTCCAGAAGGAAATAATATAATTATCGATACAATATGTTATGGAATAGCTAATACAAGAAGAAAAGATCCTGTTAATAAAATTACCTTACCCTCCAAACTTTATCAGAAAATTATACTAAAAAAAATCAAAAGTTTTTTAAGTAATGCCCGGATCATCGTCTACGGGTTAGTAAATAATCAGATCTACTGGAAAATCGGAAACAAGGTATGGGAAGCAGAAAAAATTTCGGTCTTTATTGAAAGTATTTGGAAACGAATTAATATAATAGAAAGGTCTGTCAGTGATTTCAGGATTGAGCCGTCAGAACTCTCTCAAATTGCAACACTTTCTTCCATTGTTCTAAATAATTTAAAGAAATTAAAATCTGAAATAAATAAAGGAAGTAATTCTGAAGAGGAATCTAAAACTCTATTCAAGTCTCTAACCGAGTTATCCTCTCTTTTTTTTAAAAACTATTTCAAATCAAAATTAGATTCTACTTTAAAAAATGTAAATACCCTATAGTGGGAAAAAGGCAGGAAAATGTGGAATCAGCCTATTCTCATATTTTTGTAATATTAATAAAATAATAAGGATAATAATAAGAATTCTGTTGACATAGAAAAACTTAGTAATTTATTATACTTTTGTGGCATTTAATTTTTAAAAATATCTTTTTCCTTATTTTTTTGGAAAGTTAAAAATAGAAGGTAAAGTAAGATTTATTTTTAAGGCAATAAAATGTCCTCTTCCTCTGAAGAAAAGGAGCAACACATTCCGGATATAATTGAATTAAACTTAAAATCTGAAACAATAGATCATCTCTTCACTGAAGTTGGAACTTTAATATTAAAGTCACCTAAGATTCTTAATACAAGTGCTGCATTAAGAGAATTTCAAAATTTGCAGAAATTTTGGTCAAAAAAAGGAAATGAGTTAATTGAAAAGGAGGAAGAATTTTTTTCAAAGAGCGTTTTTCCTCTGTGTGTTAATTACTGCTCCTTCCTTGACATATCAGAACCACTGATGTTCCTTGGCAGGTCTATCAAAGGCATTGATTTACATGTAAAAAAATCTCCACCTTCCAAGACCATCTGCATGGTTCTTTTCCACTCAATTGAGTCTTATGAACACCTCACTAAAGATGATAAAAAAAGGCAGAAGATTAATATTTACTGGAATAATTTCTTAAAAAATCAAATTTTTCTTGATAGATTCATGGACTTGAAAGATGTAAAAGACTATCCTAAAATGATAGAAGAAATCACAAGGTTTGATGAAAAAAGGAAGGAACCCCGATTTAATGTCTTTGCACCAGCTCATTGTTCAATGTTAGGTGAAAGCTGGGTAAAGGATCAGAAGGAAAAAGCAAAAATTCTTAATATCAGCCTCTCAGGTCTTCTTATAGAACATTTATCTCCATACTATATTAACTCAATCTTGGAAATAGAGCCATTCTTAGATAATAATAACCTATATTTATGGGGAAAAATCTGTCGTACAGATAGTCGGGAGGACCCAGAAGGTGAGAAATTTACGTCCGGAATCAAGATTACAAATATCTCTGAATTTGATAAAATTTATCTCGCAAAATATCTATCAACGCTCAACCCATTGTGCTAATTTCATTAGACTTGTTTTAAATTGCAATAGATTATAAACCCAAATTCAGAGTTAAAATCTAAATATCAAATGAATGTCAAAACCCAAATACGGTATGGTTTAGTTATTTGAGCTTTAGGGTTCATTTGAATTTTGAGCTTTGCCATTTGACATTAACTCATCTTCTTCCTTACCATATATTCTGTAATAGTTCTCATAATTTGTAATTACTTTCTTTACATAATTTTTAGTTTCAGGATAAGGGATTGATTCAATAAATTCATCTATCTCTCTATCAGCAAATCGTGAACTCCACTCCTTTATTTTATGTTCACCTGCATTATACGCAGCTATTGTAAATACTAAATTGTTATTATATTTTTCTAAAAGATTTTTAATATATTTAGTCCCGATATAAATACTAATGTCTTTATCATATAGTTGTCCTTCTTTAAAATCTAGGATTCTGCCTTCCTGTAAAATTTGTACCGCTGTAGCAGGCATCAGTTGGAATAGACCCATTGCTCCAACTGGAGATAAAGCATGAGGATTAAAAAGGCTTTCCTGTCTGATGATGGCTAATATTAAAAAGGGATCCACTCCAAAATCATAAGAATATTTATAAACCTTCTCCATGTATGGCAGAGGATAAAATATTTTAACCATTCTTTTAAACTCTTCATCTTTGATTATTTGAAAAGATTTCTGAACTTCACCTAAAATCTTTATAGAAGTATAATAATCACCTGACGCCCAAAATATTTCAGCCAAATTCATTAAACTCTTTTTATCAGATTCTGGAATTGTTTTGCGGGCATATTTTAATTCTGCAATAAGGTCATCAATTAAGTTCATCTCCCTTAAGATCGTAGCCCTCTCAATAAAATATTTTGTCTCTTCAGGGAAAGCCCTCCTTATAGCTTCTGACCAGATCTTTTCAGATAACTTTAAATATGAATCAGAAATATTTTCGGAGATAACTTTTTGATACCTATCAAAGCGATCCCGGTCATAGTAAAAAGGTAGTTCTTTCCCGGCTAATTTATTTTTACACAGTATTCCATAGTAATTTGAATCATCTTGTAAAGTCCCCTTAAGAGCTTTTTTTAAGGCATTCACTCCTCCCTTGTTTTTCTCTAAAGATTTAAAATACCAGTAAATTGCTTTATCTATGTTTTCCTGCTTTTTAAGAATTTCTCTCTGTTTAAGAAAATATTTGGATGAGGCTTCAAAATCTCCCTTCAAGTAATAAATCCAGCCAATATGCCAGAGGGCTTCTTCAGCGTAGACCCCGTCAACATCAATCCCTAAGACTTTATCAAAAGCATTAAGGGCGTTATAATATTTTCTTTCATCCTCTCGATACCTCCCTGCAATATATAAAAAGTCCTTTTTTATTGGACTATCAGGGAAACTCTTTAATAAAGTATTTTCAACCAAGTTAAATTCTTCATCATAATTTAACTGGTAACAGGTCTTTGCTAAGCGCAGATAGATTTCTGGCAATTCCTTTTGATCTTTATCTTTTTCTAATTCTGCAATAAGCTTTTTGTATGCATCCAGTGCTTGCAAATATTCTTTCTCCTTTTCATAACATTCTGCAACTCTCTTCAATGCTTTTAGTTTATAATACCTTTCAAAATCCCCTTTTAAGATATGCTTTAAAATCGAAGCAGATTCTCTGAATCTGCCCACCTCAAAAAGCTTCTTGGCCCTTATTAGAAGCTCGGATGGAGGGACTATATCCTCAAGTGTTTTAACCTTGTATATGTTTTCTTTTAAATAATTTTCAGCTTCTTTACTTTCATAGGTCCAGGGATAGTAAAGCCACAAAAAAGTAAACACCTCCTTTGCCCTATCTTTTTCACCAAAAGCAGCAAAAGAAAGCCCCATTTTAAAAAAAGAGGTTGAAATGAAATCGCTTCTTGGGAATTTTTTGTTAAATTCATAAAATGATTTGACTGATTCCTTCCATTCCTCCTGTTTAAAATAAATTTCCCCCATATTGTACATACATTCTTCAATCCACCTGCTCTGTGGAAATTCTCTTACTAAAATTTCATAATCTTTTTTACATTCATCATATTCACCTCTACGCTTGTGTATCTTAAATAAATAATATAAAGAATAGTCCTCTATTTTAGGAAAAGTCTTGTTTGCTTTTTTAAACTCCTCTATCGCTTTATTAAAATCCTCCTTTTTATAATAATCCAACCCTGCAAGATAGGGGTTGGAAATACTTTTCCTATTTTCTGGATCAGCTGCTGAATTGACTGCCGGTAATAAACTATTCTTCATCTCCGTGTCTTGAACTTTTAAAGCACTTTGACAGTCTAAAAGACTTAAA
>MGDB01000107.1:35534-37941 GCA_001790645.1 Candidatus Schekmanbacteria bacterium GWA2_38_11
GCGAAAATAAATTTATAATGATAATCACAACCGTCAATTCAGATTCAGCAGCAAAAAAGATTGCTCAGGCCTTAATTGAAGAAAAATTAGCCGCATGCGTCAACATTATCCCATCAGTTACTTCTATCTTCAGATGGGAAGGAAAAGTTTCTACTGAGTCTGAATTAATTCTGATTGCAAAATCTAAAAAAAAACTCTTTGATGAGATCAAAGATAAAATTCTTTCTTTACACCCATATAAATTACCGGAGATCATAACTGTTCCCATTGTTGACGGATCTAAAGAGTATTTAAAATGGGTTGAGGATGAGTTAAAGGATATATCTGCTTAAATCATCATCAGCAACAACATCTGACAATTTCTTTTTGACATATTCAGAATCAATTACAAATTCCCTGCCCTGAAGAGACGGAGCATCAAAAGATATATCATCTAAAAGTTTTTCCATTATCGTATGGAGCCTTCTTGCTCCGATGTTCTCATTTTTTTCATTAACTATAGTTGCTATCTCAGCTATCTCTTCAACGGAATCATCGCGAAATTCAAGTTTTATTTTCTCAGTTTCCAAAAGGGCAATATACTGCTTTGTCAGAGCGTTTTTTGGTTCTTTTAAGATTCTGACAAAATCTCCCTTAGTCAGTGAATCAAGGCCTACCCTTATAGGAAATCTTCCCTGAAGTTCTGGGATCAGGTCCGAGGGTTTGGAAACATGGAATGCGCCTGCTGCAATAAAGAGTATATGGTCGGTCTTTATCAGCCCGTATTTCGTAGCTACTGTGGTTCCTTCAATAATCGGGAGCAAATCCCTCTGAACACCTTCTCTTGAAACATCCGGGCCCTGGCCGGTTTCCCTGCCTGCAACTTTATCAATCTCATCAAGGAATATTATCCCTGCCTGCTCCACCTTTTCCTTTGCCAGACGATTGACCTGGTCCATATCTATGAGCTTCTGCGATTCTTCCTGCATCAGGAGTTGTAATGCTTCGGGAACCTTGACTTTCCTCTTCTTCATTTTTTTCGGGAAAAGTCCTCCTACCATATCCCTTATATTCAGGTCTATCTCTTCAAAACCTCCTGTATTTGATATTACCTCAATGATAGACGGAAAAGACCTTTCAGGAGTCTCAAGCTCTACGTAACGGTTGTCAAGTTTTCCTGCTTTAAACTGTTCCCGCATTTTTTCTCTCGTAGCTGTAAAATCATCCTCATAAGCCTTCTGATCAAAAGAAGAAATACTGCCGGCGGTCTCCGCCTTTCTCCTGACCGGGGGCAGGAGCAGGTCTAAAAGCTTTTCCTCAGCAAGATGGACGCTTTTTTCTTTAACCTTTTCCTGCTCTTCATCTCTTACCATCTTTACAGCCAATTCTGTCAGATCCCTGATCATCGACTCTACATCCCTGCCTACATACCCTACTTCTGTAAACTTTGAAGCCTCGATTTTTAAAAAGGGTGCCTGTGCCAGTTTAGCAAGCCTTCTTGCTATTTCTGTTTTGCCAACTCCTGTAGGGCCTATCATAATTATGTTTTTGGGAACAACTTCATCCCTCAGCTCTTCTGAAAGCTGCTGCCTCCTCCACCTGTTCCGCAGGGCAATAGCAACAGCCCTCTTGGCATTATTCTGACCGACTATATATTTATCAAGTTCTTCAACTATCTGTTTAGGGGTTAGATAGTCCATTTTACCTCCGTTAATCTCTTCTCAAAGTTCTTCTATCACAATATTCAGATTTGTATAAACGCATATTGTACCGGCTATTTTCATTGATTCTTCAACTACTGACCTCGCTGACAGATCCGAATGAGCAATGAGAGCCTTGGCTGCTGCCAGTGCATAGGGACCTCCTGAACCTATAGCAATAATCCCGTCATCCGGCTCAATTATATCCCCTGTACCGGATATAATTAAAGAATCCTCCTTATCCACCACTGCCAGCAATGCCTCTAATTTCCTGAGTACCTTGTCAGTCCTCCAGTCCTTGGCAAGTTCAACTGCGGCCCTCGGGAGGTTCCCACGAAACTGTTCAAGCTTGCCTTCAAATCTTGAAAGCAGGGTAAAAGCGTCTGCTGATGCCCCGGAAAAACCTGCTATTATCTGGTCATGATACAATCTCCTTACTTTCCGCGCCTGGTGCTTCATGATAACGGCATTACCGAGAGTAACCTGCCCGTCCCCTCCCATAGCAACTTTGCCCTTATGATTTACTGCGAGAATTGTCGTACCTCTAACCTTAAGCATTTTTCTCACCCCCAGCCTTTGCCCTTGGGTGGGCCTTATCATAAATCTCCATTAGTTTATCAATCCCAACATGAGTGTATTTCTGCGTTGTCGAAAGGCTCACATGCCCTAAAAGTTCCTGAATCACCCGCAAATCAACTCCGGAATTAAGCAGATGAGTTGCAAAGGTA
>MGDB01000107.1:37986-46560 GCA_001790645.1 Candidatus Schekmanbacteria bacterium GWA2_38_11
TCCACCGATCTATTAACTATTCTCTGGATAGTCCTTGTAGTCAATCTCCCAACCTTCTTATTAATAAAAAGCGCCCGGATATTTCCAGATAAACAGCTACTCCCTCTCAGCAGTTCTTCCCTTGCCTTGATATATTCCTGCAATGCCTCTGAAGATGTCCTACCAAATAAAACTATCCGTTCCTTTTTCCCTTTTCCCTTTACTCTTATCATGTTCAAAGAAAAATCAATGTCCTGCAAATTTAAGGAAATAAGCTCCTCAGCCCTTATACCGGTTGCATAAAGAAGTTCAAGTACTGCTAAGTCTCTTTTTCCTAAAAACCCTTGGCCGCTGCTTGAGCTAAGCAAATGAAACATCTCGTCAACCGTTAAAAAGAATGGGAGCGGCTTTTCCTTTCTTGGTGTATTAACTTCCAAAGCCGGATTTTTCTTTAATCTGCCGATCCTGCAAAGAAATTTAAAAAATGTCCTTAACGTTGCTAATTTCCTTCCTATTGAAGATTTGCTGTTTCCTTTTTTAAGCAGATAACTTAGAAAAGCCCTTATCATGAAGCTATCTATTTTTTTTATCTCTTCTTCCCCGTTCTCTTCAAAACCGAATCCATCTTTCTCCTTCAAAAAATCAAAAAACTGGTATAAGTCACTCAAATAATTCCTGCACGTGTGGCTTGAAAAAGCTTTCTCTTCATCAAGATATCTTTTAAAATTTTCTATGTGCTTCTGCATATTAATATTTAATATTAAATTAAACACGTTGGCAAGATATTTTTAGGGAGGCTAAAGCCTCCCCTATTCAACAATTTTCATTTCTCGTGAAAATAAATTGTAATGTAGAAATATGCCTTTACAGGCTGTTGAAAAAAGGTAACTTAACCAACAATTACCTGACTGCCGGCAGGTAGGAGTGGGCTCTGTCTCTGCTCCCCAATTTGTTATTTTTTTCAGAGGGCATGAGGAGAATCAACCCCAGAAGGGGTTTCCCACAATTGTGGGAGAGCCTTTTCAGGCTCGATATGAGGCCCCTACCTGCCTACCGTCAGGCAGGCAGTAAAATTGTTTTTACGTTTTTCAACACCCTGTTCAGGCATGCTATTTTTTAAATAGAATTAACAAGCTGTGAAAACCTGTTTCTACAAATTTTTAGATACTTAATGCAGGAAATTTATTAGAAGAAAACCCAATATCTAACGCTTTTTATTCCCCAGGCCTTTCTTCGTAATCGCATGATTTAGAGATGCATTTTATTTTGATACCATCTTTTTTGGAAAACTTCTCAACCAGAAAAGAGGATTTACATTTAGGACAGCTCTTATTAATTGGTTTATCCCATAAAGCGAATTTACACTTAGGGTAATTATTGCAGCTATAAAATAGTCCTTTCCGTGACTTTCTTTCTACCAGTTCTCCTCCGCACTCTTTCTCAGGACAGAAGGCCCCGGTCCCTTTCGGTTTTATAAACCTGCATTCAGGATATCCTGAGCAGGCAACAAAAGTCCCGTATCTCCCTTTTTTTACAGCAAGTGGTTTAGTGCAGGTAGGGCATAGCTCATCAAGGATCTGTGTATCTTTTATCTCAACGGCTCCTTCATCATCTTCTACAATCTGTTTAGTATTTTTGCATTCAGGATAATTGGAACAGGCCAGGAACTTGCCATACCTCCCTACCTTTATGACCATCTCTCCGCCGCACTTCTCGCATTTTTCACCAAACGTTTTTTCTTCTACGGGAATAATGCTGCCATTTTCATCCTGAGTAAAATTTTTAGTGTTCCTACATTCCGGGTATTTAGGGCAGGCTAAAAAGAATCCATTCCTTCCCCATTTCTTCATCATAAATGAACCACACTTCTCACATACAATATCAGTCGGCTCTTCCTTTACCTCCATCTTTTCCTGGGCCTTTTCCAGATCCTGGTTAAAGGGCTGGTAAAAATTTTTTACAATCTCCACCCAGTTGACCTTCCCTTCCTCGATCCTATCGAGCTGGTCTTCCATTGTGGCAGTGAACTCAACATTTAAAACATCAGGAAAATTTTCAACAAGGATATCTGTTACAAGAAAGCCTAATTCTGATGGTTTGAACCTGCCGTTTTCTTTCAGGGTATATTTTCTGTCCTGGATCTTTGCCATGATTGGCGCATAAGTGCTCGGTCTTCCTATCCCTTTCTTCTCAAGCTCCCTGATTAATGTTGCTTCTGAATAACGGGGAGGAGGCTCAGTAAAATGCTGTTCTGGCAAAAGTTTATGGAGCTTTAAGATTTCAGAAACGCTGAGCTGAGGTAAGATAACGTCCTTCTTATATTCTCCATTCTCCTCAACAGCCTCCTTCTCCTCGTCTTTTTTTTCAAGGTAAACCCTCATGAATCCATCAAATTTTAAGACAGAGCCGGTAACCCTTAACAGGTAATCACCTGCTTTTATATCTATAACTGTTGAGTCGAGAATGGCCGGCTTCATCTGGCTTGCTATGAACCTCTGCCAAATGAGCTGATAAAGTCTTAACTGGTCTTTATTTAGATATTCTTTTAATTCTTCTACCACTTTTTCAGCATATGTGGGCCTGATAGCTTCGTGGGCATCCTGGGCATTTTTGCCTGTACTGTAGACAGGAGCGGCATCCGGCAAGTATTCCTTTCCGTATCTCCCGGCAATCAGGCCTCTTGCTTCAGACTGGGCTTCGGTTGAAATCCTTGTAGAGTCGGTTCTCATATAAGTTATAAGGCCGACAACACCTTCTCCTCCAACATTCAACCCTTCATAAAGCTGCTGTGCAATTACCATTGTCTTTGTTGCTGAAAAGTGGAAGTGCCTGAAAGCCTCCTGCTGCAGTGTACTTGTAATAAACGGCGGAACAGGGTTTCTTTTTCTCTCCTTCTTTTCGATGTTCTGGACACTGAACTCACTTCGCTTCAACTCCTCAACAACCTTATCAGCAACCTCTGTATTCTTTATCTCAGCCTTTTCTCCTTTGACCTTGATAAGCCTGGCATCAAATATAGGGGGATTTTTCCCCTCAAGGGTCGCAGTAATTGACCAGTACTCTTCCTTTACAAAAACCTTTATCTCCCTTTCCCTCTCGCAGATAAGCCTGAGGGCAACTGATTGAACCCTCCCTGCAGACAATCCTTTTCCAATCCTCCGCCACAGCAAAGGACTTATCTTATAGCCAACCAGTCTGTCCAAAACTCTCCGTGCCTGCTGTGCATCAACTTTATTCTTGTCTATCTCTCCAGGATTTTTGAATGCGCTTTCTAAGGCTTTTTTGGTTATTTCATTAAAAAGCACCCTGTAAATCTTTTTCTTATCTCCCCCAAGTTCGGATGCTATATGCCATGCAATTGCCTCCCCTTCCCTGTCAGGGTCTGGAGCTAAAAATATATCTTTTGCCTTTTTAGCAGCCTCCTTCAGTTCCTTTACTACCTTGCTCTTCCCTTTAATCACAACATAATGAGGCTTGAAGTCATTCTCTATTTCCACACCAATTTTACTCTTAGGAAGGTCTTTAATATGGCCAACTGAGGCCTTGACTGTATAGCTTGACCCGATTAATTTATTAATTGTCTTTGCCTTAGCAGGTGATTCAACGATGACTAAAGACTTTTTTGTCATTTAACTCGCTCCCTTTTTGAACACATAGCCAGCATATATTCTCTTAAAATTTTCATTACAATATATCTCCTGGATTTTTAAGAAACAGAACCGAGGCAAGATGCCTCAGCTATTTTTTACAAATTCATTACTTTTAACACCTTAAAACAATAGGTCAGATTTATTTATCTATTCTGTTACTCAATATTTTTAAAAATTTCTAATTTAGGATTTAAAATTTTTAACTCTTAAATGTCCCTACTACCGGCCAATTCTCCATTATATCTTCTCCGTGGGGACCGTTATCAATCTCATCAGTCAAATCCTGTCCTGCAACATGTATCCCGCCGTGCTCGCCGTCCTGCCACAAATCACTTTCCGTTATATCATAGACCTTGCCATTAACCGCTACATAAGCCTTCCGCCCTTCTTTGCCGTCAAATTTTTTAAGCTCTGCTTCATCAAAAACCTTTTCATTCATAACCTTCTCCTTAATACCACGGTTAAAAAATTTAAATAGATAAAGGTTCAAGCAAAAACCAAATCCCCCTCCTTGTCCCCTTAAACCTTTTGTGCCGCAAAAAGTCAAACTAAAGTTCTCACTCGCTGGCAATGGTCTTGCCAATTACCAGAAGAACGCTCTAATGGAAAATTGATTTTTGAGATAACTGCCCTAAAAAAAGATATTTGTCAACCAGAACATCATAAAACCAGACTTTTTCAGAAATCTCATTATAAGTATTTCTTTTATATGGGTAAGGGCGACTTTAGTCGCCATTCTTTGAAATCTTTTACGACAGGTCAGGAAATCTACCTCTATTCCATCGGTTAGGATTGGGTTCTTTAACCAGAACTCCTTTGTAGGGAGGCTACTTGCCTGCCGGCAGGCAGGTAGCCTCCCTTACCCGCAAAGTGGAGTTACGTTGTTAGTTATAAGGCAATTAGCGGGAAAGCGGTCAGAAAAGATCTGGAAAAAAGGTGCTTGCAATAAGAAGGATAGTTAAGATGATTAAAACACCGGCCATTCCTCCAGTGACAATGTTTAGGAACCTGGTGTTTACATGTTCTCCCATAATGCTTTTATCATTAATAAGTATCAGCATTATAATCAGAATTATTGGAAGGAGTATCCCATTAATTGTCTGGGCAAAAAGCATTATCAATATTAAATCAAGATTTGGTAATAGAATAAACAATGCACCAATGATAATAAAAATCGTATAGAAACTCAAAAACTGTGGGGCTTCTTTGAATTTCTTGTCTATCCCTGATTCCCATCCAAATGCCTCTGACAAGGCGTACGCAGTTGTAAGAGGAAGTATTAAAGCTGAAAGAATCGAAGCATTTAAAAGACCTATTGCAAAGAGTATGGAGCAATATTTTCCAGCCAGAGGTTTTAACGCCAGTGCTGCATCTGAAGCTGAATTGATATCCACATGGTTTACATATAAGGTAGCGGCAGCCGCTACTATTATGAAAAAAGCAATAAAGTCTGTAATAAAAGAGCCAACATATACATCTAATCTGGCATAATTATAATTCTCGCCCTTTATTCCTTTATCTGCAACTGCAGATTGCAGATAAAACTGCATCCATGGAGTTATGGTAGTCCCGATAACAGCTATAAATAAGGTTATGAATTTTGAGTCATATCTGAAATTTGGAGTCACAAGCTGTGTCATTACGTGAAGCCAGGGCGGCTTTGCCAGGAAACCCGATATAATATAAGAAACATAAATAAGGCAGAAAAAAAGCATTACCCTTTCCACAACCCTGTAGCTTCCTTTAACAACAAGAGCCCAGATCAGAATCGCAGACAGGGGAATTGATATATATCTACTTACGCCAAAAAGCTCTAAAGAAGCTGCAATGCCTGCAAATTCTGAAACTGTCACTGTAAGGTTTCCAAAGAGAAGCAGAATCATTGTTAAGATAGTTACTTTTACCCCAAACCTTTCTCTTATAAGATCTGCCAGACCCTTTCCTGTAACTACGCCCATCCTTGCTGACATCTCCTGTACCACAGCCAATACCAAAGTTATTAAAAAAAGAAGCCAGAGCAGTTTATAGCCTTCATGGGCTCCGGCTATGGAATAAGTGGCAATCCCGCCGGCATCATTACCAGCATTGGCTGCAATGATTCCGGGCCCCAATATTGAGAGGAACAGAAGCAGCTTTCTTCTTTTTAACTTTCCAAGAATTTTCATTTTCAGCCTCAGGCTCTCTGGCGTTTCTTTCTGGATGAAGGAGGGAGAACCAAGTCAACAATATCATCAATTGTAACAATACCTAATAACTTTTTTTCTTTATCAACTACAGGGACAGCATACAAATTATATTTAGAGATAAGCTCTGCCACTTCCATCTGGTCTGTCTCCGGAGTAACAGTTTTGATCTTTGTCCTCATTATCTCAGCAATATTCTTCTGCGGGTTTGACATTATTAAATCCTTGAGGGAAAGTACACCGAGGAGATGTTCATCATCATCTATAATATAAATATAGTATATCAGCTCAACATCAGGAAGCATTAAACGCAGGTTTGTAAAGGCTTCTTCCACAGTCATATCTGGTGTAAATCCGAGATATTCAGTTGTCATTAGCCCGCCGGCAGTATCATCATCGTGTTCCAGAAGTTCTTGGACATCTTCTGCTTCCTCCTCTTCCATTAGGTTCAGCAACTCCTGTGCCTTTGCTTCGGGTAAATCTCCCAAAACATCTGCTGCTTCATCCGGAGGCATACGTTCTAAAATGTCTGTTGCCTGTTCCTTATCCATTCCCTCTATAATGTTTGCCTGGGTTTCAGGTTCAAGTTCGTGGAGTGCCTCAGCAGCCATTTCAGGATCAAGGGAGTCAAAAAGAACTGTCTTCTCCTTCAAAGGGATCTGACTGATTATATGGGCTATGTCTGCGGGATGAAGTTCAGAAATCTTTTTCCGGCTGACCTTTAAAGTCAGCTTTGTAAGCTTTGGTTCAAGAGATTGCAGATAATCCCAGCTTATTAATTTTGATGTAAGGGTGTAACCAAATAGTTTCCACAATCCTTTTGCACCTTGCTCAATACTGAGACGCCTCAAAATTCCATTGAGACCAACATCGATTGCAATCAGACACAGATTATTTTCAATCTCTTCCAGTTTAATATCATTTACCCTGACAACTTTTACTCCATCAATATCAACAATCTGTTTGTCCAGAATGTCCCTGCATATCAGAAGGTCATCATCTGAAACCTCCTGCCTTATTATTTCCGTTGCAAGGTTTTTTACAGATATTATTCTTCTATTAAACAGGTTTATATCTTCCCACGGTATCAACGCAGGACCCATTTTTTTTGAGGTAATCAAAATGGATGAAATCCAGGGAAAGATCTCACCTGTTTTAATAAGAAAATCCTTTATCTTTCCAATCTCTTCGCCAGCCCTGTCTAAGACAGGTTTTTTCAATATCTCACTTACAAATATATCTCCCACAAGATACATGGCTCTCTCCTCTTGTTTGGTCAGAAAATGCGGGGTTAGAAAACCCCGCTTATCGATAGGCGGAACATTCTCGTCCCGCTAATTTTCGTTCTCTTTTATGATTCTATAACTCATGAAAATCCCCTCTTAAAACCCATTGCATCTTTCTCCCTGCAGCAGACATTGTGGATATGAATAGTGACAAATTTATTTATTCTAACAGATCATTAAAAAAAAAGGAAGTTCTAAAAACTAAAAAATTTATCAGTTATCAGTAATGCGTTATAAGTTAAAAGTGGTTTTTGGCTTGACTTTTTGCTGTAGCTAATTTAGAAAACCCACATAGAATATTTAAACAAGGTGTTGAAAAACATAAAATAATTTTACTGCCTGCCTGACGGTAGGCAGGTAGGGGCCGCCTATCGAGCCTGAAAAGGCTCTCCCACAATTGTGGGAAACTCCTTCTGGGGTTGATTCTCCTCATGCCCTCTGAAAAATAATAACAAATCTGGGGCAGGCAGGGACAGAGCCCGACCCTACGGTAGTTTCATTAAATCCGATAGACGGATCCTTCGGCAAGCTCAGGATGTAGCATGGTGAGTTTGTCGAACCATCCCGCTAAAAGGGGGTTAGACTGCGTCGTGAGTTTAGTCGAGCGAAAACCCCGTCTATCGAGATTTGAATATATAGCATGATTTAACACATTCACTTTGGTTGCCGGGATAGCTCAGTCGGTAGAGCAGAGGACTGAAAATCCTCGTGTGGGCGGTTCGATTCCGTCTCCCGGCATTTTGTTTTTCAATGACTTGTTCCTATAGAGAGAATTTTTAAATTTTCTTCCTTGACCGATTCTTGACTATAACCTGAGTTCCCCACAGCTTCTTTATACTATTTCACCAATTTTATTTACTGTAACTTTTTTATGCTCTGGTGCAAGGTGAGCATATCTAAGAGTCATGACTAAACTCTTATGCCCTAAAAGACGTGATACAGTTGTAAGATCAACTCCCTGCATTAGAAGCCAGCTTGTAAACGAATGTCTCAAATCATGGAAACGGAAATCTTTAAACCCGGCCTTCTTCTGATGTATATTCTGGTGTAGGAATTACAATTTCATTAAATGTTAAGGCTTTTGGATATCCAGCACAACCACTAAAAAATAAATAACATAAAAATAATAAAAGTAATTTTCTCATTCATTATCTCCTTTGATTTATCTCATTTCTCTGGTGGTTTGCACACCTTGCAAGGAATATATCCAGCCTTTTTTGCTTCTTCTACTGAGGTAAAGGTTACAAGGTTTTTTGGGTTTATCTTTTGTGCCCATTTGCAATCGGGAAAGTGGTATTTGTTAGAATTTTTTGAACCTACAAATTTTGTCTGTTCATCTGCTAAGGAAACAGTAACCAAAAGGGAAATAGTGAAGAAAAAAATCAGAGACAGGAAAACAAGTTTTTTCATGGTAAGGCTCCTTAACTATAGAGGAGATTTTTTAGAAAAGTTATAACCGTCTGTAAAATATGTCAA